>PAKY01000027.1 GCA_002706885.1 Phycisphaerae bacterium
AGAAGATATTCAGATTGAAGACGACTTCGTCGCCGAGGATGACGACGATACCGCCGAGGCTCCGGCAGAAGTTGCGAAGACCAATCTGACCAAACGCCGGATCATCGACAATCTGCTCGAAGAGCGTCGTTTGCAGAAGCAACTCAACGAGTTCGACTTCGACCTCTGAGCTGAAAAAGCCCCGTCACAGGGGCTTTTTTGCACCAAATCAGTCGCGTCGCGAGGGCGACAGCAGCTCGACCTTGTAGCCATAGGCACCCCAAAGTTCCCACCTCTATGGACATCAAATTTGCTCGCAAGATCAGATACTTAGGTTATTTCACACATGTCCATAAATTTTTCATGACATGAACAGCTCTTAGAGATGGCGCGTCCGCTGGCCTTCCAAATGCCAGCGCAGCATGGCAGAAAAAATTACTAGGCAATGGTCAATGAAAGCTTACTAAGAACCGATATCTGAGCGCATCGGTGATAGATAGGACGAGCATTCCCGCCTGAGTGCCTAACCTGACTGCAATAAAAAGAAGCAATACCATCACACAAAATTCTCAAATGGCGCGCCGTTCGACCTAAGGGCAGATGTTTCTTCGCTAGGGTCACATCCATATTCATCAGAGCACTCATGACATAATGCGCGAGGCCATTGCTCGACTAATAGAGATCGTAATCACCTAATGACTCTAACTGACGCTGTACTCGCAATACTTCTCGCCGCGCGAATTCATGGCACAGACGACGCCATTAAAGCTACTGCCAAGCGGCCTTACTTCGGCGACATAGAATCGTGCCCAGCCATTCACGTCCGGGGAACTGCTGGGACAACGCAGCGATGGAGAGCTTCTTCCGTTCGCTGAAGACCGAGCGGGTGTACCTGACGCGCTACGCCAGCTACCAGGAGGCGAAAACCGACCTGTTCGACTACATCCGCTTTTACAATCACCGCCGTCGCCACTCGACGTTGGGTTACATCAGTCCAATGGAGTTTGAGCGGCGAAACGCGAGCAGTAGCTCTTAACTACCTGTCCACCAGTTCCGGGACAGACCAGCGGCTGACACTGGAGGGAAGGCGCAGCGGTATCGATTTACCTGCTGCGTGAACGGCATTGATATTTTTAGTTGGGTTGCAGCTCAGATATCTGAGGCAAAAGGTACGAAGGTTCGCAGGTAAGCTCGCCTGCAATGCGGTACAGCTTTTCAACGGTAATGTTTACCTCACCACGCTCGATCCGCCCCACATAGCTGCGATCAATGTTGCAGGCCAGCGCCAGTGCATCCTGAGAAATCCGGCAAGCTTTCCTCTGCGCCCGGATGCGTTCCCCTAACGCTTTTGCCAACGTGCCCATGACCGTCCCAATTCCACCTGAGCCGGCACTATCGGGCGTTTGCGGATGTGCGAGCCACGGATTATAATCCGCATTTATTTCGCGCTAACTCTTCTGGTTCTTAATGAAATCGGCACCGTTTGTCTTCGACCGGCGTCTGTATGAGCTGCTGCAGGAGGAAGGGCGCGCGCAGTTCACGACCCGTGAACTACGCGATGCCTACGCCAAAAGCCTGAACGGCACGAGTTTTCGTATCGCCGATGTGCGCCGCTATGTGTATGAGCAGACTCGCCGAATGCTGCGCACCGGCTGGGTTGTTCTGGATAAAGACCGTCGTACTCGCGGGCAGGTCTATCACCTGCAGCCGGTTCCGGCGCATCTAGATCTGGAGCTGGTCGATAACGGGTTCGAGAACAGTCGAAAGCCAGCATGTGAGCCTGAGAAGGAACCTGCTTTGCTCGATGATGAAGCTGTAGCGCTTAAGCGCTCATCCGGGGCGGATGAGCGCTTGGAAACGCTCCATAAAGAAATCCGCTTGGATTTTCTATCATCGATGGGCGAGGCCGAGCGATTCAAACTGCTCCTAGAAGACATGCCGCACCTTCGGGATAAGATTGAAGGAGAGTACCTGGAGGCTAGAGACCGCAGCTCACGCCTGCTGGGACACCTGCGCGCCATTGAGAAGACCCTGCAGACGCTATCCGCCAAATGGTGACCAGATCACTTCGTGGCTGGCAAAACAGCTGCATCAATACTGCGCTGAAGCACTTTTCCACCACTCCGCATTTCTTTTGCCAGGCAACTCCTGGTGCCGGAAAAACGCGCATGGCCGCAGAACTCGCCAGCAGACTACTTGAGCAGGACAGCATCGATCTAGTGATGTGCTTCGCGCCCTCTTGTCAGGTAGTGGAGGGGTTCCGCTCGACCTTTTCTGCAGTACTTGGCAAGCGTCTCGACGGCCAGATTGGGGCCGTGGGCACGGCATTCACTTACCAAGCAATGGAGTTCCGAGACGAGGGGTTCTGGCAGCTGCTTGATGACTATCGTGTACTCGTAGTCTTCGATGAAATTCACCACTGCGCGGGCCATCATCCGACTCTCAGCAGCGCCTGGGGGCAGCAGATACTGCACCGGATACAGGATCGCGCGGCCTACACACTGGCTCTTTCTGGCACGCCATGGCGTTCGGATGAACGGGCTATTGCATTGGCCCGCTACTCCAGCCCCCTAGGGCATCTGATTTGCGACTACCGCTATGGTCTCGAAGAAGCTATTACCGACGGAGTATGCCGCTCTCCGCGTATTGTCTTGCTCGATAATCAGCGGGTAAAACTCACGGAAGAAATGGGTGCTGATAGCACTGTGAGGATGTTTCCCAGCATTGCGAGGCTATTGGGGGAATCCCCCGTCACCTACGAAGAACTGCTGCGACATGACGAGGTGATCGACCAACTGCTGGACCTTAGCTGCAAGAAACTGGATGAGCTTCGCCAGGTAAAACCTAATGCGGCTGGTTTGGTCGTCGCCACCGACACTGAGCATGCGCATCAGATTGCCTTGGCTCTAGAAACCAGAGGTGAAGGTTGTCGGCTTGTGACCAACAAAACCCCTGAGGCGCAGCAGGTCATCAATACATTCCGGCATAGCGCATGTCGTTGGATTGTTGCCATTGGAATGATCAGCGAAGGCACTGATATCCCCCGCCTCCAAGTGTGCTGCTACCTCAGTCGAATCCGCACCGAGTTGCACTATCGCCAAGTGCTCGGCCGGGTGCTTCGGCGCACTGGCGAGAGCGATGGCCAAGCCTGGTTGTTCATGTTGGCGGAGCCAGTGCTACGGAGCTTTGCTGAGCGAATTGCGGATGATCTTCCGGATGACCTTGCGGTGCTGAATGAGGTGCATATACCTGCCCTCACTTCAGTCTCAAACACTGGCTGGATTGAGCCTGCCGGGAATACCGACGCGCTGGAAAGCTGCACTAAAACTGGGTCTAAGCAGGCTACCGATTTAGGCTCTACAGCCACCGTCCATCTGGCGGACTTTGTGGCTGAACCGAGCCATCAGGTCAGCTTCTCCAAGCACTATCGGCAACAATTGCTGGCCTGCTTCTGATGCCCCCAATCATCACTCATCGCATTGGGCATCCGCACCTGACCGACACCCCTAAATCTATGAGCTTTAGCGAACTCTTAAACATCACCATCAAGATCGTCCAAGGTGCTGGAGAACTGCTTGTGGCGGAGTGGCGGCGTCCATCTGGTCCTCGTGGGTGCGGGGACAAGGCGGAGGTCGACCTCGAGATTGAAGTCCTGCTGCGGGCAGAACTTCTCGCGGCTCTGGACTGTGATTTCTGGGGAGAGGAAACGGGCTCTAGGTTGACTGGTGCAGACTGCTGTTGGGTCGTTGATCCTAATGACGGTACTGCGGATTTTCTCCGCGGCCGAAAGGGGACAGCGCTTTCGGTCGGCCTGTTGATGAATGCGAAACCTGTCCTGGGTGTGGTGTATGCGCCGGTCACGAACGATCGCGGTCCAGACTGTATCGCCTGGTGCCAAGGACTGGGCGGCATCTATAGAAATGGTCAACTCCTAACGAGCTCAATCAACCATCGTCAGCTGGAAGCCGGCAGCAAGGTACTGGTGAGTACAGGAGCTCTGACGAAGCCGAAGATCAATGAAGTGTTATGCGCTCCCGCAGAGTACAGACCGATGCCCAGCATCGCGTACCGCCTCGCTACCGCAGCCGCAGGAGATGGCGTTGCGGCCGTCTCGATTGCTCCAGTGTCCGCTCATGACGTGGTGGCTGGTCACGCAATTCTCAGAGGGGCTGGAGGTGTTCTGGTCGACCAGATTGGGGAGCCCATCACCTACGAAAGTGAGGCGAAGCTCTCGAAGGTGTCGACTCGTTGTTTCGGTGGAGCACCGCAGGCATGTGCGGCTCTGGCGGGTAGAGATTGGGGAAGGGTTTTTGCTTAGTGCGGAACGCTAAACCATAACCTTGGATACCCGCACGATGCCGCCGCCGGCCAATCCCGTCCTTTTCCTCGACTTTGATGGTGTACTGCATCCGGACGCCGTTTTCATGACACAGAATGGGCCGACATTGCGAGCTGAAGGCTCGCTTTTCATGTGGTCGGATCTATTGGTTGAGGCGCTGGAGGATTTCCCCCACGTCCAGGTGGTATTGAGTACAAGCTGGGTGCGCCATCTAGGCTTTTCACGGGCGCGAAGTTACCTGCCCGCCCGGCTAAAGGCCCGGGTGATCGGCGCGACTTGGCATAGCGCGATGGGAAAAGGCTGGGTTGATCAGAATTGGTGGGACACAGCCGCTCGATACGAACAAATCTGCCGATACGTGAATCGCGCCCACCTTCCAAACTGGGTGTCGGTCGACGACGACTCCGATCGGTGGCCAAAGGAGGCACTGGGTCATTTGGTTTGCTGTGATGGCCAGCAGGGCTTGGCCCAACCCGGACGTGTTGAAGACCTTCGCAGCCGCCTAATGCAAGCCACATTTGGCCGGAGGTAGGTACCTATCAGGCAGCTGCCGGCCAGAGGTGGATTACCCCTCCTGGAAATTCATAAATTGTTGTTCACATACCTGCCCCTCAATGCAGCGATGGAGACTCGCCATGACCATGCCTATCGAACGTACTGCTGCACTTATGGAAGTGCGCAGTTTTCTATACGCCCTGACAAGCAGCAGCGAGGTCAGCGATGAGATAAAGCGCCAGGCCTCACGTGCCCTGCGCCACTACCCCTCAGCCCGAGAGGTGGACATGCTTGCTGCAAAAGAGGAGTACATACGCAGAATGGGGGGGACCGTTCCAGCTCACCTACTCATTACCGCCAAGCTTGATGAGACTGGCCGTATTCAGAAGCTTATTGAAGAAGATCGCGACATCAGAACCTGATAACTGCGGGAGACACTGATGGCCAGAAATTTTGGCGCAGATCTGAAGAGGATCCTCAGTGGGGACAACCTCACCTAAGTGAGCCCAGTTGCTTCTCTGCATGGGCTTCAGTGGCGAGTGGCCACGGATGCTTACAGGTGCAGGCTATCGACTCAGTAACCGTGGTTTGTCACCGTAGCAACGCCTTGGTTACGGTGACAGGATTTGCGTTATAGGCACCACTCTCGGCCATCGATCATGTACCCAAGCGTACTCTTCTGGTGGTTCTGTGGTCACTACGTACACACGCCGCTGATCCTCTTCTCCGATTACCAGGCACTCCAAGGCGTACCCCTCCGGCACATTGAACCAATGTGAGGGCCGATGCTTATCGCCAACGTGGCCTTCTTTCTCCATAAGCCGCTGCACCATGGCTAGGGCTCGCTGGGGGTGGTGCTTCTTCCAGACTCCCGTGTGGATTGATTCGAGTTTTGCCCAGCCACCAGGTGGACTGCCACCTATCTCCTCCCTGCGGCGCCCCCAGTGGATCCAGTCGATCTGGCCTCCATCTGGAAACATGACGGGTAAGGCTGCCTTGGGATTAGGGAAGTAGATTTTCCAGACCTTGTCCGCCTCGCGGGCTTCCACGCCTCCACACATACCTGGCTCCTCACGCTGCGCGCAGTTGCACATTCGACATCTACCACCTTGTTCTAGACTGCCTGGGCAGGACGCGCCCCCCCAATTAGCAAAGGACTTGCCTCATGGGATTTCTGACTCTCTCTCGCCGCGAAGGCGAGATGATCCGCCTTACCATCGACCCCGGCGTCGACACCGAGAAACTCCTCAAGCAGCTGCTGCGCGATGGGATTACCGTGCATATAGACGCTATCAAGCGTCACGGTCGAGCTCGCATCAGCATCGAAGCACCCAAGCAGATGGCCATTCTTCGCGATGAGTTGGTAGACGCCTGACGGTTTGGTAGCCCTGCCTCCTGTCGGAGCTGTGCTGGGCTTCTGTTGACCTAAGCTGGGCCTTCTCGAATACTGTATTTATATACAGCATTGTTCAGAGGTACCCCAATGTCTCTTTCCATCCTTGCTCGCGGTGAGCGCCTCCGGGAACGCTTGCTCACTGATGTGGCCGACCTGCGGATAACCGGCTTCCAATCACCTGCCGAGGACGAAAAGGAAGAAGGACTGTCCCTTGATCGGCTGACAGGCCTAGGGGCGCCGCATATCTGGGGGGTGCAGGTACTGGATGACACGTTGCTTGGCTTCGGCATCTTCCCGGGAGACCGGTTGATCGTGAACCGTGCGGCGTGCCAGCTGGATAACAGGTTTGTGGTCGTCGATCTCGGTGATGAGGGTTACCGCGTACGTCTCGTTGCACGAGATCTGTTTGGTGGCCGCTGGCTTAAAGCCGCCGATCCGATCGTGCCGGATGTTCAGCTGGATGGTGACGTGCCGATCGAGGTGTGGGGCGTGGTGAGCTGGGTGGTCAGCCATGTGGCGCCATGAACACTTCTCGCCGGTTATTCGCGCTGATCGACTGCAACTGCTTCTACTGCAGCTGTGAGCGCATTTGCCGGCCCTGGCTCAAGCGCCGCCCAGTAGTCGTGCTGTCCAACAATGACGGCTGCGTGATTGCCCGCAGTGCTGAGGCCAAGGCCATAGGTATTGGCATGGGCGCAGCCTACTACCAAGTGCGCGAACAGATGCGCCATCAGGGTGTGGTGGCGTGCTCCAGTAACTACGCGCTCTATGCGGATATCAGCAACCGCGTGATGCGAATCATGGCCGAGATGCTGCCTGGCATTGAGGTCTACTCCATCGACGAGGCCTGGGGGGATATGACCGGTATTGCTGATCCGGGAGCACTTGGCCGGAGCATTCGCGAACGCCTGGCGCAAGAGATCGGCATGCCGGTAGGAGTCGGGATCAGCAACACCAAGACGCTGGCCAAGCTGGCGAACTGGGCGGCAAAGAAGTGGAAAGGCACTGGTGGTGTGCTGGATCTGAGTGATCCGGTCCGCCAGGAGAGGCTGTTGCGTTTGGCGCCGGTAAGCGAGGTCTGGGGTGTTGGGCACCGCTCGGCATCTCGGTTGACCGCTTTGGGTATATCCACCGCCTGGGATCTGGCGCAGTTCGACATTGCCACCCTGCGTAAGACTTTCGGCGTAACCATGGAGCGCACCGCGCGGGAGCTGCAGGGCATCAGCTGTATCGGCTTCAACGAGGGGCCGCCACCGAAGGAGGCCATTTGCTCGAGCAAGATGTTTGGCGTGCGCCAGACGGAGCTGCCGCCGATCCGCGAGGCGCTGGCCGCCTACGTGACTAGAGCCGCGGAGAAGCTGCGCAGCCAGGCCTCGCTATGCAGCACCATCCAGGTTGGACTGCAGACGCAGCTGGCGGCTCTGGACGGGCCGCGCTACGCCAATGCCATCACTCTGGCTTTACCAGCTCCCACAGATGATACACGCGAGATACTGGCGCTTGCCCAGCGCGGCTTGGGTCAGATTTACCGCCCTGGTTACCCGTTCTCGAAATGCTCGATTCTGCTGATGGACCTAAGCCAGCGCGGCGAGCTGACGCCGGATCTATTTGCGCCTGAACCGCGTCGCGGCGCCGAGCGGTTAATGGCAGTTGTCGACCAGATCAACCAACGCGAAGGAAGGGGCACTGTGCGAGTTGGGCGGGTACCGGCGGCGCCGGCCTGGGCGATGCGCAGAGAGATGTTGAGCCCGAGATACACCACGCACTGGAGTGAAGTGATCGGAGTGCGTGGGTAGCTACCCTGCGTGGGCAGCAGCTATCGGCCAATAGCGGACTGTTAGGGCCGATTCAGTCCTAGTGAATGACGGCCTATTTGATGACCTGCTCGGCTGGCTCTATGAGGGCTTTGTTACTGCCTCGCCAACGCACCGATTCGATGTTCTCTGCGTCGGCGCTCATACCGGCTCTGTCAGCCTTACCAGGAAGGTCGCAAACGCAAATCGCAAGTGGATCAGGCGACTACCAGATCAAGCAACCTGACTGCTTGCCGTCGTCGCGAGCGGAACCTTATTTTTTAGTAGCGAATCTTTGATGTAAGCATGCTACGACCGCCCACCAGCATGCGGAAACTATGTTGTTCGGTCATTGATGGCAAAGTAGTATCAATCTGCACACCAAACCGATCTAAATGGACTTGATGCATGGAAAACACCACCGATAGGGACGCGCGCGCCCGCCATCGTCATGCGAACATTTCGCCCTTCCTGGCAAGTGCCAGCACACTTCGTACAGGCGAAGACCAACTACCTGGGTATTACTGCGAGCAGCAGCAGATGTGGGTAGTCGACACCGAGCAAGGCGTTCTACCCATCATCAATGAGCAGGCGCTCTCGCAGCTGAAAACGAAGACTCGTGCAGATGGCGAAGAGGATGACGAGCACACCGGTGGAAAACACTGACGTGGTACAGAACCGGCGACATTGGCCGTCTGGACGAACAGGGCTTCCTCTACGTGGTGGATCGCTTAAAGGACATGATCATCAGCGGTGGCGAAAACATCTATCCCGCAGAACTGGAGGCGGTGATCGCGTCGCTGCCCGGCGTGGCCGAGGTTGCCGTGGTGGGCAAGGCCGACGAGCGCTGGGGCGAGGTGCCGATCGCATTTGTGGTCGCGACCCAACCAGGCGCTACCGACGAGGCCTCGATTGTCGAGGCATGCCGCCAGCGATTGGCGGGCTTCAAATGCGTGAAGTCTGTGCACATGCTTGAGGCCCTGCCCCGCAGCTCTGTGGGCAAGGTGTTGAAAAGACAGTTGCTTGCCTGAGCTTCTTAGGTGTTGTTGCACAGGAGCGGCACAGGCGGATCGAGGATGTCGATCCGTTTCAGGTATTCAGCCACCCCGCTCGCCCGGTTAGCGAGCGGGGCCCGCAACGTTACTGCTTCGGAAACTCCGCAGCGATGCCCTGGACGTAGTAGTCCATACCTGCCAGATCCGCATTGCTGGCCGTGGCTCCTGGCGCAATTCTGACCTTGCCGGATTGGTCGGCAACCGGGCCATCGAAGGGGTGGAACGTGCCGCTCTTGATCGAGGCAATGATCTGCTGCGCCTCGGCCTTAAATTCAGCGGGAACGATATCGCTGATCGGCATGGTCAGGGCGTCATCGGCCAGCCCACCCCAGTAGTCAGCCGATTTCCAAGTGCCGTTCAGTACAGACTCAGTAGTGCGGATGTAGAACGGCGCCCAGTTGTATTCGATGGAGGTAATTACCGACTTGGGGCCGAAGCTGGCCATGTTGGAGGCATAGCCCACCGAGTACACCCCGCGGCGCTCGGCTGCCTGAATCGGTGCTGGGCTGGCGGTGTGCTGGAAGATCACATCGGCGCCCTGGTCGATAAGCGTGTTGGTGGCGTCGGATTCCTTGCCGGGATCGAACCAGGTGTTCAGCCACACCACTTTAACCACCGCCCCTGGGTTGTACTTGTTCAACGCGACCTGAATAGCATTGATGTCGCGGATAACCTCAGGAATCGGAAAGGACGCGACATAACCGACGGTCTTGCTCTTGGTCATTTTCGCGGCCAGGTAGCCGGCCACGTAGCGCCCTTCGTACGAGGTCGACAGGTAGGTGCCGAGGTTCGTGCTGCGCTTGTAGCCAGTGGCGTGTTCGAACGCGGTCTTGGGGAATTGCTTGGCCACGTTGGCCATCGGGTTCATGTAGCCAAACGAGGTGCCGAAGATCAGGTCGTAGCCGCTTTTTGCCATGTTGCGGATCACCCGTTCGGAGTCCGCGCCATCGGCAACGTTTTCGACGTAGGTGGTCTGGACTTTCTCGCCCAGCGCCTGCTCCAACGCCTTACGGCCCTGCTCGTGTTGATATGTCCAACCGTGGTCGCCAATCGGACCGGTGTAGACGAAGCCGACCTTGAGCGGCTCGTCGGCGTATGCGGTGATGGCTGCTGCCAGACCGATACCACTCAATAACCCTGCCAGTACTTTCCTGAATCCAGGCATGTTCATGCGCGTATTGCTCCCCATACGTTATTGGTTAGGCGGTTAGCCCGGGATAAAGGCAGGCATTGAAACAGGCTCCGTCTGCGCGGCTGTGATCACATCGAATAGGTTTTGCGGAACATGTTTTTGTAGTGGTCTTCGACGCTGATGACCGGGTACTTGGGTGACTCGCCGGGTGCCAGGCAGGCCTGGATGCAGGCGATTTCGTGGGCGATGTTGCCGGAGTAGAAATAAGGCACCGAATAGCGCTCGTTACCCGAGACATTGACCACGCGGTGCAGGGTCGATTTGTACAAATCGTTGGTCCAGCGCGCGATCAGATCGCCGAGGTTGACCACGTAGGCCTCGGGAACCGGTGTGGCCCAGATCCAGCCATTGCGCTCCTGATCCCACACCTGCAACCCGGCGTTTTCATCCTGCAACAGCAGAGTCAGGCCACCCCAGTCGGTATGCGCACCACAGCCCTTCTCGCCCGGTGCCGCAGTGGTCGGCTGCGGTGGGTAATGCAGCAGGCGCAGCGTGGTCATGGCGTCCTCGCAGAACGCGGCAAAGTGCTGCTCCGGCAGGCCCAGCGACAGAGCCACGCCCTGCATCAGCAGGCGAGCCACTGACTCCAGTTCCCGCTGGTAGGCCTCCATGGTTTGGCGAAACTCGGGGAGGTCTGCCGGCCACAGGTTCGGCCCCTGATTGAATTTGCCAGCCAGCACATCGGGATGATCCAGCGGCTTGTCCTGGCCGATGTAAAAGCCTTCTTTGACGTCCGGTGGCGCGCCGGCTTCGAGCACCTGATTACGCAACGGTTCGTAGCCCCGATTGGCCATGGAGAGTGACTTGTCGACCTTGCGCTTTTCTTCGGGCGGCAGAGCAAACAGCGTGGCCGCCTGGTCGATCACCTGCTGCTGCAAAGCTGCCGGTACACCATGACCGATGACGTAGAAAAAACCTTTGTCACGACAGGCCTGGCCGATTTGCTGACTGACCCGGGTGCGTTCGATCAGTGATGCCGAGCGCAGGCCCGAGATGTCGATAACTGGAAGCGTGGTGGCCTGCGAGGCCTCCAGAGGTGACGGTGCGAGTTGGGCGTGTGCCATGTGAGCGACTCCTACTTGAATGGGCCGGAGTGTTATCTGCTCAGGCAGAGCGCGGAAAGCATCGAATATCGCCAGGCCTGATGCCTTTTTGGCAGCGCTAGCCAAGAGCCCCGAACTGACTGGCCTCGTGCCGCTCGCGACGCAAAATCTCGTCGGTGAGAATTCTGGCGAAGGCATCCACGGCAGCCGGAATGTAGCGGCCGCTGCTCATGTACAAGCCCAGGTCGCAGAAAATACCGCCGCTGTCGGTGAGCGGAAGCATCTTCAGTTCACCGGCGGCCACCTGCGCCTCGATGCCGAACGCGGTTTGAAACGCCACGCCCCTGCCGCGCACTACCATCTGCTTGGCCAGTTCAAGCGATGCGGTTTCCAGGCGGGTCCTGCCGGAAAAATGGGCGGATTTGAGCAGTGGCGCGAGTCGTTGCCGCGTCGAGATTTCCGGCTTGCTGAGGATCAGGTCGTAGTCGGCGCAGGCGCCAAAACTGACCTGGCTTTTATCGGCCAACGGGTGATTGGGCGGCACGATCGCCGCCAGCCGGAAATGCCCCAGGGCCAATTGCTGGAGCTGCTCGTGTTTAGGCAACGCGAAAGCCAGACCCAGGTCCGCCGCCCCGGAGATGATCGCCTGCGGAATGCCTTGCGAGCCGGAGACGGTGACACCGACAGACACCCGTGGATAACGCGCGTGCATGTGTTCGAGCACGGTGGGTAACAGGTCCACAGCCAGGGTCTCGGCAACGATCAATTCGACATGCCCTGCCCGGATTCCTTCCATGGCTTCGAGTTCCGAGCGCAGCCGTTCTACGTCGTGGAGCACCACACCGATATGGCGTGCGAACAACTCGCCGGCGGGGGTGAGTTTCAGTCCGGAGCTCAGCCGGTCGAATAGCGGCGCACCGATGTCGTCCTCCAGTTTGAGGATCTGCCGATTGACCGCCGACGAAGCCACGTTCAGGCGCCGGGCCGCTTCGCGGATCGAGCCGCAGTGCTGAACCATGTCGAAGTAGCTGACCGACACCGAATGAAACCGTAACCGCCGAACCATGGTTTTACCTGACTTCCTCACTTCGAAATGTTGCCCAACGCGGATTCTTTTCGCGCCAGGAAAGTGCATCGAGCTGCCGCTGCGCACCATGCCAGAGCGAAAAACACGCCCGCCAACTGCTGAAAAAATTCGTCTAAAAACTGTCCAGGCAGTCAACTACGAGGCATTGCGAGCATTTTTCTGATCGCCTCTTCGCGTTGGCACAAGACGTGCTCTAGCGATGCCGAGACTGGTATACCAGATTGTATTTCTGAAAAGCCCGCAATGTGATCAACCGTAATGAGGATCGGCGATGTCCGCTCAATGGAAGCCCCTGATAGAACACAAAGGTTACCTCCGCCATTTCTGGCACCCGGTGTGTACCTTGAGCGAGTTCGAGAAAGCCAACGCATCCGGGCATGGCCCGATGTCGGTGAAGCTGCTGGGAGAGAACCTGGTGTTGGCCCGTCTGGACGGGCAGATGATGGCCGCCGATGACCGCTGCGTGCACCGCTCGGCGCGCCTGTCGCTGGGGAGCGTGTGCAAGCACCAGGGCAAAGACACCCTGCAGTGCCCCTACCACGGCTGGCGCTATAACGACGCCGGCGAATGCACGCTGGTGCCGGCCTGCCCCGACCGCCCTATTCCGCCGCGCGCAAAAATCGCCAAATACGACTGCGCCATTCGCTACGGCATCGTCTGGGTGCGCCTGGACAATTCGTTCGACTGCACCGAAATCCCTTACCTGGGCGATTGGGACAGCGAAGGCATGAAAGTCGTGGTGGCGGAGTCGTATGTGTGGGAAACCTCGGCCGAGCGCCGCTGGGAAAACTTCACCGACTTCTCCCATTTCGCCTTCGTTCACCCCGGCACTCTGTACGACCCCTTCTTCGCCAGTCACCCCACGGTAAACGTCGATCGCAGCCACGGTGAACTGCGCTTTCAGCTGGCGCCGCCCAAAGAGATGTACGAAACGCTGCCGGAAGAAGCGCCCATGGGCGACTTCACCTACCGCTGCTCGATGCCGTACTCGGTGAACCTGGAAATCAAACTGTGGAAGGACGATTCCAAATTCATCCTCTGGACCACCGCCAGCCCGGTGGACGACAGAACTTGCCGCAACTTCATGGTCATCGTGCGTACCGAAGACCAGCAGCCCGACCACGTGCACCTGGCTTTCCAGAAACGCGTGCTGGAAGAAGACCGCCCGGTGATCCAGTCCCAATGGCCTATCGAGCTCGATAGCGCCGAACTGTCGGTAGGCACCGACAAGATCTCCATCCAGTACCGCAAATGGCACCGCGAACTGTCGCAAGCGGCGCTGGGCGGCAAGGACGAATTCAAAGCGGCCCTCCTCAGCGAAGTGCTCGAGGAGCGTTAAGGCCTACACCCATGGGCCAAGCGCCCTTTCGAAGCTACGTTTTTGCAGGAGCAGTACATGAAAAAGATGTTCAAGTTGGGCTGTGCCGGGTTGGGTATCCAGGCGTCGTCGCGTGAGAACCCGGTGTCACTGACCGAGTTGCCGATTCTCGAGCAATTCAAACTGGTCAAGGAAGCCGAGGTCTGGGACTTCATCGATCGCATTCCCAACAACCGCCAGGAGCTGGACGAGTACATCAAGGGCAGCCAACTTTACGACCTGCCGGTGCTGTCGGGGAGCGGCCTGTACACCCTGGGCCTGGATGATCACCTGATCAAAGAGAACATCGACCTGACCGTCGAGGTCGGCGGCAAGTACCACAATTTCATGATCTGGGCTAAGCACAAGGACCGCCACTACGTGACCAACGAAGAGGTCGCCGAGTGTTACCTGGAGTCGTACGAGTACGCGGAAAAAGCCGGGGTGATCATCACCTTCGAAAACCATGTGGACATGTGGTCCGAAGACTATCGCCGGGTCTCGCAAGTAGCCGATCTGGTGGAAGCCCGCGGCGCGAAGTTCAACGTGGCCATTGACTACAGCCACTGCATTTTCAAGATTGAAAACGAAGTGGAGCACGCCGTCTCGCAGATGCGTGGCGACAACGATGCCATCGCCAAACTTGACCCGTTCAACGACGACAGTTACGCGGACGAATGGCTGAACCGCAACCTGGTGCACTGGGCCCAGATGCGCCCGGCCGCGCCTAACGGCCCGCTGAACTGGTGGGGCTTTGAAACCGGCCCTTGGGATGCCAAAGGTATCGACCGTCCAGGGCGCTCCATTCAGTACCCGTTCCGGCGTCCTGCCGAAGGCGAATGGCATACCGACATGTGGCATGCGCACAAGCTGGCGTGCACCAAGGAAGTCACCCGCAAAGTCATCGATGCCTACCTGCAAAACCCCGCTACCAACCTGTCGCTGATGACCATCGACAACATCAACCTAAACGCCTACGGCCTGGGCTGGATGTACAACATGTTTGCCGACAGCTGTGCCTACGCGCAGTTCGTCCGCGAGTTGTACGCCGAGCGCGCGGCTGTGCACGAGGCGCGCAGCGCCAAGTCGGCGGCTGAATTCGTTGCTCAGTACCGGGCGTAATACCTCCTCTGCGCTTGGCGTCGTCACGGCGCCGCCAAGCCTTGTACGGGCCACCGTTATGTTAAAAGAAAACAGCTTTGTCTACGACGACTGGCATCCGGTTGGTGCGCTGGCCGAGGCCGTCGTTGGCAAGCCATGCCATACCCGGATTCTGGGTCAGGCCATCTGCTACACCCGCACCCCCGACGGGCTGATCGCGCACCTTGCCGACAGTTCTCAGCCGCTGAAAACCTTGATCGTCTACGGCTTGCTCTGGGTGTCGTTGTCCGCGCAACCACGCCGAATTCTGGCCATTCCCGAGTTCGAAGAAACGGACCGCCGCGTCGTCAGCGCCGGCTCGATCCGCGTTGCCACCTCTGGGCTGCGGGTGGTGGAAAACTTCCTCGACATGGCTCACTTCCCGTTCGTGCACACCGATATTCTCGGCGCCGAACCGCTCACCGAAGTGGCCGCCTATGACGTCGAGATCGACGAACAGGCTGATGAGGTGCTGGCAGTCAATTGCCGCTTTCCGCAGCCCAAGGGTTCGGCGGCGGCCAGCGAACCGGTGGAGATGCAGTACGTGTACCGCATCGCCCGCCCCTTTATCGCCATCCTCTACAAGACTTGCGTCATCGACGCCAATCGCCTGGATGTGCTCGGCCTGTACGTGCAGCCCGTGGATGAGGAGAGCTGCATCGCCCACGCGATCATGTGCTACCTCGACGACATCAACACCGACAAGCAGCTGCGCGACTTCCAGCAACGCATCTTTGGCCAGGACATCATGATTTTGCTCAATCAGGTGCCCAAGGGCCTGCCGCTGGATCCCCGGCACGAAACGCCCGTGCGCGCGGATGCACTGTCCAGTGCCTACCGCCGCTGGATCAAAGCACGCAACGTCACGTTCGGCACCGCTCGCTGAGCCGTATTAGCAGGTAATCAGATATGGGTTCGTTACATCAGGAATGGCATGTGATCGCCAGCTCCGAAGACCTTCCGTTTCGCCACGTGTACCAAACGCGCTTGCTCGGTCAGGAGCTGGCGGTCTGGCGTGACGACAACGGTGTTGTAAATGTGTGGGAAAACCGCTGCCCGCACCGCGGTGTACGCCTGAGCCTTGGGGTGAACATCGGCAACCAGCTGAAGTGCCAATACCATGGCTGGAAATATGAAAGCGGCTCGGGCCATTGTGCCTTTGTGCCCGCTCACCGCACGGCAAAACCCAGCGCCGCCTGTGTGCGCACCTTCCCCTGCGCCGAGGTGGACGGCCTGGTGTTCGCCCAGCTCGAAGCCCCGGTTGGCAACGCCAAACCCGGGAGACAGCGTCCGCTCGGTGCCGCGCTGTCCACCAATTTGCGCAGCCATCCAGTGGCAATGAACGCCAAGGCCGTCGTCGAGGCCATCCAGCAGGCCGCCCCCTCGTTCGCGCCGCTGCTGGGAGATCAGGCCGACCGCGTGCAAACGCTGGTAAGCGGCCTGAGCATTGACCTGAGCTGCGCCGGGCTGCTCGACAGCGTGCGGATTTTTGTCCAGCCGGAATCGGACTCCAAGGCCGTGGTGCATGCCCGCCTTTACGCCGCTGCTGCCCTGCCCCTGCAACGCAAAATCGTCTTTACCCAACTGCTCGACGAGCTGTTTGCCCGCGTACTGCAAAGCCCCACGCCAGCGCCGACCGCGCGGCTTATCGCCTCGGACGCGGTGCCTCTGAAGACTCCCAACCCACCCGCCGCCGATAAGCCGGGCGAGCCGTTCTCGTGCACCGTCATCGCGCGCCAAAACGAAACCCCGGACATCGCTTCGTTCTGGCTGAAACCGGATGACGGGCGGCTGTTGGCGCTGGAACCGGGTATGCACGTGAGCCTGACCACGCCCTCTGGCCACCTACGCCAGTACTCGATCGTCAACACGCCTGACGAGCAGGATGTACTGGTGATCGGCGTCAAACACGAGCCGCAATCACGCGGCGGCTCGCGCAGCATGCACGTGGATGTTCAGGTAGGCACCCAGGTGCAGCTGACGCTGCCACGCAATCAGTTCCAGCTGCAGCCGCCGGGCCGTCACGCCCTGCTGATCGCCGGTGGCATCGGGGTCACCCCGATTCTGGCCATGGGCCTGCATCTGCAACGCGCCAAGCGCCCGTACAGTTTTCATTACCTGGCGCGCAGTGAGGAACATGTGGCCTTTACCCAGCGGCTTGCCGCGCTCGGTAAACAAGCGGCGACCTACCTGGGCCTCGATATCGAAGGCACGCAGCAGACATTGCGTGAATTGCTCCAGGACCGGGAACCGGCACGGCATGACGTCTATGTCTGCGGGCCGCAGCCGATGATTGATCTGGTCGTCGAGCTGGCACGCGAAGCTGGCTTTGCCAGCGAGCAGATTCACTTCGAGTACTTTGCGCTGGCCCCCAGCAGCAAGCCGCCGGCTGCCGAGTCGGGCAGTTACCAAGTGACCATCAAGTCCAGCGGCAAAGCCTTCACCGTCAGCCCCGGGCAGACCCTGCTGCAAGCCTGCCTCGATCACGGGGTAGCCATCGATTACTCCTGCGAGCAAGGGGTATGCGGCGCCTGCATGACCAAGGTGGTCAGCGGCGAACTGCAGCACGGCGATGTTTATCTTTCGGCCAAAGAAAAAGACAGCGGCACGTTGATCATGCCGTGTGTATCGGGTTGCCGCTCTGAAACGCTGATTCTGGATATCTAATGGGTGTCTGATGTTGAAACTTTACGATTACGAGTTATCCGGAAACTGCTTCAAGGTGCGTTTGCTGCTATCGATTCTGGGCGTGCAATACGAAACCGAAGTGGTCGAGTTCCACCCGGGGCGTGAACATAAGCGCCCTGCATTTCTGCGCATCAATCCTATGGGTCAATTACCAGTTTTGCAGAATGGCGAAAAGATCATTCGCGACTCCCAGGCCATTCTGGTTTATCTGGCATCAATATTTGATCCGAGTCGCAAATGGTATCCGCTGGATCAACCGGAGGTGTTGGGTGATATCCAGGTGTGGCTGGCATTTGCCGATAGTCTGACCGGATCACTTTCTGCCGCACGTTTACATGAGTTGTTCATGTATGACTTCGACGCCGACGCCTGTCGCGCGCGTGCTCAAACATTATTGGAGGTGATGGATAAACATCTGTGGATCAATCGCCAACAGGATTTCAAGTTTCTCTGTCCACTGGCGCACGCGACTATTGCCGATATTGCCTGCTTTCCCTATGTGGCCATGGCCGATGAAGCCGGGCTTTCGTTGCAGGATTATCCCTCGGTGCGTCTCTGGCTGGATGAAGTCAGACGTATTCCAGGCTTTACCGTAATGGCCGGCATATTCCCGGCCGGCAAACCCTGATTACTCTTATCGTCAGAACATCAAAAGACGTGGCTACTTGCCCCGCACTATAACCATAACAGCGGTTCTGACAGCACGTTGCCCTACCACTCTGCCTTGTTACACCACTTAGTAATCAACAGGAGTTTTGCAGATGGTCATATATACCCCGCCTTCAGTGGCCAAAAACATTCCGGTTATCGATCTGGCGGACAGCTTTTCCCACGATATCGAGAAGCGCAAGGCAGTAGCCTGGGAAATTCATAAGGCGGCACGGCAGACCGGTTTCTTTTATATTAAAAACCATGGCGTACCGGTAGAACTGCAGAAAGCGCAGTTTGATGTAGCCAAGGAATATTTCAAAACGCCGCTGCACGAAAAAATGTTGGTCAACTCGAAAAACTCCAGTTGCCTGCGAGGGTATGAACCGATTGCGGCGCAAATTCTCGATGAAGGTTCGCCGCCCGATCTGAAAGAAGGGTTTCTGCTGGGTCGCGAGTTGGACGACGCACATCCGCACGTTATTCGCAAAACACCCTATCACGGCCCGAACCAATGGCCAGCGGGCAACCCCCGTTTCCGCCAGCAGACCGAAGACTATATGCGCTACATGGATCTGCTCGGTCGCAAGATCGTCCGCTTGCTTGCCCTGTCGCTGCAGTTGCCCGAAGACTTTTTCGACCAGGGCCTCAAAGAGCCGATGATCATTACCCGCATGCTGCACTACCCCAGCCAGCCGGCCGATGCCCGTGAAAACCAGATTGGCGCCGGTGCCCATACCGACTGGGGCCTGATTACCTTGCTGCTGCAGGATGAAGTCGGCGGTCTCGAGGTGCGCAATGCCGACGGTGAGTGGCTGAAAGCGCCGTTTATCGAGAACACCTTTGTGGTGAACCTCGGCGATATGGTGCCGGTGCTCACCAATGGCCTCTATCACTCGACCATGCACCGCGTGTTCAACTCCAAAAAAGACACCCCGCGCTACTCGGTGCCAACTTTTTTCGACCTGGATTACTACTACGAAGCCTCGGTGGTGCCCACGCTGCGCAAGGCCGATGAGGTCTATCCGGCGCCCATCACTGTCGGCGGTCATATCGCGGCTATGTTCGACAAGACCTTCGGGGTCAAGAAAGCCACGGCATAACGCGCCGACAGCGGAAAAGGCCACTAGCGAGTGGCCTTTTTCATGCCTCGCTTTTGGCAAGGCTGAACCGGGCGGATAACCGCCCGGTGTTGTTTTAGAAATACACCTTCACAATCAGACTGGTCACATTCTGATCGGTGTCGAATGCGCGGGTGTCTTTGATCGCGTATTTGTTTGTCCAGTTGTTGTACTCGACCCCGGCGTAGAAGCGCTTGGGCTCATAACCAAAGTGCTTGCCCAGGTCATATTTGATCTGCGGGTTGAACAGCAGATTACTGTGATACGTGCCTTTATTATTGACCACCCAGTCCATATAACCATCGATCACCACGTCGGAGCGGCCGATCGGAATGGTATACGACCAGACCGGCGTGATTTGCCATTGCCCACTAGGTGCTACACCGCCGTCTGGTTTGCGGTAGTAGAAGTTAAGCTGGAAATAATCGAAACCCGGTAGATCGAGATCAAAGCCCGGGCCGAGCAAATAGTTAACCTGATCGTGCGTTTCATGCTTTTCGTTTTTATCCCATTCAAAACTCGACGCAATCAATACGTCCTTGACGGGACCGAACGACAGTTTGCTATCAAACACTTTGCCCAACGAAAGTCGCGGCGCCAATTCACTGTAAATGGAATGGTGTCCATCATTGTAAGTACCACCGCCTGGGTACCAATTGTTGTCCATAAATAAATACACATCGCCCCACGACCAGTCGCTGGCATGTTCGAAGGTAATGGTTTGTACGGTGCGTGCATCCACCTTGAACTCTTTGCCGTATTGATAAGTGAGACTTTCGCTGTGCCAATTCATATCGGCATGCGATACCGATGGCAAACACGAAAACCCCAAAAAGCTTGCTGCAAAAACAGTGGACTTATTGTTAACTTTCATCTTATCCCCCATATATAAAGCTGATCGAATAGTCAGCATTTACATATAGCAAGTAAGGGGCCAATAAATGCACGAATTGCGCAGACTTTGCAGGAGTTTACAAGCTCTTGAAATGCATTTTTGCTGCTATTGGGGGCGGTTTTTGGTGTGGTGAAGTAATTTAGTGCGTGTTTTTTTGTATTATTAAATTCACTTACCAAGGTAACTATCAGCGCAAAAAAAAGCGACCTATAAGGTCGCTCTAGTGTATTACCTGCCCCCTGGTAGCTATCAAGACAGGTAGCGTTTCACTTAATTATCACCAAACAATCAGAGATATCAGTTGGAGTGTTGACCAATACCCTCGCCAGTCGCGGCGTCGTTCTGCGGTTTTCTCAAACCGATACCGTTGAAAAAGATATTCAAGGTGATCGCGACAATTGCCGTGAGCAGAATCGGGCTTTCCAGGATCGGCCCCAACGAGGAAGGCAACTTGCTGAAAAAGTGCGGCGAGACCACGGGCAACATGCCCACCGCCAGGCTTATGGCGACGATATAAAGATTGCCGACATTCTTGAAATCCACCCGGCCGAGCACCTTCATGCCACTGGCCGTAACCATGCCGAACATTACGATGCCGGCACCGCCCAGCACATAGGGCGGAATCGACGCCACGAAGTAGGCCACCTTGGGAAACAGACCCAGCACAATCAGAATCGCCCCGGCCAACGCGCACACCCAGGGGCTGCGCACGCCCGTGATGCTGACCAGACCGATATTTTGCGCATACGAGGTGTACGGGAAGGTATTGAAGATGCCACCCACCGCCGTGCCGAGGGCATCGGCACGAAAGCCACGAACCAGGGTGCGTTCATCCATGGGCTTGTCGACGATCTCGCCCAAGGCAATGAACATGCCTGTCGACTCGATAAAGGTCACCAGCATCACGATGCACATGGCCGCCATGGGCCACAAATGGAACGTCGGCATACCGAAATGGAACGGCAGGATCACACCGAACACCGGGGCGTCCTCGATGCCGTCCAGGCTGACCAAACCTGCGCCAGCCGACAGGGCAAAACCGAATATCAGGCCCAGCAACACCGAGATGTTGTTGAGGAAACCCTTGGTGAAACGAACGATCAGCAAGATGCACAGCAGTACCGCACAGGCGATTGCCAGGTACAGCGGGCGGCCGAATTCGGCGTTGCCAAAACCACCGGCGGACCATGCCGCGGCAACTGACATCAGCGACAGCCCCACCGCGACAATCTCGGTACCTGTGACCACCGGCGGAAAGAATCGCAGCAGCTTGCCCACTAGAGGTGCCATGGCCAGGCCGAACAAGCCGGCAGCGATGGTGGCCCCAAAAATAGCCGACAAACCAGCGCTGGGATCGGAGCCGATGGCGATCATTGGGCCGATGGCCGTGAAGGTCACGCCCATCATCACCGGCATGCGGATACCGACCGGCCCGATACCGATGGCCTGGATGATGGTCACGATCCCGCAGGCGAAAAGGTCGGCATTGATCAGAAAGGCGATGTCGGTCTTGGACAGACCCAGCGCCGCGCCAAGCACCAGGGGAATGGCCACTGCCCCGGCATACATCACCATCACATGCTGGCACGCCAGCAGAAGCATGCGCAGGTATTGCGCCTTGTTTGGAGCCGAGATTGTCTTCATAAAACCCTGCACTGGTGGCTGGGACGGAGCAGTCCGCGCTTCCTGCGAACGTCGGCGGGGTGCCCCCGCCTCGCGGCCTGATCCGTCATCACAAAGGTCGTTGGTCGAATCCTGAAATATGACCAGTTTTCATTACTGGAGTACCAATATTGAGCAACTGGTATACCAGAGCGATGACAAAAAGCATTCTCCATGCCAGATCGACAATTTGTCTTATTGGTCAGGTTACTCGCGGTGAATTTTCTGAAAAGGCGTGACCCACCACGGGGAATATGCCCCACATACGATCGCCAGACCGCTACCCATCCCCAAGATGGTGCTCAGTGAAGGCGGATAAAGGCCTGTGGTAGGCTTCGCGGCTGCGAACGTCTATTGATAGCTGGTGCCATGCTCACCCAGAAAATTGTCTCTGCCATATCGGATGCGATCTACCACCGGCGCTTGCCGCCAGGCACAAAGCTAAATGAGCGGGATATTGCGGAGTTGTTCGATGTAAGCCGGACGGTGGTCCGGCAGGCGCTGATCCGGCTTTCGCAGGATCGCCTGGTGGAGGTGTCACCCAAACGCTCGTCATCCGTGGCCTGCCCGACCTTCGACGATGCGTACCAGCTCTACCAGATGCTCCTGGTACTGGAGAGCGGTGTGATTGACCAATTGACCAAGTCGATCACCCAGAACGAGCTGGAGATATTGCGTGCCCACACCCTCAAGGAGCAGGCCGCGCACCAAGCCCACGACCATGATCTGGGCGACAAACTGGGCCGTGAGTTTCACTCGCTGCTGATCTCGTTCCTGAAGAACGACATTCTCAACAACATCCACAACCAGCTGCGCCGGCAGGAAGCGCTGATCAACGCGCTATACCGCTCGGGCTTCGATTACTGCCAGCTGCGTGACGAGCACACCCGCCTGGTGGATTGCTTCGAGCGCCGCGACGCGGCGTCTGCCAAGAACCTGCTGGCCTCGCACTACAACCTGGTGATCAAGGGTTACAAGTTCAACACGGCGGTGCCGCCGGATATCGACCTTAAAGCGGTGCTGGGTCTGTAACCCGACGCGGGAGAAGCCTTAACTGCCTCTCCCGCCCGCGCTGCCTACAGCTTGAACCCGCCCATCTGCCGCGCCAGGTCGTCGGCCAGGCCGCTCAAGGTGCGGCACTCCTGACGACAATCATTCACCTCCCCCGCGGTAGCACGCGCCAGATCGGAAATGCCTTGTACGTTGCGGTTGATCTCCTCGGTCACCGCCGACTGTTCCTCGGTAGCGGCCGCCACCTGATGGTTCATGTCGCTGATGCGGTTCACCTGCTCGGTGATCGCCTCAAGTGAACGTCCCGTGCGCTGGCTGGAGGCAACCCCTGTCCCGGTAGCCGCCTGCCCCTTGTGCATCGAAGCCACAGCGTTTTCCGCGCCCTGCTTAAGGCCAGCGATCATGCTCTGAATCTCGTCGGTGGACAGCTGCGTACGACGCGCCAATGTGCGTACTTCATCCGCCACCACTGCAAAGCCGCGGCCCATTTCGCCGGCCCGCGCCGCTTCAATCGCTGCGTTCAGGGCGAGCAGATTAGTCTGTTCGGAGACGCCACGGATCACTGCCAGCACTTGGTCGATGGAGGCCACTTGCCGGGCCAGCTCGCCCACCGCGCCCGAAGCCGTGCCGATATCGTCAGACATGCTTTCAATATGGGAAATGGAGCCGCGCACCACCTCTCGGGCCTGCAACGCCTCCTCCCGAGCGCCATGCGACGCAGAAGCCGCACTGCCGGCGTTGCGCGCAATCTCCTGCACCGTCAGCCCCATTTCATGAACTGCAGTGGCCACCATCTCAGTCATTTCCTGTTGGCGGTCGGCACGCGTGGCGGTGTTGTCCACCACCTTCGCCACTTGGCCAACCGTGGAGCGCAGCCGCTCGCTGGTATTCAGCACGTCCGCGATCATCTCGCGCTGGCTGAGCAAAAAGCGGTTGAAGCCACGGGCCAGATCCCCCAACTCATCAGCACGGCTGTCATCCAGGCGATGGGTAAGGTCACCGCCGCCGCTGCCAATTGCCACCAAGGCACGGGTAACCTGCTGGATAGGCTTGACCAGGCTCTGCGCCAACCAAACCACCAATGCCAGACACACCAGCGCCACACCCGCACCGATCAGGCTGGTCAACCACAGCGCCTGGTGCGCTTGCGCATAGATTTGTGCTTCCGGCACCTCAGCGACTAACGTCCAATTCAAATCGCGCAATGGCAAGCTGATCGCCAGATAGGGCTCGCCCTCGCGCTCGAAAGCCGCCGATGACAGCGCAGACTTGCCCAGTACGGCCCGTGCTGCCGGTGCGCCAATCTGCTCGGCGAGTTGGCGATCACCGTTCAAATCGGTTTGCGGATGGATCTGAATCAGGCCGTCGTTGCGCACCAGGTACACCTTGCCGCGCTCGCCGAAACTGAAGTTTTTGATCAGAGTTGAGAGCTCGTCCATGCGCAAACCGAGGCCGGCAACGCCCAGCAACTGACCAGCTTTTTCCACGCGCAGATCGATAAACAGCGTGAGGGCGCCGGTATTGCCGTCGGTACCAATTTCGACGACGCGGCGCTGCGCACTGTCGAGGAAACGGTAATACCAGGCGTCTTGGGCGTTAGCGCGGCTCAGCGTGCGCTCCAGCCCCTTTTCACTGTAATGGCGACTGGTTGCCGAAGAAATCACGAAAGCCGTGGCGGCCTTGTGCTGCTCCAACACTCCACTCAGGTAGCTGACAAAGCGTGGTAGATCGGCACCATTTTCGCTCTCCGCCAACCAGTCGCGCACCATTGTGTTGCTGGCAATATCGTCCGCTGCCGTCAGCGGTTGCATCAGAATTCGCTCGATTTTCGATAATTCCAAGCGTCCGCTTCTGGCCGGTTAGCGACCACCGTTCAGGCTAGCCATTCTTGTCCTCCCACACGTGGAGGACTTGCTATGAACATCATCGCTACCTGCAGCCGCCAGCCCTGGAACAAAGGAAAACTGGTCGGACAGAAAACTCCACTCCGACTGAGAGATATCTGGGCCATCCGAGTAAGGCTTCAAATTGCAGAAAGAACTCGGGATCTGGCTCTCTTCGACCTGGCCATCGACAGCAAGCTTCGAGCCTGCGACTTAACCAAGCTCCGTGTGCGGGACGTTGCCCATGGTGAGCAGGTGTCATCACGAGCAATAGTGATGCAGCAGAAAACACAGCGGCCAGTGCAGTTCGAGATCACTGAGCAAACTCGGGCGGCGCTCGCGGCTTGGATACATCAAGTACAGCTCCGCGGCGAGGACTACCTGTTCCCGAGTCGACTGCATAACTCAGACCATCTATCCACTCGTCAGTACGCCCGTATCGTCAAAGGCTGGGTGAAAGCCATTGGCCTTGACCCAGCCATGTATGGCACTCACACAATGAGACGCACGAAGGCATCACTGATCTATCGCAGGACGAAGAACCTGCGGGCCGTTCAACTGCTGCTCGGCCATACGAAGCTGGAGAGCACCGTTCGATATCTGGGAATTGAGGTCGATGACGCCTTGGAAATGACGGAACAGACCGAAGTGTGACCATGTGTAGCGACGGCCAAAGTCAGGCCGTCGCTAACCGGCCAGAAGCAGTCAATCAATGCGTTACAGTGATTTTTTGCAGCTCTTTATAGAGCCGTTAGCTGCCGCCACCAATAATCCATAGGCCTGCCAGTCGTCAGAGAGTCTTATTCTCGATCAGGCGATTTCCCCGTGGATGACCAGTAGCTCACTGGTGATGGAGCCAGAGTCCTGTCTTCGAATGCAGGACTCCTGGCTTTGCTCACTCAGCGCCGATCCCGGCCATCGGTTCAGTTTGGCCCCAGCCACCGCCCAGAGACCTGAACAGGTCAACCAGCGCAATCTGCCGTTCCGTGCTGATTTGAATTAGTGTGGTCTGGTTGCTAAAGGTGCTGCGCTGGGCGTCAAGATAACGCAGGTAGTCGTCCACGCCGCCCTCGTAACGCGCCTTAGCCAGGGCCATCGCAGCCTCGCTGGAACCGGCCAGAGCCTGGCGGGCAGCCTCCTCGCGGCGCAGGGTGTCGGTGGCGGCCAGGGCATCGGCCACTTCGCGGAAGGCGGTCTGGATGGTGCCTTCGTAGTCGGCCACCGCCGCGTCCTGGCGCACTTCGGCGAGGTCCAGGTTGGCGCGGTTGCGGCCACCGGCGAAGATCGGCAGCGACAGCGTCGGGGCAAAGCTCCAGGCCCGCGAGCCGCCATCGAACAATCCGGACAACTCGGCACTGGAGCTGCCCACCGAACCGGTCAGGCTGATCCGGGGAAAGAACGCGGCGCGAGCTGCACCGATATCGGCATTGCGCGCCTTGAGGCGGTGCTCGCTGGCGAGAATGTCCGGGCGCCGTTCGATCAGTTCCGAGCTGGTGCCGGGGGCGATGTCCTGCAGCACCATCAGGTCGTCGCGGGGCGTCGCGGGCAGCAGGCGAGCGGCATCTGGCGTGCCGAGCAACAGGACCAGGGCGTTGTCCGCCTGGCGTAACTGGCGTTCGGTGCTCTCGCGCTCGGCCCTAGCCTGTTCGGCAAGGCCGACCGCTTCCTGGTAATCCAGGGCGGTGGCGGCCCCCGCTGCACGGCGCTGGCTGACCAGCTCCAGCGAGGCCATGCGGCTGTCCAGGGTTTGTTCGACCAGGGCCATGCGGCGTAGCGCACCATCGCGGGTCAGGTAGGCCTGGATGACCTCGGCAACCAGGCTGATCTGCGTGGCACGGGTCGCCTCCTCGGTCGCCAGGTAGGTCTCCAGCGCGGCCTCGGAGAGGTTGCGCACGCGGCCGAACAGGTCGACTTCGTACTCCGCGAGGCCGAGGCCGACCTGATAGTTGCTGGTCACTTCCGAGCGCCCGGTCTGCGACAGATCGGCAGGCAGGCGCTGGCGGTTGCCGCTGGCATTGGCGTTGATCGAAGGCAGGCGATCAGCACGCTGGATGCGGTACTGGGCACGCGCAGCTTCGATATCCAGCAGCGCCTGGCGCAGGCTGCGGTTGTTGCTCAGCGCCGTATCCACCGCGCGGCGCAAGTCGGCATCGACGATGAAGGTCTGCCAGTCCAGCGCCTGGGCACGGGCGCCCTCCGCGTCGGCGGCTTGCCAGTGCGACGCGACCGGTGCCTGCGGGCGCTCGTAGGTCGGGGCCAGCGAACACCCCGCCAGGGCGGCAATGGCCAGGGGCAGCAGAGCGCGACGGAGCATGAAGTGAGAGGTCATCGCATTACTCCGCTTTATGCAGGGGATGGTTGTCGGTTTGCTGAGGTTTGGTGCGCAGCAGCGACAGCACCCAGACGAAGAAGATCGGCACGAAGATCACCCCGAGCATGGTCGCGCTGAGCATCCCGCCCAGCACCCCGGTGCCCAGTGCGCGCTGGCTCGCAGCGCCGGCGCCAGTGGCGATGGCCAGCGGCACCACGCCGAGCATGAACGCCATGGAGGTCATGATGATCGGGCGGAAACGCAGGCGCGCGGCTTCGACAGCGGCATCGCGCAGCGAGTAGCCGTCTTCCCACAGGTCCTTGGCGAACTCGACGATGAGAATGGCGTTCTTCGCCGCCAGGCCGATCACGGTGATCAGGCCGACCTTGAAGTACACGTCGTTGGGCAGGCCGATGGCAGTCACCGCCAGTACCGCGCCGAGTGCGCCGACCGGCACGATCAGCATCACCGTCAGCGGGATCGCCCAGCTCTCGTAGAGCGCCACCAGCAGCAGGAACACCACGGTGATGGCCAGCGCGAACAGCATCGTCGCCTGGCCGCTGGCGACCCGCTCCTGATACGAAAGCCCGGTCCACTCGTAGCCGATACCTTCGGGCAGCTCGGCAGCGATGCGCTCCAGTTCGAGCATCGCCTCGCCAGTGCTCACGCCGGGCGCGGCGTCACCGGCAATGCGGATCGACGGGTAACCGTTGTAACGCGCGACCTGCACCGGGCCTTCCTCCCAGCTCGTGGTGACGAAAGCACTCAGCGGTACCAGGCTGCCGCTGTCGTTGGGCACATGCAGGCGCAGGACGCTTTCCGGCGTCATGCGCTCGGCCTGTTCGGCCTGTACCACCACGCGCTGCTGGCGGCCGGCGTTGGCGAAGTCGTTGATCACCGACGAGCCGAACGCAGTGGACAGCGCGCTGCTGATCGCTTCGAAGCTGACACCCAGCGTGCGGGCCTGCTCACGGTCGATCACCAGGCGCAGCTGCGGCGCCTCGGCCAGACCTTCCATCATGGCGTAGAGGAACTTCGGATTGCCGTTGACCTTGCCCAGCACTTCATCGCGCGCTGCCAACAGGGCATCGCGGCCAAGGCCGGCGCGGTCCTGCAGGCGCAGGGCGAAACCACCCGAGTTGCCCAGGCCTTCGACCGGCGGTGGCGGCACCGCCATGATCGCGCCGTCATCGAGGTTGGCGAAGTGCTGGTTGACCGCAGCCGACTCGGCTTCCGGCGACTGCGAAGAATCTCGCTCGGACCAGTCCTTGAGCAGCGGGAAGGCAATGGCCGCGTTCTCACCCATGCCGGAGAAGCTGAAGCCGAGGACCAGAAAGGACGTCTGCACGGCCTCGCGGGCCATCAGAAACTCTTCCAGCTCCTCACCCGTGGCCGAGGTGCGCTCACGGGTAGCGCCTGGCGGCAACTGGATGTCGACGATCATGTAGCCCTGGTCTTCCACCGGCACGAAGGATTCCGGCAGGCGCAGGTAGAAGAAACCCATCAGCACCACCACGCCCAGGTAGATGAACATCACCCGCCCGGCGCGCGGCACCAGCTTGCCGTTGAGTTTGGTGTAGCGGCCGGTCAGGGCGGTGAACTTGCGGTTGAACCAGCCGAAGAAACCGGTCTTCTCGTGATGGCCCTCGGGGATCGGTTTGAGCAGCGTGGCACACAGCGCCGGGGTGAAGGTCAGCGCAAGAAAGCCCGAGAACAGGATCGACACCGCCAGCGACAGCGAGAACTGCTGGTAGATCACCCCCACCGAGCCGGCCATGAAGGCCAGCGGCAGGAACACCGCCGACAGCACCAGGGTGATACCGATGATCGCCCCGGACACCTGCCCCATCGCCTTGATGGTCGCCGGCACCGGCGCCAGGCCTTCCTCGGCCATGATCCGCTCGACGTTCTCCACCACCACGATGGCGTCGTCCACCAAGATGCCGATGGCCAGCACCATGCCGAACATGGTCATCATGTTCACCGAGAAGCCCAGCAGGTACATGAAGGTCAGGGTACCAAGCAGACACACCGGCACGACGATGGACGGGATCAGGGTGTAGCGCACGTTCTGCAGGAACAGGAACATCACCAGGAACACCAGCACCATGGCCTCGATGAGGGTCATGATGACCTTGTCGATGGCCACGTCGACGAAGCGCGAGGTGTCGTACGGCACGGAGAACTCGACGTTGTCCGGGAAGTTGGCCGACAGCTCGGTCAGACGCTGCTTGACCGCCTCGGCGGTCTGGATCGCGTTGGCACCGGGCGACAGCTGCACGGCGGCGGCAACGGCGGGCTTGCCGTCCTGGCGCGAGCCGAAGTTGTAGTCCTGGCTGCCGACCTCGATGCGTGCCACGTCGCCCAGGGTCAGGCGCGAGCCGTCCTGGTTGGCACGCAGCACGATGGCGGCGAATTCCTGCGGGTTGTCCAGGGTGCCCTTGACCGCCAGGGTCGCCGTCAGCTCCTGCTCGCTGGAACCCGGCGTGCTGCCGAAGGCACCGGCCGGCACCTGCACGTTCTGCGCGCGGATCGCGTTGTTCACGTCATCGATGGACAGGCCGTAGCCGACCAGCTTCTGCGGATCGATCCACACGCGCATGGCCGCCTCGGAGGCGAAGAACTGCAGCTTGCCGACGCCGTTCACGCGACGGATTTCGTTGTTGATGTTGCGCGCGGCGTAATCGGCCAGCGCCGTGACGTTGGCGTCCTTGTCGCCATCGGTGTAGCTCAGCGCATAGATCAGCAGGAAGCCGGCGGTGGCCTGCTCGGTCTGGATGCCGAGGGTCAGCACGGCCTGCGGCATACGTGCCTCGGCCTTCTTCAGACGGTTCTGCACGTCAACCTGGGCCAGTTCGGGGTCGGTCCCTGGCTGGAAGGTGACGGTGATCTCGGCGATGCCGTTGGCGTTGCTGGTGGACTCGAAGTACAGCAGGTTCTTGGCGCCGTTGAGTTCTTCCTCGATGACGCTGGTCACCGAGTCGGTGAGCACCTGCGCCGAAGCGCCGGGATAGGTGGCGGTCACGGTGATCTGCGGCGGCGCCACGTTGGGGTACTGCGCCACCGGCAGGAACGGGATGGCCAGCAGGCCACCCAGCGAGATGAACAGGGCGACTACCCAGGCGAAATTGGGGCGCCGGATGAAAAACAGGGACATGAGAGGTTCTCCGGCTTACTGCGCCTGGGACTGTGGAGCGGCTTCGGCGGCATCTTGCTCGCGGGGGATGACCTTGGCGCCCGGACGGATAGCCGCCAGCGAGCTGGTGATCACCTTGTCGCCGACCTGCAGGCCCTCGCTGATCTGCCAGCGCGAGCCCTGCATGGCACCGGTGGTGACCTGGCGCGCCTCGACGGTATCGCCCTGCCCCAGCAGCATCACGCTGGCCTGACCGTCAGCCGAACGCTGCACGGCACGTTGCGGCACCAGGATGGCGTTCTGGTTGAGCCCCTGCGGCGTGCGCACACGCACGTACATACCCGGCAGCAACACGCCCTCGGGGTTGTCGAACTGCCCTCGCAGGGCGATTTGCCCGGTGCTGCGATCCACCGAGATATCAGTGAACAGCAGCGTGCCCTTGCTCTCGATATCGGTACCATCGACGCGCAGCGACAACGGCTGGTCGCTAGCGCCGGCAACCTTGCCCTCGGCGATGGCCGCGCGCAGGCGCAGGGCGTCGGCAGCCGGCTGGGTGAAGTCGGCGTACACCGGATCAAGTTGCTGGATACGCGCTAGCAGAGTCGCCTCACCCTGGCCTACCAGCGCCCCTTCGGTGACCTGGGCTCGGCCGATGCGTCCGGCAATGGGTGCGCGAACCTCGGCATAGCCCAGGTCCAGGCGGGCGGTTTCGACATTGGCCTGGGCCGATCGCTTGTCGGCCTGGGCACTCTGCAGAGCGGCCTTGGCGTTGTCGAAATCCTGCTGGCTGACGGCGTTGATCTTCACCAGCGGCTCGTATCGGCGAACCATCGCCTGGGCCTGGAACAACTGCGCCTCGGCGCGGGCCAGTTCACCCTGCGCCCGCGACAGGGCCGCTTTGAACGGCGCAGGGTCGATCTGGAACAGCACGTCGCCGGCCTTCACGTCGGCCCCTTCCTCAAAGGTGCGCTTGAGCACGATCCCCGCCACCCGCGCGCGCACCTCGGCGACACGCACCGGCTCGATGCGTCCTGGTAGCTCGGCAACCACGGTGAAGGGCTCGGTCTGCACGCTGAGCACATCGACTTCACGCGCCGGCGCCTCCTCCCCTTGCTCTTCGGGCTTGTCGCAGCCAACCAGGGTCACGGCGACCAAACAGGAGATCACGGAAAAAGTGATCCACTCGCGAAATTTGTTCATATCTCACCCAAGCACGAAGCCAGTACGTAGTCGAAGCCGCGCATGATCCACACTAAAATCAAATGAGTCAATATTGACTCATTTGATTTTAGTGTGAACAAAGCTAGTATCCTCTTTGAGAAAAATGAGTGTTCTAGGCAAAATACCCGCATCTGCCTGCGATAGATAAAGAGTGACCGATGGATTTAACTGCTGCCGATGAGAAATTGCTGAAGGCCCTGGCGATCGCCATCGTTGACCACCCGCGAGCCACGTTCAAAGAAATAGCCCAGGCAGCGGGAGTCAGCAAGGCGACGCTAAACAGGTTTTGCGGCACCCGCGACAACCTGATCGAGATGCTTCTGGATCATGGTTCGGTGGTTATTTATCGGGTCATTGCCGATGCCGATCTTGAGTCGGCGCCCTTGGACGCATTGCATCGCCTGATCGAAGGCCATTTGACTCACAGGGAGTTGTTGGTTTTCCTCTCATTTCAGTGGCGCCCGGACACGTTTGATTTAGATGCAGGCGGCTGCCGATGGCTGCCTTACTCAGAAACGCTGGACGAGTTCTTTCTACGCGGGCAAAAACTGGGCGTATTCCGTATCGATATCGGTGCCCCGGCGCTTACCGAAATCTTCTCCTCCTTGATCTTCGGCCTGGTAGACGCCGAGCGCCGCGGCCGTATCGCACGCGCAGGTATGGCGGCGTTGATCGAGCAATTCTTCCTGAACGGCGCTTGCAACTACCAAACTTAACGGAAAGCAACGCTCAGTTTTTTTCCAATGGGTTGGCAGTGTCCGTTTTTGGCCGGTCGTGAGCGACCACAATAGGTTGGAATAGGCATACTCTTTTACCGGCAATCCCGCTCAGTTCGAGACAGGCCATTAGCTGCTGACGTGGTTAAAGCTGAAGTTTTACCTATTCCAGCTCAGTAGAGCTAATGGGCGCTACCTTTAGACAGTAAGTTAAGAACAGCAACGCCGCCAACAATCATTGCCATGCCGATGAACGCCCAAATATCTAGTTTCTGCCCATAAAATACCCAGGCGACAGCTGTCACCAATACAATTCCGAGCCCTGCCCAAACTGCATATGCAATGCCCATGGGAATAGTCTTTAAGGCTAGGGATAAAAAGTAAAAAGCGAGGCCGTAACCTAAAACAACTAATATTGACGGAAGTGGTTTTGTGAATCCTTCGCTTGCTTTTAAAGCAGATGTGGCTACTACTTCACCAAATATTGCAACAGCCAAAAACAGCCAATTATTCATTTGCCTTCTCCGCATGTAGGTGTATGAAGATTTTAATTTTTTTATTCAAAAAAATGCAGTCTTGCGATAAAGAATTTACTGTGAGCAAAGTTGTGTAGGCGCTGAGCATGCAAAACTGCGCATTGATTCTTGCGGTAATGTGTGCGCATCGTTCAATGCGATATAGCGCGAGGGTTCGGGCCGCAAGAAACTTCCGGAAGGTGATCTGACCACAGTAGGCAGGCGCGATTTCGAGCGATAGAACGCTAAAAAAGGGGCATGAACGACTGTCTGCTTCTGGCCGCTAGTGTGCGCTCTCTTGCTTGGATGGCATTACGTTCTGGCCCAACGTTACTGTAGCGAATCCGCAGCAGTATCAATCAAAGCCT
>PAKY01000028.1 GCA_002706885.1 Phycisphaerae bacterium
ATGAGCAGGAAGGGGCGATCGCCGTCCCGGTCGTCGAGCCAGGCGAGGGCGGCGTCGGTGATGACGTCGGTGGAGTAACCCTCGGTCTGGAACGCGCGGCCGTCCCTGGTCTCGAAGTCGGGGTTGAAGTAGTGCCCCTGGCCGCCCGCGCCGGAGAGGATCTGCCAGTGATCAAAGGCGTCGGCGGGCGATCCTTTCAGGTGCCACTTACCGACGAGGGCGGTCTGGTAGCCGGCTTCGGCGAGGTCGCGGGTGAAGACCCATTGGCCCGCGTTCCAAGCGTCGGCGTTGCCGAGGACGCCGTTCTTGTGACCGTGCTTGCCCGTGAGGATGGCGGCGCGGGATGGGCAGCAGATGGAGGTGGCGCAGAAGCTGTTCTCGAAGACGGCGCCCTCGTTCGCGATTCGATCGAGCGAGGGGGTTTCGTGAAGGCCCGAGCCGTAAGCGCCGATGGTTCGGAGGGCGTGGTCATCGCTGAAGATGAAGATGATGTTGGGGCGGTCGGCGGGCGGTTCGAACGCGGCGTGCGCGTTTGACGCGATGGCGGCGACGAGCAAGATCGACCGCGTCACGAGCGTTGAAGAGGCGTTCGAGTTTGGTGTGGGCATGCTTCACGGTACCGCAAGTGTGCATGGCGCGAGACTCGCGGGGGGTTGACGGCGGTGGTAGCCTCGCTCGCGCCGGGCGATCGGAGGTGTTCTCCGGGCGACCGGCGCTTCATGCTCGGCGGTGTCACGGTGGCGAAGTCCGATCCATCACGTCAGGCCTCGCGTCGCGACAAGGCGGTCGCGGCGGCCTGGGCGAAGCTCAGGGAGGGCGATCTCGCGGCGGCGGAGGGGTCGCTGTCGGAGGTCTATCAGAAGGCCAAGCACGACCCGGAGGTGCTGTTCCTCCTCGGCGTCATCGCGCTGAACGGTCGGAAGATCAAGCGGGCGGAGGAGTTTGCGAGGCGGTCGGTCGAGGCCCTCGAGCGGCCCGACTCGCTATTGCTGCTTGCGCAGGCGCAGCGGCAACTCGGGCAGACAGACGCGTGCGCGGAGTCCTGCGCCCGCGCTCTCGCGTTGCGGGCTGGGTTCGAGCCTGCGATCGAGGTGATGGCCGGGGCGCTCGAGGAGGGTGGGCGGTACGACGAGGCGGAGGCGGCGATTGCGCCGATCCTCGAGCGGGCGCGGTCGGGCGGGGCCGCGGCGCCGCAGGGCATGCTCGATGTCGCCGCGAAGCTCGCGATCCAGCGGAAGCGGTACAACGAGGCGATCGAAACGCTCGACGGCCTGCTGACGGACGAGTCGCTGGCGGCGCAGTCGCGGTGCTCGGTGCTGTACTCGAAGGCGAAGGCGCTCGACCGGTCGAAGCGTTACGAGGAGGCGTTCAAAGCGGCGAGGGAGGCGAACGCGATCGGTGAGCTCCCGTTCGACCCCGAGCGATATGCGGCGCAGGTCGCAACGCTCGTGGAGAACTGGTCGGCGGAGCACATGACCGATTTCCCGGTGAGCTCGTGCGACAGCGAAACGCCGGTGTTCATCGCGGGCATGCCGCGGAGCGGGACGAGCCTGATCGACCAGATCATCGATGCGCACCCGGCGGCGTCGGGTGTGGGTGAACTCGCGAGCATCGAGCACTTCGCCTACCAGCTCAGCGCGGCGTACGACCACACGAAGCCGCCGCCGGCGTGTTTCGGTCGGTACGACCGGTTCCGATGGACGCGGGTGGCGCGGGAGTACGTCAAGCAGATCGAGGGGCAGGCGCCCGAGGGGGCGCGGCGCATCGTGAACAAGGCGCTCGGGAACAACAAGCTCGTGGGGCTGATCGCACGGCTGTTCCCGCGGACGCGGATCATCCACGCGATCCGCGACCCGCGGGATGTCGCGATCAGTTGCTTCATGGGCGGGTTCAACAACCGCCTTCACCCATGGACGACGCGGCTCGAGTGGGCCGCCGAGGCCTGGGAGCAGTCTCGTCGGATGATGGATCACTGGAAGGCGACGCTCGACATGCCGATCCTCGAGGTTCGGTACGAGCGTCTGGTCGCGGATCCGGAGAACGAGTTCCCGCGACTGATCGAGTTCCTGGGACTGGACTGGGACGATCGTTGCTTTGAGTTCCACAAGAGCCGACGCACGGTTCGCACGCTGAGTTACGACCAGGTGAACCGCCCGCTGTACACATCGAGTTCGGGGCGGCACGTTCACTATGCCTCGATGATCGAGGGCGTGAAGTTCCCGTCGTACGAGGTGTGATGCTCAATCGTCCAGCGGCAGACGGTCCGAACGCATCGTGAGCGAGGAAGGAAGCGGCGGAAACTCCACGCGGCACTGATGGACCGCGAAGTCGTCGAGATCGAACCCCGATCGCTCGCAGGCGAAGGCGACGAGCTCGGCGTAACGCGGGAGTTCCGGGACGGCGAGGGCGTTCGCTCCGGAGCCGAGGTAGACCGGATCGATCGCGATCGGTAGGGCGTCGCAATCGCGGTCGGAGAAGCCGGCGCTCGGCACGCAGCGGTGATCGCTGAGCATCTGCGCGACCGGCTCACTCAGCGGGGGCATGTCCTTGTGCAGAAGCACGTCGAGCACGACGAGTTCGCACGGTGTGCGCACCGAGACCGCGTTGCCGAAGACGAGGTTGTCGGGGGCGGGTTCACGGTCGAACACCTCGCGACAGACCTGCCCCACCACCAGATCGGTGGCGGAACGTGCGCCGAGGGCGTCGGTTTGGACCTCGAGACGGAGGTTCGACTCGCGGTCGCCGATGCGGACGATCTCCGGGATCGGGGTGGAGCAGAACGCAGGGACGAGATCACAGACCGAGGCCGAAGGGCCCGGAACGAGTGGTTCGATGTGGCCCTGGCCGATGCGTTTGCCGCTGTCGGTCGCGGACGAGCCGGCGGCGAGCGTGATGGTGGCGCCCTTGCGGAGCCGGCGTAGATTGGAGACCGTTCGCAAACCGACGGTGTCGAGCCGCTTCGGGTTGGTCGCGGACGGCGCCCAGATGTACGTCGCGACGAGGGCTTCGGCGTAGACGCCGAGGAGATGTCGCTGCGCCTGGTACGCGGCGCGACGGTTGGCAAGTCCGACATGGTCGGCGTCCTCGGTGGTCAGGCCGCAGAGGATCGTTTCGAACTCGCTCCGGCTCCCGGCGTGCTCGCTGATGAGGTTCTCGAAACGATCGATCGCCGAGCGCACGGCGTCGACCTGCGCCGCGGGGGCGCCGCGTTGGGCTGAGGCCTTCAGGAATCGAGCCATGGCGGCGGGGCCGGCGAGGCGCTGGCCGGCGGCGAAGGGGTCCTCGGCGTAGGCCGCCTTGTGGATCTGCCACGCGAGCGTGCGATCGATCCCGAGTGTCTTCTGGAGGTCAGTCGCGCGACGGGTGACGCCGGGGGTCGCCTCGACGAGGGACCGGATTGTGGACTGAACCCCGAGCAGGACGTCGCGCGCGTGGGTCTCGAAGCGGAGTTCGGCGTTTGGCGTTGGAGACTGGGTGACCATGCGTGGCGTGTTCCTGCTTTGGTAGCGGTGATCCGAGAGAGTGTACCGCGATCTGTGGTGCGACAGATTCCGATCTGAAAAATTTGATCAAACTCCTTTCTTCGGACTTTGCCTCTCCGTACATTGGACCCTAAGAGGAGGGGCGCCTCCTCGCATCTCGAGAGTGAGAAAGGACATATCCATGCAGAAGACCATGAAGGCGTGCCTGTTCGGCGGGGCGTTGTGCTCCGCCGGCATCGCCCAGGCGCAGAACTTCGTCTACCAGGACACGGGGCTGACGGCGTACGGGTACCAGGCGCCGTCGATCGCGTACGTGTTCGCGGGGTTTGACACGAGCGTCGTCCAGTCTGACATCGCGTACGCCCCGGACAACCGCGACCTGTACGTTGAGGGCTACGGCTCGACGTCGTTCATGGAGCGGAGCGACAACTTCATGCACATCGAAAGTGCGTGGGACGGCTCGGAGCCGACGTACCTCGGCAACTTCGGCTACGCGGGCGGGTTCATCGCTCAGTTCTTCCAGGTCGACGAAGCGGCGACGCTCGAAATCTCCTGGAGCCTGACGGGCAGCGACCACTGGCAGAGCTTCCTCGGGCTGCTCGACATGGGCGAAGAGATCTACAACTTCGATATCGAGGACGAGAACATCGCAGGATCGGTCAGCTATCGGGTTGAGCCGGGTCGGGACTACCTGGCGGTCCTGTACCTCGGCATCCCGTTCATTGACGACGCGAACACCCCCATTTTCATGCGTGCTGAGCTCTCGCCGGTCCCGACGCCGGGCGGCGTGGGGATTCTGGCGATGGGCGGGTTGATCGCGGCGCGAAGGCGGCGAGCCTGACGCAGCGGCAGTGCTCGTCTTCTGCCTTGCTTCTTCTGCCTTGCTTCCGAATCGAGAACGCCTCGGCGTGATGGCCGAGGCGTTTTCCTTTTTGGCGGGGGCGCTCGTATACTGCGGGTCGCCGGGAGGCAGCGGGCCCGGCCGGTATCGCGGGTGTAGTTCAGTGGTAGAACGTCAGCTTCCCAAGAGTGGCAAGCACGACTTCCCGAACCCCGCGAATCGACGTAAAGCACTGCATATCAAGCACTTCGGTGAATCCGACCCTTGTGGATAGGGGGTGGATTGTCGTACTTTGTCGTGCAGGATCGGGCCAAAAAGTCGTGCAGCTCGGGTGCGAATTGGCCATTCGAGATTGCGCTCCGTAAGGGTCCCGTAGTGGCTGGGCGACGGAGATTCATCCCGTTCTGGATTGCCTTGACGATGCCTCGTTCAGCCGCAGTCATCCCACACTGTGGTCGTGTCGGAGGACGTGCCGCAAGAGGACGAGCCGGCACTGAGCCGTTCTACAAATTCGCCCTAAACTAGGACCTAGGCGGGACTCCGAGACGCCCCGGCAGACCCGCTTGAAACTGTCAGGTACGAGGCCTCGCCACACGAAGCCGATGTGGCCCAGACCAGACGCAGCAGCCCTCCGGAGAGCCATGTCCACCAATCAGACAACACCCTCGTCTATACCCGATCACAACGCATCAGTGCCGGCTCCGAGTCAGTCTTCGGACTTCGTAGGGTTCTATGACGCCGCATCCTCCACCTGGCAAGGGCTCGAACCCGCGGCAGCAGACAATGGGGAAGCTGGCGAGGACTCCGAACGGAAGCGAGCCGAGAACAGTCGGCGAGATCTCCGGGAATTCCTGCTGTCCTCGCTTCAGATGCAACATCTCGCGGTTCTTGCTGGAAGTGGCACCTCCATGGGACCGGCCGTGAACGGACCGTCCATGAAGGACTTGTGGAACGCATGCGTTCTTGCAGATCCAAAGGGAGCGGACAAGTCAAAGCAGAAGGCGACCGAAGTCGCCCAGAAGGCTATGGAGTCAGTGAACTTCAGCGCCGCCGTGGAGGCAGACCACCGACACAAGGACAATATTGAGGCACTTCTCTCTCGATGCGAAGCGTTCGCACAGATTCGCGACGACGAAAGCGTAGCGAGCTTCATCACCGCCGCGAAACGAACCATTCTCGACAAGTGCAGAGGCTTCCTGGATTCCACCAGTGACAGTCAGCTTCACGCACACCGCACCTTTCTACACCGCCTTTCCCGCAGGCGGGCTCGCGACTCGCGCCTGAAGCTGTTTACGACGAATTACGATTTGTGCTTCGAAACGGCCGCTGGCAGGCAGGGGCTCGTGAGTCTGGACGGCTTCTCGTTTACGCAGCCGAGGCACTTTGACCCCCGCTTTTACTCGTACGACATTGTTCGTCGCTCGCCAAACGCAGAGGACTTCGGAACGCCGCTGGAAGGCGTTTTTGTATTTTACAAGCTACATGGTTCTGTCAATTGGAAACGGGACGGCGACGAGATCACCTCCACCGACGATGTCTCTGCTGACCACGCCTGCATGATCTTTCCGGCCGCAGGAAAGTACCAGCAATCGTATATCCAGCCGCATCTTGAATTGATGTCACAGTACCTGTCTTCGCTGCGAGAGCCGAATACATGCTTGATCGCGATTGGGTATGGATTCAACGACGACCATCTCTCAGAGCCGATCCTCGCTGCAGTTCGCACCAATCCGCATCTCCGCCTCATTGTGGTGAGTCCGACCGTCAAGCGTGATGTGGATACAAACGATCATCGCTATTGGAGACCGCTTTTCGAGCTTGCCAAGGCCGGCCATGACATTCGTCTGATCAATGCGACGTTCCAGCAATTCGCAGAACTCATCCCGGACCTGAAGTCACTCACCCCGGCCGAGCAGCTCTCGAAGAGCATTCAGCGGATTGCGGCGCCCTCATGAGCATTCGCCAAGCAGAATCGGACATACCCGGCTTTCGGCATGGACTGCTGCAACGCGAGTTGCAGGTTGGCGTCATTTCGTCGGTGTCCGCACAGCTCGCCAAGTTCAACCTCAGCGAAGCTGGCTCCCCCAGTGCTACACATGTGCGAGGTGGTCGATACGGACGCGGTGAAGTCGGCGAGTTCGTCTTGATTGAGGGGCAGACCTCCCTTCTGCTAGGCCGCATCGTTGAAGTCCGTCTGCCGGACCGCGACCGACGCTCGATCAATCCGTCCCAGTCGCGATTCACAGAGCTCGATGCCATTGGGCTGATTCAGTTGCTCGGCACGGTGGCAATGGATTCGGTCCAGGTTACGGCTGGAGTCGCATGCTACCCGAGGCTAGGAGACAGGGTGTACTCGGCCCCTCATGAATTCCTTTCTGAGTTGCCGCGACTTATGGAAACTAGGGGCGAGTCTGTCACGGTACAGTTGGCTCTTGGCTCAATCGACTCCGCCTTCGAGAGTATTGTGTACGTTAAACCCGAGAAGCTGTTTGGAAGGCACTGTGCGATCCTTGGTGCAACCGGAGGAGGGAAGAGTTGGACTACTGCCAGAGTGATCGAGGAGTGCTTGAAGCACAAGAGCAAGATGATTCTGCTCGATGCTACCGGTGAGTATCGTGGCTTCACGGGAGATGCAGTCACGCATTGTCACCTAGGGCAACCAAGTGAGAAAGCCGACGGGTCAACACAGGCATCTCTACCCCCGATGTGCTTTAACGAATCTGATTTCATTGCGTTGTTCGAGCCATCAGGCAAGGTCCAGGGTCCAAAGCTTCGCAGTGCAATTCGGAGCCTGCGGCTGGCAACCCTAAAGCCTGCCTTGGCGACCAATGGAGTCATTAGGAAGATCGACCAGAGTAAGGTCAGTGTCGTCGCGGCAGAGCAAGAAGTGGGCATTGCCGAGAAGCTTGAAGATCCATCGCAGCCATTCGATGTGACGAAACTCACGGCTCAGATTGAGCAGGAGTGCGTGTACCCCGAGGGATTTGGTGCGACCAGAGGAACAAAGGACCCCAACAAATGGGGCGGAGAGTCTGGTGAATTCAGCTACTGTCTCACGCTGGTATCTCGAATCAGCGGCGTACTCACGTCAGCATCGCTTGAGTGTACATTCAAGCATGTAGAACATCCGATCACAGAAGCGATCAAGCAGTTTCTGGCCGCGGAAAATAAGAAGCTGCTCCGAATATGCCTTAGTGGAGTTAGTTCGGAGTATAAGGCACGAGAGATTGTTGCTAACGCGGTTGGTAGACACTTGCTGGGATTGGCGCGGGGTGGAGCCATGAAGGAACGTCCCGTCGTCGTGTTTGTTGACGAGGCGCATTCATTTCTCGGCCGCCACATTGGAGGCGACGACACTATTGCACGGCTGGATGCATTCGAGTTGATCGCCAAGGAAGGGCGTAAGTACGGCCTGAACATCTGTCTTGCGACTCAACGCCCTCGCGACATCACCGAGGGCGTCCTGAGCCAGATGGGGACTCTTGTCGTCCACCGGTTGACGAACGACAAGGACCGCGAAGTTGTTGAACGAGCATGCGGTGAGATCGACCGCTCGGCCGCGTCCTTCCTTCCAAGCCTGAAGCCGGGCGAAGCAGCAATCGTCGGGGCGGACTTTCCGATTCCGCTGACAATCCAGATTGCTACGCCTGACGCTGAGCCGAAGTCTGACGGGCCGAGGTATCAGAAGCACTGGGCGACATAGCTTGAGTACGCCCGCAATCTGCGCTAGCTTCACCGAAACATCGTTCGTCGAACGGTGTTTGCGGAACGCCCGAGTCGGCCCACCAGCCGCCTCGGCGTCCGCACACAGACTCCGACCCCCGGGAGCCCGGCCTCACCAGCCGGGCGAAGGGAGCGGGACTCATCACCCCGCCCACAGCAGTGTGGCAGTCGGAGACGCGTAGAGCCGGATGCGTGGAGACATGCTTGTCCGGTTCGACGGAGGCTGCTGCGAGTAAACGCTCGACGGTCCAACCCCGAGAACAATCCGCAGCTTCTATCCGATGGCCCGCCCCGCCGGCGACGGAACCGGGGCGACCTGGACAGACTCGTGTCCGCGAATCCCTGACGGGGTCGCTGGCACGAGCCGTCATGCTTGAAGCGGTGAGGCGAGCGAAGGGCTTCGGCTCGACGCTCGCGTAATCCGTCTCGGGGGGATCGGGGTCTTGCACCTCGTTCAACCCGAGCCGCCGTGGGGAGCTTGTCCGCAGCGATGCGGGCGACCGGGCGTTGACCACGCCCGGCGACCGGCCGAAACAGCCGGCGGTGAAGAGCTCAACCATGAGAGGCCCGCGAGGGCTTGGCGGTGAATCGAGACGGAGACGGTGCCGAACAGCGCAACAAAGCCGTCTGTCGATGGGTAAGCCGGAGCTTCTGGGTTCTGCCGGCTGAAATCTCGCGTGCTGACGCCCGCGAGCAAACACCGTTCTGGGAGGAATCCCGGAGCGGACGACAGAGGGCCGAGCGACGTGACCGTCTCGGTGACGAGCATGGCTAACAGGGGAAGGTCTCGGGCTGCCGGAATGATGGTCCGGTGCCGGGTGCGTTCTTCGGAACGAGGTCCACCCGGTGATTCAAACGCCTGAGACCGGGAGTGTGCCGCAAGTAGACAGTCGGATTCGGCCTGGCCGAGTCCGAGCGGTGACCGCTGCAAGGCAGTGGCGGCCCGTTCGGTGACGCATCGCAACGCCTCGGGGTGGTGCCCGGAGCGGATGGTGTCAGCGACGACGAAAGCGGCGACGCGTGGTTCTGTGTGCGGACGCCGGCCCATCGCACCGGAGCGTGTGATGGGCGGTTTCCCAGGCGGTCGGCGAGCGGGCGTGGGGCATCGGGGACGATGCTCCCGCCCGCTCGGCCGGCGGCGTTTCTGCAAGGAGTGGTGTTCGGGCCATCGGCCTGGAGCACCGCAACGTCCATGGATTGTGCAACAGCAATACATGGAATCTGGATCAGCGGGATGGAGCCGAGCCCACGAAGCGATGAGCACGGCAAGCCCGCGGAGGTTTGGGTCGCGAGGCGGCGAATGGCCTGCAGGCGATTCGCCGGCGGATGCGGCTGAAGGTTGCCGCCCCGGACCCTGCAGAGGAACGGGCGGAACAGGGTTGTGAAGGAGGTTCTGTAGCACGGGGGCTCTGGGTGTCGTGCCCGGATGAAAGGCCGAAACGACGCCCCACTTTGACTGCCAATACACGAGGAATGCTATGACCAACTACAACTACCTCCCGACGAGCGTGCCCGGCTTCGTGCAGCAGCTCGCCGTCGCCTACATCGCACGCGGCTATTTCTTTTACACCGCGGGCCACATCCCGCCGGGGAAGGACCCCATGTACATCGACCGCAAGCTGCTCGACAAGTACGGCGTCGAGATGTCCCGCTGGCAGCGAGCCAGGCGGCGACTGGTGGGTCGTGCGAGCATCCAGTACCTGCGGTACGGCTCGTTCTGGCTGCTCATCGCCACGCACGGCAAGCACGAGTTCTTCGAGCGGGAGAGGTCGGTGATCCGCGATGTCCGGCGTGAGCCCATCGCATTCGCGGGCTACAGCATCGGGTACCGACGCGGCATCGACCGGAGTTGGCACGTGTCGGTCCGCATCCACCCCAACGAGTTCAGGTGGTTGAAGCAGTTCATGGTGCAGTTCGCCAGGAACGCGACGCGGGAAGAGGTTGAGCAGGAGTTCGGGCGGCTGCGGTTTGAGCCGTACGCCCCCGTGGTCCGGCAGCTCTTCTCCGTGCTGCGGGCGGTGAATAAAGCCCGGGCTGAACTGAACCTTGAGCCGGTGCCTGCCGAGGCGGTTCGTACGCGGCGTCGGGTGGTTACGCCCTTCGCGCCTCTAAGAGCACACGGAGCGTGGCCGCACCATAACTACGTTCAACCGGGAGACGCTTCCAGAAGGGTTCCGACCCAGAAAGGACGGCTCGCATGAACAGGAAGAAGCGTATGGATTCGTCAGAGAAGAACCAGCCGGCGGCGGAGTTCCGGATCAACGGCGTCAAGGCCGTGGTCTGGCAGAACGAGACCCGCAACGGCTCCATGTTCAACACCACTCTCATCCGCGTCTACAAGGACAAGGACGACGAGTGGCAGGAGACCAACAGCCTCGGCAGGGACGACCTGCTCGCGGCGAGAAAGGTGCTCGACGAGGCTCACTCGTTCATCCTGCACGAGGAGCGCAACGCCCGTTCGGCCGAGTGATCACAGACGGCCGAAGGTTCTCGCGGACAGGACGGTCTTGCCCGCGACACGGTGATTTGGGGAAGCCCTCCCGGCCCCCTCACCGGCAACCAGTTCTCCGTGTGGCCGATGCTGCGTCGTGGATGCCGCGGCGTCGGTCACTTCACCTCTCCAATGAATAGTGACGCCTTCAACGTCACGGCCGAGACCCCGCCGCGGACCATGCGGCGGGGAGCAAGGCCTCGCGGAGCGAGGCGTAAAATCACCCTTCCGCGGCCGCGGCGGCAGCTGCACCATTACGGCGCCAGCAACCCTTCCTCCACCAGCGTGGGGCCGAGTTCGATGAGCAGCTTCTGGATGCGGTCGAGTTCCCGCACCTGTTCGCGGGAGAGGTCCGACCATCTCCGCGAGTAGCTCCACTTCAGCCGCTCGTCGTCCATGTGCTTCCCAGCGAACATCGTGCCGAAGTTATGAGCCAGCTCGCTTGAGTTGGCGTTGGCCACGCCGAGCAGCAACTGAAGACCCCTGATGTCGTTGTTGAGTGCTCCGAACGCGACGAGCTTGGAGTACGACATGGGCCCGGACTCCAGCCGTTGATTGGGCTGGCGGTCACCGGGTTGCCAGACGCCATGGTCAAGAAATGGCTTGAGGTCACGCTGCACGGCCGCTGAGCGGCACCTGGCCACGAGGTCGAGCCGTCGAGCGTCTTCGTCGATCTCCCGGGCCCGGACTTCCGCCTGCATGTCGCGTCGGCCCCGCTCGGCCTCTTCGATCCGGTCCATGCGAGCGATCGTGGCGAGCCGTTCCTGATACTCACGTTCTGCGGCGGCGAGCTGCTCCTGGAGCACGACTTCACGCTCCTTGATGCGTCGCTCGAAATCGATGCGTTCCTTCTCCAGCTGTTGCGTCGCCTCACGCTTGAGTCGCTCGGCCTCGAAGAGGGCCCGCTCCAGCTCGACGATGCGAGCGTTCTCCGCGATCTTCGGAGCGGCTTCACGTTCGGCCTCCAGCCGACCGGCGATGGGGTTCACCCGCCACAGCTCATGACGCTGGGCGAGATACGCATCAATCGCCTGGCGGAGCGTGCGTGTCGAGGTGATGTCGGCGTCGAGATCCACCTCGGCGAGCGTCGACTTCAACCACGCCTCGGTTTCGGCGACACGGGCGAGGCGGTCGCGAGCCCACAGGTACATGTCGAAGGCCTCGTCCACGCGAGCCGCGTCGGGCACGTAGCCGACGGGTGCGTCGCGTTGCACTTGTGTCAGGAACGCCTGCAGCTCGACGAGCAACTGCTCCTGGGCGTCGAAGTCGCTGAGCCGGTAGACCGGTTGCTCTTGGTACGCGAGAAACTGCATGCCAGCCAATGGGTTCAACGCGAGTCGCTTGCCGTCTTCGTTGTCCAGCAGCGACTCCATCCACTCTGTGAGTGACGTATGCCGCTTCTTCAGCTCCGCGAAGAGCGTCGCGGTTTCCGCGATGGTCTTCTCGAACCGCAGCATCTGGCCCTGCTTGTAGATGCTTTGTTCCGTTTCCCGGGCTCGCTCGCGGCCGCGCTCACGGGCCTGGTCCATGAGACCGTCGCCGGTGGTGACTTGGCCGAACGAGGTGGCCGCGGGCACGGCGACGAGTGAGAGCAGGATCACGATGAAACATCTGGATATCCCCATGGCTTAGCCTCCTGCGTCTTCGGGGGACCGGTTCAGTGCTCGCTCCAGCCTGAGGGTGTCGAGCATGACGCGGATGTGTTCGATATGCGGGTGCAACGCATCGGCCTGGGCCTTCCACTCTCTGGCCTGGGCGTGGATGATCTTGACTTCATCGAGCGACGCAGAGCCCCCAAGGAGGTCCGCCTTCCGCAGCCGTTCCTTCCCCTCCGCGATCGCGGCGTCGAGTACGAACACCCCGTTGAGCAACGCAGCCCAGGCGTCGCGGACGCTCTCTTTGGTGAGTAGCAGCTGGTCGAAGAGTTCGGAGTGCGAGTCGAGGCTCAGCTCGAAGCCCAACTGGTCCACCACCGCCAGTCGCACCTGCTGCACCGCGGCCTCGGCGGCGATAACGGCGTCCTGCGACGGCTTGATGACTGCTCGTGCGTTGTTGTCCTTCCAGCTGTCGAGCGCATCGGAATCGACCTTGTCGAGGAACGCGTCGGTCAGCTCACCGGGTCCTCCCTCGGACTCCGGTTCGACCAGACCCAGGGCGACGCCGGCAGACTGCATGCTCTCGACGGCGGCGATCCATCGGACCGGAGCCCGCTCGTACAGCTCGAAGATGTCGCCGACGGCGAAGTTTCCCACGAGCAGCACGATCACGCCCATGAACACAGGCGTCACCCGCGGCTTGCGATGCACGCTGATCGGACCCCGGGGTTTGAACGTCACGCCGGGCGCCACGGAGATGAAGCCCTCCGGCTCGCCCGTGTCCGACCCGGCGTAGGCTGAGGCACGCTCCGCAGGCGTCTCGTCGAGAAGGACCGACATCTCACCGAGCGAGTCGAACGCGATCTCGACGCCCTCGCCCGACGCGATGACCTCGCCGAGCGGCTTCGCAAAATCGGCCTCTGCGTCGGCGTCGTGGTCCCACACGTTTGCACGCCGGTCGCGAGTCGTCTGCCAGGCGGCAGCGACGGCGGCGAGCACGAGGTACAGGCCGATCGCACGGGTCCACGGGATGAGCCCGAGCACAAGGCCAGCCGCGGCGAGCACGGTCGGCTCGTACCGCTCAAGAAGTGTCCACTCGTGCTCCACAACGAAGCGACGCCGGAGTGGCTGCCCGGCATGGCCGGTGAACCCTTCGTTCGGCCCGATGAGCCGGAGCGGCCCTCCGTATTTCATCACGCCGAGCGTTCTGCCTACCCACACCGACAGCACCACCAAGGTGAAGAGCAGCATGGGCATGAAGACCGGCACGTCGAGCAGCGAGCCGATGGAAGTGTCGCGAGCGAAGCCACGAAGGAAGAGCAGCACCGCGGTGTAGACCAGCAGACCAGAGATCGCGTGCAGCAGGGCGACGAAGCCGACGATGCGTCCGCCCGCACGCTGACGAAGCAGCATCGCAACGACACAGAAGCAGGACCGGGGAAAGTCGATCATCGCCGCACCGCCCCGTTCGAGCCTGTAGCGGGCGGCGGGAAGTTCTGTTTGAACCTGCACCGCACGAACCCACGGCCGCTCGCCTTCCAGGGCTCTCCGGCCCGGAAGACGATCGCCTCCGTGAAGCTCCGGTTGTAGCCGCCGCGGCGGAGTTCGGTGAAGACGCGGGCAGGAACAAGTGTGTCCATCGCCTCGCTCTGGCCGTGCGTCGTCGACATCGGAGAGACGTTCTCGCCCGGTCCGTAGTCCGCGGGGTAGGTGGCGTTCATGTTCCGCCGCAACACCAGGTCTCGACCGCAGAGACGCTCGGCGTACTCATTGGTCTCGTTGTCCGCGTTCGCGTGGAAGACTTTGATGCCGAACGCCCCGAGCAGCTTCTTCGCCCGCGAGTGGCCCGCTGCATCGCCGCCGAACGCGTCGTAGTAGTTCGGGAGGTTCTGCGAGAGGTACACCGTCGCGGTCTTGGTCGAGCGGGCGGTTGTCTGGAACGTCGGGTCGTAGCTGGTCGAGAAGAGCTGTGACTCGTCCGCCCAGAGGAACACAGGCCGCGTCGTCTCGGGCTCCGCGTTCCGGCGTTCGACCATCCGCTGGAAGATGGTCTTCATGAGCACCTGCACGAACCGGCCGGCCTCGCGGTACTCGTGCACGGGCATGTCGAGCACCATGACCACCCCCTGCTCGATGACCTCCGGCACGACGGTGGTCTTGGTGAGCAGCAGTTCGCGGACATCACCCCTGAGCAAGGTGTCGGTCAGGGCCCCGACCATGCTAATGACGCTGGAGCGGGGCTTCGGGTCGAGCTTCGCGAACTCGTCCAGGAAGTAGTGTGTGATCGTCTGAAGGTCCGCCTCCAGACGGCTGTCGCCCTCCACGCTGGCGAGGGCCTGCCGCAAGAGCCGGGAGCACCGCGACGATGCTCGCCACGATGGGTCGACCGCCTGCTCCGGGCTCAACGGGGCCGACCGGATGACCTCGGCGACGTCCTCCATGGCGACCTTCTCGCCGGCGATCTTGATCAGGTCGATGGCGTTCCGCATGAGCTGGGCCCGGGCCTCTCGCCAGTACGGGTCGCCGCCGAGCACCTTGCCCGGATGGTGGACCTCCAGCACCTCTTCGAAGAGCGAGACGAGGTTGGAGGTGATCCCTGCCCCGCGGCCGGGACGCCGCATCTCGTAGTCGATGAAGTTGAACCGCCACCGGTGTCCCGGCCCGAACCGGAGGAGCGAGGAGAGCCGGCCCGTCTCCTGGCAATACCGCACCCAGGTGTCCGCTTCGTCCGGCTTGGCGGTGAGAACCAGGCCACCGAAGCCGGCGGTGAGGAACGCCCGGGCGAGGGTCTGCCCGCTCCCGGAGGTCTTCCCGCTCCCCAGCCCACCGAAGATATGGATGCCCTCCACCGCGTCGCGCAGCGTGAGGGTGTCGCTCGGGGTGAGCCGAACGAGAGGCAGGGACAGCGGGAACCGCTTCCCCGGCCGGCGGGCGGTTCCGGGCTGGCCAGCGGCTTGTGACACTGGGCGATATCTTACTCGTGGACGCCCAGCGAGGGAGGCCCAGGTCCACCTCTCGACCGCGGCCCAGGCCCTAAGCGGATGCTTAGGGGAGACGTCTGAAGCATTTCCAACCCCTGCGATGCTCCAGCTGGTCGCCCGTCATCCACGGTCGTCGGGACGGTCTTCTGCCCCTCTCTGGGCCTTTCTCCGGATGGTCAGTCGTTCAACGAAGCACCGGCTCTCCTCCTCGTCGAGATACAGCTCCTGCACCTCGGCGATGGTGCTCGCCCGCTGGCTCACAACGGCGAGGTACAACCCTTCCAGCTTCCGACCCTCCACCTCGATGACATGGGAGCTGAACTCGATGCTGACCACGGGTCTGTCGTCGGGGTCGTAGCGAACCGAGCGGAGGGCGGTGTATGGCAGGGCCAGCCACTCCCCCCGCTTGGGCCGGAAGTCGAGCATCAGCCGGGGGCTGCCCCCGCTCTCAAGGGCGGAGGCGTCAGCTCCCAGGATGGAACGCTTCAATCCATCACGTCGCTCAGTGTCCAAAGCGGAGTCCCTCCAGGTTATCCGGCTGCATCTTGCGGAAACGGTGTGCGTAGTCGCTGAGCTCCACGTCCACCATGTCCGGGTCGTCCTCGAGCTCCGTTGCGTTCAAGACCGGTCGGACGTGGGCGAGCATATTGACCAGGTTCTCCCGGTCGTCCACCACCACCCGGAAGTCCTTCCTGGCGGCTTCGCCGGCGGCCGCGATGTCTTTCGACTCAGCCCCGCCCCATCCCCCGCTGTCGGCGACGAACGCGACCGCATCGGCCCGGCGGCCGTGCAGCTTGCTGGACGTCGTGACGTAGTCGTGCTCGAAGTGCCCCAGCGATCTTGGCAGCACCCGTCCGCCCGAGACGGCGACCTGGCCGAACGGATTAAGCCCGGTGACGGTGACCACCGTGCCGGCATTGATGGGCTTGCCGATAAGTGCTCGGGTGCGGCGAGTGAGACGGATGCGGTCACCGACGGCGATGCTCGTTCGCTTGACCGTCGACACGGTGAATCGGTCGACATGGGAGAGGTTCAGCCGGACCGCATTTCCCAGCTTGCCCCACACCCACACACCATTCGCGGGGTCGGTGGCGATGACTCTGGTCCGGTCTCCCGATGCGAACCCTCTCGTGGGCTGGAAGAAATCGATGACCATCCCCCGCCGGTAGTTATCGCTGCGACGCATCTCCTGGCGGGTGAGTCCGGCCGACACGAGCTGCACGGTGGTCTTCTCCCGCCCGGTCAGCTTGCCGTCGGCCCGGAGCCGGTTCCGCACCATGTCCGTCAGGACCGAGGCACGCCCTGGCGTCGGCGTGACCAGCATGGCCGACCGGCCCGCTCGCTCCTGTTCGGCGAAGAAGTCGGCCGCGTGTTCGAAGACCTTCGTGCTGTCGGCGACGACTCGGAGCTTGTCGAGCTGTTCCAGTGTGTTCACGCATGTCCCACCCGAGTCGTGCACGATGGAGTCCACGGCCCGTTCCAGTCCGTTCTGCTGTTCGAGCACCACACGACGCTCGACCGAGTGGAGCCTGGCCTCCTCCCGCAGCAACCGGAAAGGGTCTCCCCGCTCGTACTTCCGGGCACGGTCTACGTCGCCCGTCAGCACCAGACGTGCACCTGTCCTCTTGGCGATGGTTCCCAACTCTGCGATGGTCCGGGTGCCCAGACGCCCGGCGTCCTCCACCCAGAAGACGGTCTTGAAGACTTTGGGGACGATGTTCTTGGCGATGCTCCTGTATTCGTCGTTGGCGAGCACCTGGTGGACGGTCTGCACCTCCTTCACCCCGTAGGCCTGCTCGGCCTCGCGTGCCGACGTGGCGTTGGGTGCGACGACAACCAGCCTGTGCCCGTTCTGCTGCAATCCCGTCAGTGCGGCTCGCACCAGCTCCGGCTTGCGGGTCGGACCGTTGTGCTTGAACAGCGTGATGCGGTCGGTCGACTCCATGAGCTTGCGAAGCACCGCTCGCTCGTAGTGGTCGAGCTTCGACACGCTCAGACTGAGCGGGTCGATGCCGAGTTGGCGGACGCTGTTGCGGCCCTCCTTGGCGAACCGCACAAGTTCACGTTCTTCGGCGACGGCCTCGTGGGTCGTCAGGTACGTCGTCCCGTCGACCGTGCGACGGATGAGTTCCGGTCGCTTTTCGATGGCGTCCCGAATCTGCTCTCGCTCGGCCTTGCCGAAGCTCAGGTGCAGGGCGACCTCATACAGCCGGTCTTCGGTGATGATGGCGTCCCGTTCGAACAGCTCGGCGATGGCGAGCTTGACGGCGTTGTTGGCTGAGAGCGAGACGAGCGAATGCCACCGGCGAGCGGTCCGCCGAGTGCTCGTGTCATCGCTCGTCGGCTCCGGTTCGGGTTCGGGCTGCCGGATGTTGTCCTTGATGGCCTCGATGGTCTGGGCCTGCTGACGCTCGGCCTCCGGCACCCGTTCGGCCGGTCGCCCCTTGGCGTTGCGGATGGCGGCGACGTCCTCCGGCGAGAGACGGGCGGACCACCGCTCGTGCAGCTCGTCCAGCGTGAACTCGTCGGTCTTCCGCTCTCGGGTCTTGGCCCCCAGGGCGGCCTTGCGTTCCTGCTCGAAGCCCAGCTCGCTGGCGATGGACTCGATGAGTTGGGTGCGACGGGAGAACTCGCTCAGGGCATGGGTCGGCACGCCGACGACCTCGAAGGCGTGCTCGGTCCTCTCGACCTGGTACCCGACGCTGACAAGGTTCGCAGCCAGCTTGGAGAGTGCGAGGGCCTCGAAGTACGGAGCCCGTGACTTGAGCACACCGAACTGGGCGGCCTTGAATCGCTGCTCGTCCTCGTCGAAGGTGCAGTTGTGGGAGAAGTTGTGGATGTGCAGGTGCGGGTCCGGCTCGCCGTCGACCGGCCTCGTCGTGAAGTGCAGGTACTCCGACCAGACCATGTTGCCCGTCGTGCGGTCGTGGTTCGCACCGTCTCGGCGGACTCGCGTCGCCATCGACGCTTCCATCTCCTGCATGGTGTCCCAGACCGACTTGCGGAACGCCCACAGCACATCCTCGTCCCGGGTGACGGCGTAGAGCACCGACACGGACTTGGGCGGGCTGAAGGTGATGTCGTACCCGACGCGGCGGCCGTCCCGGTCCCGCGGCGTCAGCCGCTCTTCCTTGAACGGGTGCCGGTTCTGGGTGAGCCGGGAAAAGGACTTTCGGTCGACCGGACCGTCGAGCCCGAGCAGCTCGGCGGCCCGGCCCCGCCAGAGCCCCGGCTCTTCGGTGCCGTGTGTGTAGTAGTCGTCCTTGCAGAGTGCCTCGACGAAGTACCGCTGGACCGACTCGGCCCGGTACTGGGGTGTGATTCTGAGCATGGCTGACCTCCGGTGGGGTGACGTTGAGGAGACGACAGGTCTCCCCTTAGAAACCGGAAGTGCGGGGATTTAGTCTTGGAAGAGGGCCGAATCGGCCCTGTTGAGCCGGAAACGCGGCTTTGGCTACCCAACGCCGGGAGGAGAATGCTGACAAGCTCCCGGCCCGGGACGGGCGGCCCCCGGGCGGGGG
>PAKY01000029.1 GCA_002706885.1 Phycisphaerae bacterium
CAGTCTCATGGCCACGTTCCTCAAGATCCTGATGCGGGTCGTCGCGGCGCGCGTCGACGGCGCCTTTGAGCAGGAGCGGCTCTGGGCGTGCGAGCAGGGCGGCTTTCGCCGTACCTCCGGATTTCGAAGCTAGCCGTTGGACAGTGAGTTTAGTATGGGGAGAGTTGGAACAGAGAAAAGAACGAGGAACGGTATTCTGTTTCGAGCGTGGAAAAAAGGCGTATTTCTCGGAAAAAGCGGCGCAAGCGAATGCAGGAATGGTTGGTCATATTGCAGGGGAAAAAGGGGGAAAACGGTGAAGACACAGAGATAAGCAGAGATGAAACGAGGTCAGTCGGCGAGGGCGCGCGCGTACCGTCGCCATCGCGCGCGACGCCGTTGCCGGGTGCTGAGCGCCCCGCGCAGGCTGCGCTGCGGCAGCAGCAGGCCTGCCGCAGCAGGCGGCGCGCCCGGGAGGACGCCCCATTCTCCTTGGGCGCGTCGCTGTGTGGAAGCCTGCTCGGCGTGAGCGTCTGCGCGTCGACGCTGACGATGTTTCGGCCGCCGCCAAGGATTACCTCGACGCCAACTGCCGCACGCAGGCTTCTGCCTTGACCTCTTCGGCCATGTGCGTCTCGCGCCCCGTGCTGGTATCGCGCCGGCCTATGTCGTGCTCTGTGATCTCTCGCGCGCGCAGGGAAACGTGGCGCTCGCATCGTTGGCGCTGCAGCACGTGCTCGAGGTGGACCCTGACTGGCTCACGAGCGCGGCCGTGGACGGCGACCGCGTCGTCGCCGGGCCCGACAACGGCGTTCTCCACATCTCGGAAGCCAGCGCCACATTCGCGCTGCAGCACATGCCCAAGAGTCTCTGTCCGTGTCCGGGCCACCATTGTGGAGCAAGATCATCGCGTCCCACGTCCTCCTGCACGCGGTGCAGCACGGCATGAGCCAGGGGCGGATCGCGCACTTTTGCGACCTAAGCGCGGGGACCTGAACTGCGCGTGTCGCGAAGGGCGGCAGGTCCCGCCGCTCGAGAGGCGGGCCGCCGGCGGATCTCGAGGCGGGGAGTCCGCGCAGATGGCGCTCACGCGCACGAGCTTTAATTTCCGGGTCATGTCCAACACCCCCCTCGCCGCGGACGACCCGTCGTGCACGGAGAGCCTCCTGCCGTCGCTCGCGCCGACGAGCAGCGAGCCGCAAGAGGGCGTGCTGCACCTCTTCTTCGCGTCGCCGCTCATCATGACGGGCACGGAGAGCACCGGCTCGGCGCTGAAGCTCTTCTGTCCCGTGCAAGGGCTCGACATTTGGCGCGAGTACGCCATGCTGCGCCGCAGCCTGCGCAACGCGGCGCTCTCCTCGCACGGTCCGGCCCGCAACCTGAAAGTCTCGGTCTCGTGCGCATGGAGATGCTGCGCGGCCTGCTCCGGTCCACCGTGACGCAGCGTTCCTTCAAGACGCTGCGGCTCGTGGTGCTCAACGCGTGCAGCTTGGACGCTGCCGCGCGCGAGTTCGTCCTGGCGGGCGTCGCGCACGTGATTGCGCACGACAAGCGCGTGCGGGGCCAGGTGGCGACCGTCTTCACGCGCTCCTCTTACCTAAAAAGCCTGCGGCCGCACGTTGCGCGACGCCTTCGAGTCAGCGCGCGAGGCCAGGTGGCGACCGTCTTCACGCGCTCCTCTTACCTGGCGCAAGCCTGCGGCCGCACGTTGCGCGACGCCTTCGAGTCAGCGCGCGAGGCCGTGCAGAGCTCGCCGTCCGTCTTTGTGCTCCTCCCCGAGGGCGACTCGCACCGCGAGATGATCTGGAAGCCCTCGGTGCACGAGCCGGTCCCCGCTCTCGCGCGCGTGGCCGCTCTCAGTCACTACGCGCCCGCTGCTGCCCCTCTGCGAGGACTTACTCGAGCGCCACGTGGCCATGTGGTCCTCCGGCATCTGACGTGGGACCGCCGCCGCCTAAAAATGCACGTCGAGACCGGCGGCGCCGGCAAGACGCAGGTGGCGCTCACGGTGGCGCACCAGAGAGGACCCGCAAGGGTGGACGCTGCTGCACTACCTGGCGTACCTAAATCGAGTCCGTGCAGCGGCTGATTGCCCGCATGAATGAGCCGACAATTCGCGTCGTGGACACGCTGGGCAACTGCTCGCTGATGTTGACGCTGAAGCGGCCCGGCTCGCAGCCTGAGGAGGCGCTTGAGAACCTCTGGCTGGCGCGGGCGCGCAACAGCGACCTGACGCGGAACGACATCGTCCTGCACAGGCAGGGCCACCTGGAACTGGCCCGCGAGGCGATCGAGCGGGGCGCCGAGATCGAGGAGCGCGACGCGGAGTGGAATACGGCGCTGTTTGTGGCCGTCATGACGCGGCGGCTGGCTGGCTGGCCCGCTGGATGGTCGACCGGCTGGCCAAGCGGCCCGAGGAGCCCAAGGCGGCGCTCGACCTGGTGGACGAGCACAAGTGTCCATGAAGCTGGGCGAGGAAGACCGGGTGCGAGCTCGGCGATCCGGTCGAGCAGCTGGAACTTGACGCCAGACTGCGCGAACGACTCGCTGTTGTATCTAAAAAAGACGGACAGGGGCGCCCTCGCCGAGGTCAGGATGGCGGAGTCCAATACGTGGCGCAGCCAGCTCTTGCGGGAGGCGGACACGCGGGGCGTGCCGGGAATCGTGCTGGTGCTGCGGCGGTCCATGCAGCTGCTGACGCTACAGATGATGTGAACGTTGCAGGGCTAGACCTGAAAAGACTGCCGTGACGCGCAAAGAGGGCGCCTTTGCGCATTACGTTGCGCTCGAGCACGGGCCTCTTCCTCCTGGCGTGCACCATCATGGACGCGGGCGCTTCGGCAATGGGCCACACGGCGCTCCACCCGCGCATGGGCCACCTGACCCTGCTGGGCCCGGTGTTGCCGCGCTGCGAGCGGGCGGTGCACGCGCTCATGCGCGGGCTCCTGGACCATGGGGCGGACGCGGCGTTGCGGTCTGGCCAAGGCCAGGCGAGGCACCTGGTGCTGAAAGTAGTCAAAGCTGTCTTCAGTCAAGGCCAGGCGTCAAGGCCAGGCAGTCGCTGGCGCCAAGCAAAGTCGGACATGTTTCGCCCGGGCGGGCGCGGTCTTGCTTATAGATAGAAACTAAACAATAGCTAAACAATATAGGAGGTATGATGATGCCCTTCATCTGGAAGCCGTGTTGCAAAGGGCTTGCAGCAGCACGTGTGCGGCATGCATGCGTCGCATGGGGGACCGCGACGGCCTCCGCATGAAGAGTTGTCCGCGCAATGCAAGCTTTGCATGTCCGAGGCGTCTATCGTACTCCAGGATCGCGCGATCGCCGTGCTTGAGGCACTCGCACTCAGTGCGCGAGGTCAGATCGAGATCGCACGCTTCATGTCGCCACTTGTGCGTTGGAGGCACAGGGCGGGTGCGCCGCCGCGGCGACGCAGACCCTGCTCGAAGCCGCCTCGTGGCCCCCGCGCTGAACCGCGTCATTGCGCTCGACTGCAGGCCCGCGCGACGACTGCCGTACTCGATGGCGAGACCACCACTTTTCAATCTAAAAAGAATGACACGCCGCGACGCCGAGTTGGCGCTGTGCGAAGAGATCGAAATTCGCGCTCCAAAGAGCAAGCTGCAGAGTGCAGGCTTTGGGACATTTTTCGATTTTTGCTGTCGAATAGTCCGCCCGCACGACCGGCCAGCTACGAGCCACAGCGCCGGCGCCTTCTTCGCAGGCGGCACGCACGCGCGACCTCGGCGAGTGCGACGGGCGAGCGGGCGGCAGAGCATTGTGCATTGGCTTGCACCTGCACTGGGTCAGCTTGGTCCCCGCCCTGGCTATCTCTGGCTGCTCTGGGGCGGAGCGGCGCGAGCACTCGGCCGACCCTGCCGGCGAGCCGTTCGCGTAGCCGGGCGCCATCCGCGAGCACGCGCCGCCATCACAGTCTTCCCTGCTACGTGCGAGCGCTCGTGCAGCGAGCCCGCGCGTGCGTCTATAAGTGCGCGCTTGCGCGTGCGGCGTGGCGCGCCTGGTCGCCAGCCCGCACGAGCGCCCGCACGAGCGCCCGCACGAGCGCCCGCACGAGCGCCCGCGCGCGCGCGCCCGCACGAGCGCCCGCGCGCGCGTGCCCGCACGAGTGCCCGCGCGCGCGTAATCTCGCCGGCGGGGCGCCGCGACGAGTTGACGGACACCGGGCCCGTCAACAACGATGCGAGCCCCGCGCTGCCGAGCGGGAAGCCGTGCCACAGCGTGAGGTCGCCAGCGTCGGTGCTGACCTCTGGGGTCGCCGGCGCCGGCGCCGGTGTTGTATTTGCGCGCGCTGCAAGGTCCGCGTCGCAGAACCCCCTCTCTACGAAGTCGAACAATGTAGCCGTTGACCGAGAGCTTCACTGGCACTTTGGCCCTTGTACCATGAATAGTACGCTACAGTACGCATAGTCACGTATACGTACTTACGTACCGTAGTACAGTACGTATTACCACTTTTTTTTTTCAAATTGGCAAAATGGGTTGCGCTTACTTGCAAGCCTTGAGGCGGGCCTGGCAGCGAGCGGCCAGGCCTTTGACGCCGCGTACGAAGCAAACCAAAAAATACGACACAACACGCGACAACTTGAACGAGCGAACGACGAGAGAGAGAGACACGAGCGAGGCGTGCGAGAGAGACGAGCGAGAGAGACGAGCGAGACGAGCGAGTGAGACGAGTGAGGTGACAAACGAAGGAAAAGAGAAGATGGGCGACTTTGTGACGAACGATATGGAGGATGAGCTTCGCGCATTCTCCGCCGCGGAGCTTGACATTACCCCGGGGCGTTTTACAACTCACATTATGACAACTTTCAGCACAGATTCGAGGCGTCGTTTGGGCAATGACGCCCACGACGTGAAGGCCGGGAACGTCAATATTTATGGTGACCTCGCCATGCTCTACATGGAGCACATTCACATCACAATCCCTTGTGTGAACGAGGCGATCACCGAGCTCTTGGGCCCGAGAGCGTACATGTTTGACTACACCGGGCCCATGTTTCGCTTTCGGTCATTGGCAAAGAAGCCCTTTTGCACGGTCCGGCGGGAGACACGCGTGCAGTATGCAGGCTATCTTGCAACCTGCCTAAGCCTGTGGAGACTTTGGGCTGAAGAAGGTCCCGACGTGATCGAAGATACCCGGGATTTGGAGTTTCCGCCAGAGGTGTGGCTGGCGTTTGGTGAGTTCTTTGATCTGGCAGAGCCAACGACGACTGATCTCGGCGATTTACTTCGCGATATTGTGCGTGTCCAGTACGAATCACGGGAATGTTACACGGCAGATCCAATCGCGGCCGCCCTGGTCTCGCTCCTGTGCGATCGAAGGTCTGGCGACCTGATCCACGTTGTCACGGGAGACAAGGCTATGTCAGCGTTCAAGCATGCCCTTCGAGGTGCAGCCCTCGACTGGATCATTGACAATCATGGACGAGGCGAATCTTTGGAGGAATATTCGCGCTTCGCCTGCGCGCAACCTGGAGAGTGCACGACGATGAGCAACCTTACTCGATTTCACCGTGTTATTCAAGCCTTTCATGTGGATACCCCGCCCCGATGCGTCGAGGGCGCGACGCCGGGCACGCTCACCGTGGACGGCTTCGAGTTGGGCTTTGACAAGCTCTTCCAAGTGCACGAGGCCAAGCGCTTCGAGGCTCGCGGCATTCTCGAGGACCTTCTTTGCGGTTTTCGTCCGGAGCAGAGCCAAGAGGCGATTGCTGCCTTCCCTGTACTGCTCGGGGATGCAGTGCCGCAAGCCTTTCATAATGTTCGGTCTGATCCTGGCTACGGGCTTGGGGCGAGTTCAGCTGAAAATTCGCGTCAGCCGATCCTCTTCAACTACATCGAGGCCCATCCGCACCTCTGTGCGGACTTCTACGACGTGGACCAGAACCAGGAGCTTGTGCCTCGAGCTGACGAGATGCTTGCCTTTTTGGATACGTGTCTTCGATTCGAGCGCGCCTACATGCCGATTATTCACATTCAAGTCGGCGGCATCTTTCGCGGAGCCAACGAGTGGCATGCGCTTACGGTGCGAAATTTTCACCAAGAGGGTGCTGGGCAACGCGCGTTTGTACTGAAGGACCGAAAGCTTTGCTACGTGGAGAGCAGCAATGCAAAGAATGGCCACCGAAGTGGCCGCCACGAGCTCAAGCTTGGTATCGCGCAGGTCGACCAGATTCGCGACTTCCTTTTGTATCACGCACTGGTGCGCCCCCTCGCTTCCCGATTCTACCAGGACCTCAAGGGGATCCAAGATCTTTTCCCGTCACAGCGGCGCAGACTTGCGAAGCTGCCGAATACGGGACGATGGTACTATTCTGCCTTTGCTGCAGTAAAGCCGAAGGGGGGTCTCGTGCGCGACACGGTCGCCGCCGCCTTTGGTCCGGGATACAGGTGGCAGCTCGTCCGCCATGCGTGCAGCTCACTGATGGACCGCTTTGTCACGCCGCAAAGCTGCGCGGCTCTCGAGTCTGTCGCCAATCACGCGTCGTTCGGTCATACGCAGCGTACCGCGCTCCGGTACGGAGTTCCGAACGAGAACATTCGAAGCCAAGGCGTTTTGGACATTACTTCGACCGTCCGGGCCCACGGTCTCTGGGTTCAGTATCTCCAGCAGCCTCGGTGGCTGAACGCTACAATCGACTACTATGAGGCTTATCATGGCCCCATTCAAGTCTTCCCGGAAGCGATCTGCAAAGCTTGGAAATCGCATGGACCGATCGCCCCAGTCGAGAGCATTGAACAGGTGGAGGAGCTCCTCCAGCAGGTTGGCGTTGACAATGGTGCTTATGGCCCGGGTCTTTCCGAGCGGCTTTTGGCGCAGCAGCACCTCGTCGCGCAGGTTCTCGCGATGGGACTTGAGCAGGACGAGGACGAGGAATCGGACGAGGAATCGGACGAGGAATCGGACGAGGAATCGGACGAGGAATCGGACGAGGAATCGGACGACGACGACGACGAGGAATCGGACGAGGAATCGGACGAGGACGAGGAATCGGACGAGGAATCGGACGAGGACTCGGACGAGGACGACAACAACGACCTCGCCGCCGAGGAATCGGACGAGGAATCGGACGAGGACGACAACAACGACCTCGCCGCCAACGACGACGAGGAGGAGAGCAATTCGGCCGACGACGTCGCGCAGGGCAAGAATGACGTGAGCCACGTCGCCGACGAGGACCTGGAGGAGAGCAGCTCGGACGATAACGCCGAAGAGGACTCGAAGGGCAGCGCCTCCCGCTCAACGCCTCAGCGGCGCACAATCCCGCAGTCTGTTGAGCGCTCCGCGCCGCGCATACTGTCCGTCGCGTCGGTCACTACGTTGTTGCCGGTCTCCACGCGCGCGACCGAGGATTTGTCGCGCGTGACCGAGGTTTCGTCTTCAAGTCACACGAGATCGGCTCTCGCGTCCTCTGCGGCTTCGTCGTCGTCGTCGAGCTCGGGCCCGGCCTCCGCGCGTCCCGCCGCCGCGGCGACCTCGAGCTCGAGCTCGAGCTCCTCGGCGCGCTCCGACTCGGTCTCTGCTCATCGGCTCGCTGTCACTGCGGCTTCGTCGTCGAGTTCCTCGTCGTCGTCGGCGCCTCGTGCTGTGTCGTCATCAAGCTCTTCGGGGTCCGACATTTGCCTTCGAGCTATGCGCTCGAGCGGCTTTTCTTCGTTTCGCTCCGACGCACAGCGCCAATTGCTCCAGTCTCTCGGCGGTGCCGAATCGACGGTGACAATTCTGAGAACGGGTAGCGGCAAGACCGCCTGTTTGTCTGCGTTGCCCTTTCTCCCGAGAGATCCATCTGGGCGGGCTCTTTTCGTTTACGTATCGCCTTTCGCTGCGCTCCTGAAAGAAGTGGAGAGCTCTTTTCGCACGAATCGCTCGGTCCCCGGAGTCTCGTGGGCTGTCTGGAGCTCCGAGTTGTCCATCACTGTTGACCTTCGAATTGTTTTGGTGCAAACGAGTGACGCAATGCGCGACGGTCAGAATACCTTTCAAAGGTGGCTGCTCGCAGCACAGCGCAACATTCGCGCTGTTGTATTTGACGAAGGCAGTGAGTACGTGGGTGCGACATATCGCTTTGGTCTTGCCGACCTCCCATTTCGTATCCGTGCGAAAACAGATGCACCCTTCCACGTGCTCACGGCGTCTTTGAGGCCGCCGCAGGAAGGTCGGCTTGCTCGTCTTTTTGCGACAGATTTTGTGGTCACGCGAGCAAGCAGTGTGCGCCCCGACGTGGGGATTTTTGTGGAGCCCGTGCGGACGAAGAGAGACAACATTGACGTGCTGTCTCTGCGGTTGGAGGATCTTCAAGCTGGGGCAAACGCACTCGTTATTGTCCCGTCGCGTGGAGAGACCGTCGACTTGGCCCGGATTCTCAAACGCAGGGTGCGCAGAGGAATCTACGTCGCTTCGTACTCGAGCGAGACAACCCGGGAGCAACATGAAGTAGTCATGCGGCACGTGAACTCTTCGGATACTTCTTCAATTATTGTGGCGACGAGTTCGCTCCTTTATGGCGTGAACTTGGCACACGTGGCGAGCGCGCACTTTGTCGGTTTTCCGTATAGCTTGGCCGACTTTTTACAAGGAGCAGGCCGTGTCGCGCGAGGTGAGGGCACGACCGGAGAAGTGTTCCTTTACCGGTGGAGCGGTGCTCCGCAGGCCCAGGGAGACGTTGCAAGGTTCGTGAACTCGGGACGCTGCCGGCTCCAGGAGCTGTCCGTGGCCTTTGACGGACAGGCTTTCGACATTATGCACGGCTCCAATCGTGGGTGCCAGACAAGGTGCGACCGCTGCCGCGACGGCAACTTTCTGCCCATGGTTTTCAGTACTGGCGTTGTTAGCACGCACGTGGCCGGTGTGAGCGCCGGGACTGGCTCGGCGCAGCAAAGAGCCGCTCGAGAGCTGCGCGGTCTCCTCATTTCCCAAGCGCGTGTGCGTCGAGCGCTCGATCATCACGCTGCTGCTCGAGGCTCGGGACACTGCTTTATTTGCTATGTTGCGTCGGGCAAAGACGTTCGACATCCTCAGACGTGGAATTGCCCTTTTCGGTACAAGCACTGCCTCCGTTGTGGCGGTCGCCACGACGGCAAGGACTGTCCGCATGCGAAGGGTATGAAGCAGGCACTCAAGGCTGGGTCTCTCTGTGTCACGTGTGCTTTGCCAACTCGTTTCTCCGTCTTTGCCGGGGAAGACGCGCAAGACCGAGGCCCATTCATGGGATTGGACCGCCCAATTCATCGGAAGGCCCAAGTGGGTCCAGACTGCCCTCATACGGATACAGTTTTGGCTGCGGCAATGGCGCTGTTTCGTCGGCGGCGCGACGAGGCGAAGTCCATTATGGAGATGAATAGTCTTCCCACGGACGAGGAGTTCATCGCGTGGTCAACCCAGTCGCGGCGTGGAACGAGCAACGCCATGCTTTTCGTCGCCAGGCTGCTTCGGCGCGGTTCTGGATCTCAGCATAGATGAGTTCGAGTTTTGTGGTATGCGGAGCCTGCAAGTTTCAGGACGAGAACACGGCAGCACTTGCAACTAAATATACATTTTTGGGGGAGGGGGGAGTTTGGTCGGCGTGCCACTCAAACATTGAATCACTACAATATCTACTACAAACGTGGAGGGGGCGCTCAAAGATCTTGGCAAAGCTAAAGTTAAGGCTGCTTTCGCGGCCGATGGTTTTGGGGTTACTATCTACGCCAAATTGGCACAACGTCCCCCAGCTAGTCAAGGTCTTTGGGTGTTCCCCCGCGCACGGACACAATATAATTCACGTCACGTATACTTTACTACCGGCAGCCCAGCGCGCCGCGCCTGGCACAGGCCAGTTCCGGAGCTAGTCGCCCCCACGCGCTCTGAATGCAAGCCGACTTCTTCGTGCATCTTGCGACGCAGCCCAGCATGCAGCACGACGCGCCGTCCTCCACCGTCTTGGACATCGAGACGAAAAATACAACGCACGAAGGGGCAGTCGAAAGAAGTCGATCAGAAAAGCCTTGACCTCGTCGCGCCGAGCATGGCGGCATGACGATCGGCGGTCGCTCGAAGTCTCGGTAGCAGAACGTGCTGTGATCATTGTGCTTTCGCGGGCGTCGATGCCCGAGACCCACGGCAAAAATTCATGAACGAACGCGCGCGTCGCCGCCTGTCTGTGACGACAACTGCGACGGGCCGTGTATCGCGCGCAAGAGACAGGCCCCGCGCGTGCGGGCCCCCGGGTCGACGGGCCGCCGCGCGGGCCTACGTCGTGGCCTTGTTTGTGCTCTGCTGATCGCGGGCAAGACAGGCCGGCTCGGTCCAGTTCGCCTACGCGTGCGCGTGCTTGCCCGCCCATCGCGGTGCAAGGCGATGCATGGGTCATCGAGGCCGCGCAGCCGAGTAGCGTCGAGCGCCGGCGCTGCTCGGCAGGCCGCCGCGCCGCCGGCCACCGCGCCGCCGCGCCGCCGCGCGTGCGGGCCGCCGCGCGTGCGGGCCGCCGCGCCGCCGCGCGGGCCTACGTCGTGGCCTTGTTCTCTGCTGATCGCTCTGCTCGCGCTCGTGCTTCTCTATCTTTTTGGCCTGTCGATCCTGCGCATTACGCCTTGGCCTCATCAAGCGCAAGACCTGCGGAGACGCGCGGCCCGCCAGCGCCGCGTCGGTCGCGCTCCGCTGTTGCCCGCCCGCGTAGCCGCGCGCGCGTTCGTCCGGCGTCTGTCTCGTGACTGCTTTGCTTGCTGCAAGACAGTATGGGGCCGTGGTACGTACGTGCTAGCCTAGTACTACGTACCACGTACGTACGTACGTACCGGGTCACGCCGCCACCGCCTTTTCAACAGTCGCTGGCCGAGGTGAAGACTCGCGTCACGGCCCGGCTTATTACCTGCCAACTCAATGATTCACAGTCAGTCAAGGCCTCACACTTCTCATCATTTGTTTCCCTATTATATCTCTAAGAGCAGGGAATTTGCCCATTCAATCATTCACATATCAATGCCTCGCCGACGACACCAAGCGGCTCGCAGTAAACTTCTCATCACTTGTTTCCCTATTATATCTCAAAGAGCAGGGAATTTGCCCACTCACATTCAGGCCAGGCTGTTGTAGGTTCGGCTCTTTCCTCCCTCTGTCACGTCAAGCCAGGTTGTGTCGCAGGTGGCCCGGCAAGGGGCCAAGCGCGAAAAGGGACAGGTCGCACGCTCGCGCGAAGGCGGCGTGCCAGCCTTCCGGGGATCCTTTCGCGAGCAGTTATGCGGAGCGCGCGCGGGCGCAGCAGGCTAGCCTCCGCCGCGCGCGCGTGCGTGCTACGTACGTACATGCTTTGGGGGGGGGGGGATGGCACCATCAAATCAAAGCTGAAACTTTTGATGGTGTTTATTGAATGGGAAAAAAAATTATCACATTCCTTCTTAGAAGCTCATGAAGCTATAAATTGCGATCAAAGCCCTGTTCGGGCCCCACACTGCATGTGAAAGGGCGCCTCGCCGCCAACTGAAAGGCTCTTTAGCCGCGCGCGTGAGAGAGAGAGAGAGAGAGAGGGAGAGAGAATTAGAGAAAGAAACAATGAGAGAGAGAGAATCAATTTGAGAACAGAGTGAGAGAGAGAGGACTCTGGGCGTCTGCACCGTCCTTCGCGCAGCAAAAGGCTTGGCTGCAGTGCAGCAGTGCAGCAGTGCAGCGGTGACCGTGGCGAGGCGCGTCGAGGCTGCCAAGCCCAGGACGCCGCGCGCAGGCACGGCCCACTTGCCGACCAACGCGTCCAGACGAAGACCACCGCGGGCCGCCCCTGCCGCGCCTGCGAGACCAACTTGCTCACGGTGCGCTCTGCGTTCGCCCACAAAGCGTGCCTGGCGCACACAGGGAGCTGCAGCCTGCGCGAGTGCCAGGAGCGGCAGCTGGCGGTGCATACCTGGTCACCTGCCTGTCCGCCCAGCCTGCCTCAGGCTCTCAGGCTCCGCCTTGCACCGTCGTCTTTCCTTCCCCCTTCTCCAGATCAGGCCAGGCTGTCTCAGCGCCGACGAGAGCGAGTGGACAGAGGCCCGCGGCGGCGGCCTTGACTGATGACAAAGTTGATGTTGCAGACTCATGCAGACTCAGCAGAGGGAGGCAAATGCGAAATCTTTCCCCACAGAGACCGGCATCGCTCTCTCGGGGGATCATTGTGAATGTTTTATCGATACGGTGTATGCCCCAGTGGTGCAAGAGACGGACGTTCACTAATTGTCGCCAGTCGTTTATTCTGCCGATACGGATTAGTATGGAGAAGAAACGACAAAAGAGGACTGTCTCGACAGGGCTTAATCATATTTACACTTCAGTGATACAGGTGGGTCTCGGGCGGGCGACTCGTGACTCACGTGCACCTGCCAGCTGCAGCAGGCTGCAAGCTCAATCTTCTATCTCTGATCGATCGGCGTCGCGAGCGAGCGAGGCTTGCGAGCGCGAGCGCCGCGCTGCACGGTGCGGCAGCGCGCCCGTTCCAGAGGGCTGAAGCGAGGCTGCGCGCGTCGACGCGGTCGACCCTGGTCGCGGCGGCGCCCGAGGACGACCGACGACGACGACGACGACGACGACAACCGGCGCGGGATCATGCGGCGTGTGGCGGTGCTCGGCGACAGTCTGACGCGGCGCGGGCAGGAGGAGCCCGGGGGCTGGTGCGGTTCGCTGGCGGCCGCGTACGCCGGCCGCGCCGACGTGGTGTCGCGGTGCTGGCCATGAGCTCGTATTGCAAGGAGGCAAGATCGCGGCGCTCCGTCCCGACTCGAGCGCGGCCGGGGTCGACGAGACAGTCCAGGGCATCGAGATCCACGACCTCGG
>PAKY01000030.1 GCA_002706885.1 Phycisphaerae bacterium
GGGTGTCGGGAGAGAGGGGTTGGGGGTTGGGTGAGTTGTTGGCATGCCCGCGCTGCGCGTGGGCATGGCACACGGGAATGGTGGGGCAGAGTGGTGGTGTGGTCTTGTCGTTTGGTGAGCACGGAGGAGCCGCTGCGCGTCTCCATCGTGGCACCCGCACCCGGTCGGATTGAACTATTGAGACTTGCTGGGCGTTGAGGCTCTTTGTTGATGGCTGATGACGCGGATCAATATGGTGGGTTTGGGGGTGAGGGGTCGGTGGATGAGCCGTTGGCCGCCGATACGCCGCCGCCGTGGGGGACGGAGTCGCGCGAGGCTCGGATGACGCGGTTGTCGAAGGCGGCTCGGAATCTGCCGCCTGTGCCGGGCGTGTATCTCATGAAGGACCACAAGGGCGTGGTGGTGTACGTCGGGAAGGCGGCGACGCTGCCGGACCGAGTGTCGAGCTACTTCGTGCCGTCGGCGGACCTCGGCGTGCAGAAGCAGCCGTTGCTCGACGAGGTGTGGACGTTCGAGTATCTGACGTGCGAGGGGGAGTGGGAGGCGCTGCTCGTTGAGAACCGGCTGATCAAGGACATCAAGCCGAAGTACAACGCGCGGCTCGTGGATGACAAGACGTTCCCGTACCTCGTGGTCACGCAGCGGGAGGACTATCCGCGCGTGTTCGTGACGCGGAACCCGACGGGGTTCGACGCGAAGACGGGCGAGGTGGCGCCCGAGATGCGCGGGGCGAAGGTCTTTGGGCCGTTTACGAACGCGGGGGCGCTTCGCGAGGCGGTGCAGGTGATGCAGCGCGTGTTCAAGTACCGCACGTGCAAGCTCGACATCGTGCACGGGGACCCGAAGAACCGGTTCTTCCGCCCGTGCCTGCTGCACGCGATCGGTCAGTGCACGGCGCCTTGCAACGAGAGCATCGCGCCGGAGCCGTACCGGCGCGACGTGGAGCGGTTCACGCGGTTCCTCGACTCGAAACGCTCGACCGTGCTGCGCGAGCTGCGCGAGGAGATGACCGAGGCGTCGAAGAACCTCGAGTTCGAGCGGGCGGCGACGCTCCGCGACCAGATCACGGCGATCGAGCGGCTGGACGATCGGGCGAAGCGATCGGACGGGTGGCAGCCCGAGACGGAGCTGAGCTACGTCGATCCGCAGTCGGGGCTGAAGAGCCTTCAGAAGACGCTCGGGCTCGACGCGGCGATCCGGTGCATCGAGGGGATCGACATTGCGCACCTTCAGGGCGGGGAGACGGTGGGGAGCAAGGTTTCCTTCGTCGATGGGCGGCCGTTCAAGGACGAGTACAGGCGGTACCGGATCAAAGGATTCGAGAACCTGCCGGGGGGGCGGACGAACGACGACTACATGAGCATCCGCGAGGTGGTGAGCCGGCGGTACCGCGAGGCGGGGGCGGGGCACGAGCTTTATCCCGAGGTGATCCTGATCGACGGCGGGCTGGGGCAGTTGCACGCGGCGCTGGAGGCGTTCAGCGAGCTGGACGTGAAGCCGCCGATGGTGATCAGCCTTGCGAAGAAGGAAGAGCTGATCTACACGCAGGAGAAGGCGGAGCCGATCCGGCTTTCACGGAACAACGCTGGCTTGCGGATGTTGCAGCAGGTGCGGGATGAGGCGCATCGGTTCGCGCAGCATTATCACCATGTGTTGCGGCGGAAGCGGACGGTTGGGGAGTAGCTATTCGAAGTACCAATGGTGGGAGTTGAGGTCTCGGGGCACGCTGTCGTCCACATGCGGCAGTTTGGCGTCGCGGGGCAGGCGGGTGGTCATTTCGTCGAATTCATCGTGCGAGAGTTGGTGTACGGTTTGATCGTCGCAGACGACCATCACACCTTGTTTGCTGAAGCCCGGATGAACGTAGAAACGAATGGGCACACCGCGGAATCGGAGTGATGAGTCAGACCCGAGGAAGAAGACGGCGCCCTCCAACGACTCCGGCGCCAGCAACGGGTCGGCCGACGCCGCTACCGGCGATACGGCAGTCAAATCGCTTTGCCAAGACCGCGGATCAAGTGCGCCATAGCGATCGATATAGCATTGGTGCGCGTGGATCAACCGTAGCAGTCCCGATTGAACAGCGATTCGACGCGCCTCGCCGGGACCGGCCTTGCCGGGAATGGGCATACATAGCAATAGAAGTAGTCCGATGGCCGAGGCGACGACCGCGACTTGAATGTGTTTCCCATCACGGCGCATTCGTCGACGATATTCGTTGGCGATGCGACTTACAACCATCCCGCGCGCCTGAACGCCCACGCGAGCCCCGCCGCCATCACGACGAGTAGCGAGGTCACGACCCAGAAGGCCCACGGCTCGTTGGCGCCGGGCATGCCGCCGACGTTGATGCCGAGGAGGCCCGTAAGGAGGCCGAGGGGGAGGAAGATCGCGGCGACGAGGGTGAGGAGGTAGGTGGTGCGGCCGGTCTGGCGTTCGCGCTGGGCGCGGAGTTCGTCCTGGGCGACCTGGGCGCGGTCGCGGATCTCCTCGAGGTCCTCGACGACGCGGGCGGTGCGGTCGGCGAGTTCGTGGAGCTCGCGGCGGTACTTGTCGGCGCGCTCGTTCGTGTCGGCGGCGTGGGCGAGGAACATGTCGCGCTGCGGGACGAGGAAGCGGCGGAGGGTGATCGACTGGCGTCGGACCTCGGCGATGACGCTCGCGTCGTCCTCGTGGGGCGACTCGGTGGAGAGGCGGGTCTCGGCTTCATCGAGCAGGCCGACGAGGTTGTCGACGACGGGGCGGAGGCGGGTGGTGATGCCTTCGGCGATGGCGAGCGCGACGCCCGCGGTCGATCCAGGCGCCTGGCCTTCGACGGCTCGTTCGCGGAGCTCTCGGATCGTGAGGAAGCGGTACTGGCGGAGCGTGATGATCCGGCGCGGCTCGATCCACATGCGGATCGCGATCATGTCATCGGGCTCGGCGCCCGCGTTGAGGTTGACGCCTCGGAGGATGACGAGCGAGCCGGTCTCTCGGCGGACGGTGCGGGGGCGTGTCTCCTCGGCGAGGAGGGCCTGGGCGTCGATGATGTCGAGGCCTGATTGCTCGCGGAGCCACGCCTGGGCGCGGGGCTTGGTGCGGTCGAGGTGGATCCAGACGGGGGACTCGGGCGTTCCGCGGGCGGCGAGCGCGTCCCAGTCGGCGGGCGGGTCGAAGTTGTCGGCGCGGCCCGGGAGGTCGACGGCGAAGATAAGCCCGTTGTCGGGATCAACGCCTGCGAATGGCGGTGGATCGTTCACCATCGGGGCGGGCTACCTGATGATGTCGACGAAGTAGGCGATCCATGCGTACTCGTCGGCCTCGACGACGACGGGGATGTAGGTCGTCTCGTTGAAGGAGTAGTTGCCGCCGTAGCGACGGTCGCGGTAGCCGTCCCAGACGTAGCCCTGCGTGGTGACGGTCTCGCGGTCGGTGACGAGGGTCTTGCCTTCGTAGCGGCTGGTCCAGACGGCGTAGTCGGCGCCGATCTTCTGGGCGAACTGCTCGAGTGAGCCGTCGTCGGGGCTGATGGGGCGCGTCGAGCGGAAGACGGAGCGGCCGAGGATGCGGGCGCGGTCGACGGGCTCTGAGATCTGGAGGGCGCGGAGGACCTTGGCGTCGCGCGAGGCGAGGCGGTCCTGCGGCCATTCGCTCGGGTGGGTATCGCTGTTGGCGACGTCTTCCTCGAGCTTGTGGAGGGCTTCGTCGAGGCGTTCCCAGGGGACGCGGCGGATCTCGACGTAGCCGTCGGGGTCGGGGGCGAGGGAGGCGCCCGCGGAGGGGGCGAAGTGGGTTTCCCAGGCGCTCGCGCAGCCGGGGAGGAGGAGGGCGGCGATCAGGAGGGCGGTGGTTATGGCGGGCTTTGGGGCGAGGGATCGCATGGGGGGAGTTTAGGGTGGTTTTGGGGAGCTGGGGAGGGCAGCAGGCAGCAGGCGCCGGGGACCGGGGACCGGGCACCAGGGAGAAGACAGCAGGCGCCGGGGACCGGGCGCTGGGGACAAGGCACGGGGGGCCGGGGTGGAGGGAGGGCGTGGGGTGTTTTGGGGGTGGGGGGTGTTGTTGGCATGCCCGCGCTTCGCGTGGGCATGGCACACCGGAGGGGCATGGCAGACGGGAGGCGGTATTGCGCACCGAAGTGGGCTGGAGGGGGGTCAGCTTTCTTCGAGGGCTTGTTGGTAGCGCTTGAGGACGTGGCGACGGGTGATGAGGGCGACGGGTTGTTCGCGTTCGTCGACCTGGCAGAGGCTGGCGACGTCGTGGCGGGCGAACTTGTCCATGACGGTGTCGAGGGTGTCGCCTGCGCGGACGGTGGGGATGTCGGTGCGGACGAGCTCGGCGACGAGGAGGAGGGGGATGGCCTCGCGGTCGATGAGGGCGGTGCGCATGTCGGCGCCCGTGACGAGGCCGAGGTAGGTGCCGTCCATGTTCATGACGGCGAAGTCGGGGACGTGGTGGTGGGCGTGGAGTGTGACGAGCTTGCTGAGCGCGTCGGCGGGGTAGACGGGCTCGGGGGGGAGGGGCTCCGGGGTGACGTCGGCGACGCGGAGGCGGCGGAGGAGGGTGAGGTCGGTCGCGCGGCCGACCATAACGCCTGCTCGGCGGAGCTTGTATGTGTAGATCGAGTCGCGGTTGACGAGCTGGCTGACGACGGTGGCGATGACCGCGGCGAGCATGATGGGGAGGAGGACGTACTCATCGCGGGTGAGCTCGAAGACGATGAGGATGGCGGTGATGGGGGCGTGGGTCGCGCCCGCGACGACGGCGCCCATGCCGACAAGGGCGTAGGCGGCCGGTGAGCCGAACTCGGGGAGCAGTCCGAACTGCGCGAGGGCGGAGCCGAAGGCGGCGCCCGCGACGGCGCCGAGGAAGAGGCTCGGGGCGAAGACGCCGCCCGAGCCGCCCGAGCCGAGGGTGAAGGTGGTGCCGAGGCCCTTGAGGAGGACGAGGGCGGCGAGGAAGAGCAGGCCCATGGGGAGGGGCGCGGGATCGATGCCGCCTTCGACGTAGGCCTCGGGTCGGAGGAGGTGTCGGATGGCGTCGTAGCCGTTACCGAAGAAGGCCGGCGCGCCGTGGGTGGAGGTTGCCGCGACGAAGAGGACGCCCGTGAGGCCGAGGAGGAGCGCGCCGATGACGGGCTTGATGATGTCGTGGACCTTGAGTTTCTCGAAGACGTCCTCGCCGAGGTGGAGGAGCCAGTTGAAGCCGACGGAGACGACGCCGCAGAGGACGCCAAGGGCGGCGTAGGTCGGGAGCTCGACGAACTGGAAGCGGTAGCCGGCCTTTTCGAGGGCTTCGGCGGCGAAGATGGCGACGTTTTCGTCCTGGAAGGCGTGGGTGGTGGCGGCGCTGAACACGGACGCGACGACGATGGGGCTGAAGACGCGGACGGAGAAGTCGCGGAGCATGATCTCGAGGACGAAGAGGACGCCAGCGATGGGGGCGTTGAAGATGCTCGCGATGCCCGCGGCGGCGCCGCAGCCGACGAGGGTGCGGAGGTGCTGCGGGGGGATCTTGATGGTTCGTCCGAGGAAGCTGCCCGCGACCGCGCCGATCTGGACGATGGGGCCCTCGGTGCCGGCCGAGCCGCCCGATCCGACGGTGAAGATGCTGGCGAAGACCTTGACGACGCCGACGCGGAGAGGGATGTAGCCGTTGCGCTGGATGATGGCGCGCATGACCTGGGGGACGCCGTGGCCCTTGGCTTCGCCCGCGAACTTCCAGACGAGGATGCCGCTGGCGAGGGCGCCGAGCATGGGGATGAGGACGAGGCTCCAGAGGGGGAGGTCCTCGTGGAGGTCGTGGACGACGTGCTCGGTGGTGTGGAGGAGCTCGGCGAAGCCCATGGCGCCGAAGGCGGTGAGCGTTCCGATCAGGGCGCCGACGGCGATGAGATACCACTCACCCTCGAAGCCGAGCCCGCGGCCCCACCTGATCAGATTGCCCGAGACTTCTGCGACCTTCAACCGCCCGCTCCCAACCGCTCATGCCCTGGTGGCGTGGGCGGCATCGTAGCGGTGGGGTCGGGGTGGTCGGGCTGAGGCGGGGAGGATTGGTGTGGGGGTCGCATGCCCGCGCTGCGCGTGGGCATGGCACACCGGAGTGCGCATCGCACACGGGAGGACGGCTCTTCCCCGAAGGCTTAGGCGTTGGCGGTCTGGGTTTCGCGGGAGCCGGCCGATTCGCGGGGGTCTTCTTCGAGGACGAGTTGGTCGATCGTCGGGGCGTTCTGGCGCGGCTTGCCCTTGTCGTCGGTGAGGGGATCGCCGTCGAGCGTTTCGATGATCGGGATGGGGTGCTCGGCCATGTGGGCGGCGAGCTGCTTCTCGAGCTGTTCTTTCTTCTTGTCGTCGAGCTCGGCCCACTTGCCGCGGCCTCGGCACTTAGGGAAGCGTGAGCAGCCGAGCCACGGGCCGCGGACGCCGTCGCGGAGGTTGAGCGGGGCCTCGCAGGTCGGGCAGGGGAGATCGGTCTCGAGCGGGGGTGGGCTCGGGGCTGTGACGTGGCCCTTCTTGTCGAGGTTGAGGATGATGCCGACGTCCTGCGACTCGCCGTCCTCAAGGACGGTCGTGAGGAAGGGGCCGAAGCGGCCGGTGCGGCGGGTCATGGGTCGTCCGGTCTTCGGGCAGCGGACGTTGACGAACTCGGCCTTCTGCGGGCGGCCTCGGCGGTCGCACGGGCAGGCGTAGTCGCAGTCGGGGTAGCGCGAGCAACTGAGGAAGCGGCCGTTCTTGCCGAAGCGGTAGACGAGCGAGGCGTCGCACTTCTCGCAGCGGTATTCCTCGGGCGCGGGGCGGACCTCGGCCTTGGCGTGGGTGAGGTTCTCTTCCGCGGCGGCGAGGGTTTCCTTGAAGGGGCCGTAGAAGCGCTGGAGCATGTCGATCCAGTCGAGGTGGTCTTCCTCGATCTTGTCGAGCTCGCTCTCCATCTCGCGGGTGTAGCCGACGTCCATGAGGTTCGGGAAGGCCTCGAGGAGCTTGTCGGTGACGACCTCACCGAGGTCGGTGGCGTGGAAGCTTCGCTCGAGCTGCTCGACGTACTTGCGGTCCTGGATGACGCTGATGATCGAGGCGTAGGTCGAGGGTCGACCGATGCCTTCGCTCTCGAGCATCTTGATGAGACCGGCCTCGGTGTAGCGGGGTGGGGCGCTCGAGAAGCGTTGCCTCGGGTCGAGGTGGAAGAGGGCGGTCGCGTCGCCCTCGGTGAGCTTGGGGAGGACGAGCTCGTCGCCCGCGGTCGGGACGCCCGAGACGCGGTAGAAGCCGTCGAAGACAAGGGTGCGGCCCGTGGCGCGGAAGACGACGGGGGTCTTGGGGTGGACGCCGCCTTCGAGGAGGACGGCGGTGGAGTCCCACTGGGCGGGGGTCATCTGGCAGGCGACGAAGCGTTCCCAGATGAGGCGGTAGAGCTTGGCCTCATCGTTCTTGAGGTGCTTGGCGACGCTCTCGGGGGTGCGGGCGGCGTCGGTGGGGCGGATGGCCTCGTGGGCTTCCTGCGCGTCCTTGTTGGAGCTCTTGAAGAAGTTGGGCTTTTCGGGGAGGTACTTCTCGCCGTACGTCTTCTGGATGTGCTCGCGGGCCATGGAGAGCGCGTCGCCCGAGAGGTTGGTCGAGTCGGTACGCATGTAGGTGATGAGGCCGACGGGGCCCTCGCCCGGGATGTTGACGCCCTCGTAGAGCGACTGGGCGGCGCGCATGGTGCGCTGGGCGCCGAAGCCGAGGCGTGAGCTCGCGGCTTGTTGGAGGGTCGAGGTGATGAAGGGAGGCGCGGGGCGCGAGGAGGTGCGTTTGGTCTCAACGCTCTTGACGCTGTAGGTCGCGTTGTCGCCAGCGACGCCCGCGATCGAGCGGCGCCAGTGGGCGGGGCCTTTGCCTTCGGCGTCCTCGTCGACGCTCGATTCGATCTCGATGAGGCCCGCGAGTTCGGCGGCGCGGGTGACGACGGGCGTCAGGTCGTGGGCGTCGGCGCTGGCGAAGGCGGCTTCTGCCCGCTGGAGGCGCGCCTCGATGCCGTCGCGGGTGAGGTCGTCGGCCTTGCCGATGATCTCGTCGATCTCGAGCTTGGGATCGAAGGGCTTGCCGCCGACCTCGACGAGCTCGGCGCGGATGGAGCGGTGCTCGCTGAGCCATGCGTTGATGGCTTTGACGGTCGGGGTCTTGCCCTTGTCGTCGGTCTTCGCGAGGTAGTCGCGGAACGATGCGCCGAGGGCGGAGGATTTCGCGCCGTCCATCGCGAAGTAGCCCGTGATCGACCACGACTCGTCGGGGACGAACGCGCGGATCTCGCGTTCGCGTTCGACGACGAGGCGGACGGCGACGGACTGCACGCGACCCGCGCTGAGGCCGCGTGCGACCTTCTTCCACAGGAGCGGGCTGACCTGGTAGCCGACGATGCGGTCGAGGATGCGGCGCGCCTGCTGGGCGTTGACCTTGTCGACGTCGATGGCGTTGGGGGCGCCGAAGGCACGGGCGATCTCGCTCTTGGTGATCGCGGTGAAGACGACGCGCTTGGCTTCGCGGGCGTTGATGCCGAGTTCTTCAGCGAGATGCCACGCGATCGCCTCGCCCTCACGATCGAGGTCGGTCGCGAACCAGACCTTGCCGCCGCTCTCGGTCGCGTCCTTGGCGGCGCGCTTCAGGTCCTTGATGACCTGCTCCTTGCCGCTGAGGACCTCGTAGCTCGGGGTGAAGCGTCGCTCGATGTCGACGCCCGGAACGGGGGCCTTCACGCCCTTGGGGTTCTTGGAGGGCAGGTCGCGGACGTGGCCGATGCTGGCGAGGACGACGTAGTCGGCGCCGAGGTACTTGTTGATCGTCTTGGCCTTGCTCGGGCTCTCGACGATGACGAGGTCCTTGCCCTTGGCATCGCCCGCCTTGTAGCTCTGCTTGCTGCGGGACGGTCCGGAGGCCGCTCGGCCGGCGGCCTTCGAGGCGGTTTTCTTCGTGGTCTTCTTGGAGGTCTTCTTCGCCATAGGTGGTTGTGCGCCGCTCGCGGCCGGTCGCCCTTCCTTTATAGAGGCCCTCGCCTTCGACCGCAGCGAATCCGTGTTCCGGAGCGAAGTCAAGGAACCACGGAACGGTCTCGGCTATTCCTTGCCGAGATATCCGGAATCGCGGGGCGCCTTTGGCGGCCTTAATCCCCCTTCATGTGGGGATATTGATCGGTTCGGCTTCCCCCCGAATGCCGCATCGGTTCGATCGTGGTGTGATTGCGGACTTTTTCTGCAACGGGGTGTCGTGCGGCGGACATTGGGTTTCGGGAAACGGGCGAATCGCGGTAGCGTGGGCTCGGTTCTTCTCCCGGGGGATGTCGCAGAGGAGGTGAGCAATGCGGTGGATGATCGTCGCGGTTGGAACGGTGTCATGCATTGTCGCGGGCGCTTCGGCGCAGTTTGAGGGATTCATCGAGAGCGTGCAGAAGCTGAATTCGTTTGCGGGCTTGAACGGCGTCGAGCTGAACGGGTTTGAGAGCTTCGAGGGATTCGGGTCGGATCCGGAGGCGGTGTTCGCAGCTCTGGACGCGGGATCGTTCGTGGTCTCGTCGGGCTTTGAAGGCGGCGGGGAGGCGGATCTGCTCACGATCGAGGGCCCGCCCACGGGCCTCGTGGCGCAGGACGGCTCGCTCGTTCTTCGCGTCGCGTCAGGGTCATCGGCGACAGTGACCACATTTGTGTTCGATCGTCCGGTCGCGGCGGTCGCGATGTTCGTTCAGAGCGCGGGCGGCGGGTTCACGACGTTCACAGTGGACAACGGTGATTCGATTGGCGGCTCTTCGTTCGAGATGGGGGAGACGGAGATCTTCTTCGGGTACCTGAGCAACGCGGGTGTTTCGTCGTTCTCGGTGACGAGCGATGACGGCGTGAGCTTCGTGTTTGATGGCGTCGTGTTTGGAGGCGGGTGCTCGGGCGCGGACCTCGCGCCGCCGTTCGCGGAGCTCGATATCGCTGACGTGGTCGACTTCCTTAAGCTCTTCGGCGGGCAGGACGCGGCGGCGGATCTCGCGGCGCCCGCGGGGTCGTTCGATGTCGCGGACGTGGTCGCGTTCCTTCGCGCGTTCGGTGATGGATGCCCGTAAGCGCGTCGCGATGAACCAGCGTTGATCATCCGGCGACGCAGGCCTCGACGATTCGCTTTGGAGCGGGGTCGTGCGCGTCGTGGCGGATGGTGATGGCGCCGGGGGTTGTCGCGAGGCGGCGGAGCCAGGTGCGCTGGTTCTTGGCGAAGCGGCGGGTCTGAATCTTGATTTGTTCGATCGCGTCGTCGAGCGAGCGGCGCCCCTCGAAGCTCTCGATGAGCTGCTTGTAGCCGAGGGCTTCGCGCGCCTGTTCGCCGAGGGCGCCGGTTTCCCACAGTTGGCGGGTTTCCTCGACGAGGCCCTCGTCGATCATCGCGCGCACGCGGGCGTTGATGCGAGAGTTGATCGATTCGGTCGGCCAGTCGAGGATGACGAGGCGGCAGTCGGGGCGGACGGCGCCGGCGTCCCACTGACGCTGGAGTTCGGAGATGGGCGTGCCGGTCGAGCGGTAGACCTCGAGGGCGCGGATCGTTCGGCGCTGGTCGTTGGCGTGGATGCGTTGGGCGGCGGCGGGATCGACGCGTTCGAGCTCGGCGCGGAGCTGGGGAAGACCGAGCGACTCGAGTTCGGCGCGGAGGGCGGGGTCTGGGTCGGGGCCTTCGAAGAGGCCTTCGAGGAGGGCCTTGGCGTAGAGGTGTGTGCCGCCGACGACGACGGGCGTCGCGCCGCGGGCGCGGATGTCGGCGATGGCGCTCTCCGCGTCGGCGAGCCACTGCTTGACGGTGTAGGCCTCGCTCGGGTCGCGGATGTCGATGAGGTGGTGGGGGACGCGACAGCGTTCATCGGCGGTGGGCTTCGCGGTTCCGATGTCCATGCCGCGGTAGACGAGGAAGGCGTCGGCGGAGACGATCTCGCTCGGGGCGCCGGTCGCCTCGGCGAACGCGAGGGCCGTGCGCACCGAAAGCGAGGTCTTGCCGCCGGCTGTCGGTCCGACAATGAGGGGGAAGGGGTTTGCGGGAAGCGACGGAGCGACGGAGCGACGCAGCGACGAAGGGTTGTCAGAACGGTCATTCGTCGACAACGTCGGGCCCCCCATCCCTTCGTCGCTCTGTCGCTTCGTCGCTCCGTCGCTTCTGCACCGTCAACTCCATGCCGCTCGGGTTCAATACGTCCGTTCTTGATGGCATCATTTCGCGGGTGAAGAAGACGGCGTCGACTTGGCGTGTCCAGTCGGCGAACCAGGGTTCGTAGCCGAGCATGCCTGCGAACATCGGTTCGCGGAGCCAGTGGTCCGCGGGGAGTGAGCGGTAGTCGACGAAGAGGAAGGGGTGGTCGACGCGTCGGAGGAGGTCGGGGAGGCTGCCGCGCGGGGGCGGGGGGACCTTCGCGACGGGGTGGTGGATGCGGGCGTACGTGCCGCCCGAGGCCTCGAAGCCGATGGTGTAGAGCTGTTCACCGAGGGCGGCCTTGCTGGGCATGCCGGCGACGGTGGTGACCTGGTAGAGGAACGGGTCGTCGGGGTGGCGGACCTCGCGGATGGCGTGCATGCCGTGGAAGGTCGCGGCCCAGACGATGATCTTGCGATCGGGGAAGTACTCGGTGGCGAGCCAGACGAGATTCTCGCCCATGCGTTCGTCGCGGGCGTTGGTGAGGCCGCGGCGTTGGCCCATGCCGGAGGGCTGATCGGCGAAGACGATGTTGGACGCGAGCGCGGAGATCGCGTCGTCGACGGTGCGGCGCATGAACTCGGCCTCGCGTTCGCCGTGGGCGTCGACGAGGGCGGGTAGCGCGTCGTCGAGGTCGGCCGCGAGGTCTCGGAGCATGATCATCTGCTCGCGGTTCATGCGGTCGGACGAGGCCTGAAGGCCTTGGTAGGCCTTGAGGAAGTCGTGGAGCTCGCGCTCGACGCGGTCGGCTTCGCCTGCGATCGGGTGGTCGGCGGCGCGGATGAACGCGGCCATCGCCGTCGCCCAGCGTTCGGCGGCGGCGCCGTCGGAGGCGGTGAACTGGCTGTCGTAGCCGCCGACGCGGAGGGGGCGATCGGTGTCGTAGGTCTGCTGGATGTAGTCGAGGACGGGGCGGATCTGGGCGGAGCGTGTCCAGAGCTGGAAGCCGCCGCGGTCGAAGGCGTCGTACAGCTCGGCGCCGTCCTCGAGGGCGTGGTGGATCTCGCGGCAGTCGAAGAGGCCCGATTCCCAGAGGAGGACGTCGAAGCCCAGTTCGGCGTGGAGGAACCTCACGAGGCGGCACTTGGCGAGGAAGGTCGAGCCGTCGCCGTGGGTCTGTTCGCCGAGGAAGACGACGCGGCTGTCGCCGATGGCGTCGGCGATGGGGCGTAGGTCAGCAAAGTCCTCGTTGGCCGGGTCGATGGAGTCGATGCGCGCCGCGTGGTCTTCGAGCCAGTGGACGTGTTCGCGGTCGTCGGGATTGAGATCGCTGAGCGGTTCGCGGGCGGAGGTGAAGGCCCACGCGGGGAGGTCGGTGGAGGCGTCGTCCTTCGGCGCGGGCGCTGGCGCCGAGGATGGCGGGGCGCCGGGGGGGCGTTTGAAGGGGTCGGCGGGGCGCAACTGCGCGGCGGCGCTGGCCGACGCGAGGCCGAGGATGGCGACGAGCGTGGCGCTGTTCACGGCTCGTCCTCCCCGGCGGTTTCGGGTTCGCTGGTGAGCGTGGCGTCGTCGGGGGCGGCGCCGTGCGTGGCGGGGAAGGTCTGGTTGATGACGAGGACCGCGTCGAGCTGGTCGCGCCAGTCGGCCTGGAGGAGCGCGGGGTCGGGGTTGGGGAAGGCGATGTCGAGGCCGGCGAGCCTGCTGGGCATGGTGGCGAGCGGCGTGTTGTCCGCGAGTTTGCGGAGGTCGATGAAGGCGAAGGGGGTGGTCTCGTCGGTGGTCGCCGATTCGAGGGCGTCGGGCGGGAGGGGGGCGAGGTTGACGGGTGGAGCGCCGGGCCAACCGACGGCGCCGCTCGCGGGGGTGATGGCGATGACGCGGAGGTCATCGCCAAGCGCTTCCCGCCACGTGGCGCCCGGGTTGATGGCGGCGGCGATCAGTTCGGGGTTGGTTTCGCAGGTCAGCGCATCGGGATTCGCGAGGGCGTGCCAGGTGGCGCAGGCGACGACGAGCTTGCGGTCGGGAAACGCTTCTTCGGCGAGCCAGACGAGGCGGTCGGCCATGCGTCGGGCGCGGGGGTTGCAGTCGGCGAGGGTGTTCATTTCGCCGTTGGAGGCGGCTTCATCGGCGGCCCAGAGACGGTCCTCGATCAGGAGGCGCCAGCGGTCGACCTCGAGTTCGCCGTGCGCCAGTTCGAGCGCGTCGCGGTTGTCCTCGATGGCGTCGAGGGCTTCAGCGAGGTCGATCGAGGCGTCGATGATCGCCTGGGCGTCGGCGCGTTTGGACGCGGTGTCGAGCGATGTCGCGGCGGCGTCGAAGCGGCGGAGGTCGGCGCGGTCGACCGTGACGCCCGGGGCGGCGAAGAACGCGGTGAGGTCGCGGCCGAAGCGCGTGGCGGCGTCGGCGGAGGTGAACTCCGGGGCGATGCCCGCGACGCGGACGGGGATGTCTTCGAAGTAGCTCGACCAGACGTCGTCGAGGAGCGGAGTGAACTGGCCCGAGGCGCGCCAGTAGTTCGGGAGGCCGAGGCGGGTGGTGTCGGCGAGGTCGCGGCCTTCTTCCATGGCGCGATCGACGGCGTTGGCGTCGAAGGCGCCGGCTTCGAGGACGAGGACGCTGAAGCCGTGGCGTTCGCGGAGGAAGCGGAAGAGGCGGGGACGGGCGGCCTGGGCGGCGCCGTCGCCGTGTGAGCATTCGCCGATAACCACGACCCGGGCGTCGCCGATGGCCGCGGCGACGGGTGCGAGGTCGTCCCACGCGTCGTTTGTCGGGTCGATCGAGCGGATCGGGACCGGTTCTGAGACGTTCTGCGCGGCCGCGAGGGACGCGGAGACGCCAAGAATCGTGATGAGAATGGGAAATCGCATGCGCAGAAGGCTCACCTCGACAAGATACGCCAGCGGGCAAGCATAAGGTTCGGGCTATGCCCGTCCCGCGCGTCGCCATCGTGGGCCGACCGAACGTCGGCAAGAGCAGTCTGCTCAACCTCATCGCCCGTGAGCGGATCGCGATCGTCGATCCCACGCCCGGGGTGACGCGCGATCGGCTCAGCGTTGTCATCGACCTTGAGGCGCCCGACGGCCGCGGCCCGAACCGGAAGGTCGAGCTGACCGACACGGGCGGGTACGGGGTCTATGTCGCGGAGGGCGGGCGGTACGACGAGATCGGCGCCGACCTCGCGACGCTGACGGGCGACATCGAGCACCAGATCGCGGCGGCGGTGTCGTCGTCGGACATGATCCTGTTCGCGGTGGACGTGCAGGCGGGGATCACGCCGCAGGACCTCGAGATCGCTCGGATGCTCCGCGAGCAGAAGCTCGGCAAGCGGGAGCGCGGGGCGGACCACGAGCTCGTGCCGGTGCGTGTGGTCGCGACGAAGGTCGACAGCGAGCACTGGGAGACGCACGCGTACGAGCTCGCGGGCCTGGGGTTCGACGAGCCGCTGATGTGCAGCTCGCAGACGAAGTACATGCGGCGCGTGCTGCTCGACAACCTCTACGACATCGTGCCCGAGGGGGTCGAGGATGAGGGCGAGGCGGAGCACGGGCTGAAGGTCGCGATCGTCGGCAAGCGCAACGCGGGTAAGAGCACGCTGATCAATCACCTCGCGGGGTACGACCGCGTGATCGTGAGCGAGATCGCGGGCACGACGAGGGACGCGATCGACGTTCGGATCGACCTGCCCGACGGGCGGCGGATGACGGCGATCGACACCGCGGGCCTCCGTCGGAAGAAGAGCTTCCAGGGCAACATCGAGTGGTACGCGTTCGACCGGGCGCAGCGGGCGATCGAGCGGGCGGACGTGGTGCTGCTCATGCTCGACGCGACGGCGGAGGTGAGCCAGGTCGACGAGCACCTCGGCCAGCTCGTGCGCGAGAGCCACAAGCCCGTGCTGCTCGTGGTGAACAAGTGGGACCTCGCGTCGGGGCAGCGGAACCAGAAGGGTCAGCCGATCACGCCCGAGGACTACGACCAGTACGTCCGCCGTGAACTCAAGGGGCTGACGTGGGCGCCGATCGCGCTGATGAGCGCGAAGGAAGGGCTGAACACACGCGAGGTCGTGAACCTCGCGTTCGAGCTCTACGAGCAGGCTTCCACACGCGTGTCGACGGGCGAGCTGAACCGGTTTATCCGCGAGATCTCGGAGACGATCCACCCGACGAGCAAGGCGGGCAAGCACGGGCGGATCTACTTTGCGAGCCAGGTGAAGACGAACCCGCCGACGATCGTGCTGATCGTCAACCGCCCCGACCTATTCACCGACACGTACGAGCGGTACCTGTTGAACCGGATGCGCGACGCTTTGCCGTTCGGCGAGGTGCCGATCCGCCTCATCCTCCGCTCGAAGCGCCGCGCCGAAGAGGCCGCGGCGAAGGCGGGCAAGGCGAAGCGGACGCCCGAGGGCGGTCGCGGCATGATGCGGATCGACCCCGCGACGGGGCAGTTCGCGGAGGAGATCGATCTCTCGGGGGCGGACTTCGAGGACGTCTTCGACGACGCGACGCTGCTGGCGGAGATGCCGGACGATCCGGAGTCGTATTTCGACGATTGAGCATTGGCGGAGCCTGGCGAAGGCTCCCGCTGGGCTCGGTCGGGCGGATCCCGTACCATATATCCGTGCCGCACGATCGATCGACAGTCGACCGGGATCTCCTGCGCGCGGCGGCTGACGGCGATCGACGGGCGGTCGCCCGGATCCTCGAGCCCGAGCTCGACCGCGTGCACGCCGTGTGCCACCGGATGGTGGGGCGGGGTGATGTCGCTCGCGATCTGGCACAGGACACACTCGTCAAGGCGATCCGCGGTCTTCCGGAGTTCGACGGGCGGTCGGCGATCGGGACCTGGATCACGCGGATCGCGATGAACACGTGCCTGAGCTGGCTGCGCTCCCAGAAAAGGGCGGCTCGGCGGGACGAGGCGGTCGTCGTCCGTGAATCAACGGGGAACGACGGGGAACACACGGCGGCATGGAGCGTCCAATGGGAGGAGCGGCGCCGCTCGGTGGCGAGCGCGATGATCCAATTGAGCCCCGAACATCGGGCGGTGCTGGTGCTCCGCGACGTTCGGGGGCTCGAGTATGAGCAGATCGCCGAGGTGCTCGAGGTGGCGCCCGGGACGGTCAAGAGCAGGTTGTTTCGGGCGCGCGCGGCGCTGCGGGACGCGGTCGAAGCGATCGA
>PAKY01000031.1 GCA_002706885.1 Phycisphaerae bacterium
AGGATGCCGCCTCGGCGGCGAGCCTGCTCGTGAACCTCGCTGATCCATCGCTTCCGCTGCCCACGACCGCGCTGTTCTCCGCTGGGCAGACGATCGAACTCGAGGGGGCGCAGCGCGGCGGTCGGGCTCTGCCGGTCGCGACGCTCGACATCACCGCGACGACGACGGTGCAGGACCTGCTCACGTTCTTCGACACGGCGATGGGCATCCACTCACTCACGAGCACGAATCCCGACGGCGCGAGCCCCGGCTCAACGATTGACCCCGCCACGGGCGTGATCAGCATCGTCAGCAACACGGGCGAGGCGGCGGACCTGACCATCGACGCGGCGAACCTCCGGCTGCTCAATGCCGACGGCTCGCTCTCACGTCTCCCGTTCGTTCCGACCGACTCTGCTGACGCGAGCGGCGAGTCGGGGCGCACGACGATGGTGGCGTACGACTCGCTCGGGAACGTCGTCACGTTCGACGTCTCGTTCACGCTCGTGAGCAAGAACGGCGGCAACGGGACGACGTGGCGATACGACATCGAGAGCTCGAACAACGCGGGCGGCAACCTGTTCGTGCAGAGTGGGACGCTCCAGTTCGACACGCAGGGACGGATCGTCGACCCCGCCCCGGTTCCCGTCTCGATCGGTCGGACCGGCACGGGCTCGGTCGATCCGCTCGTGTTCAACCTCCGATTCACTGGCGCCCAGGGCGAACTGACAGCCCTCGTTGATACGCCGTCCGAGTTCTCGAGCATCGCCCGCAACGGCTTGCCCGCGGGCACGCTCGAGCGTTGGAGTATCGGCGCCGACGGGGTCGTTGCGGGCTCGTTCAGCAACGGCGCCGTCCGCACGCTCGGGCGGGTCGTACTCGCGAGCTTCACGAATTACGAGGGCCTCGTCGACCTCGGGGGCGGCCTGTTCCGCCCAGGCGGGAACAGCGGTGAGGCGGCGATCGTCACCCCCGGATCGGCGGGTACGGGCGGGATTCTCAGCGGGTCGCTCGAGCTCTCGAACGTCGATCTCGGGCAGGAGTTCATCGACCTGATCCTGACGAGCACGGGGTACACCGCTTCGAGCCGGGTGATCCAGACGACCGACGAACTGATCCAGCAGCTCCTGCTCATCGGTCGGTGATCGTGGACCGATAAGCCTGTCGGGAGGCGTGATGATCGAGCTGACACGACTGAACGGGCAGCGGTTCGTGCTCAACGCGGAGCAGATCCGGACGGTCGAAGAGACGCCCGACACGCTGATCACCCTCCTCAGTGGGGATCGGCTGGTCGTGAAGGAGAAGGCGGCGCAGGTGGTCCGCCTCGTTATCGACTACGGGAGGGCCCTGCGGAGGCTCGTTCCGCTCGACTGACCGTAAGTGGGCGTCAAGTGGGGCTGTTGGGTGGTCGATCCCATGTCAGGCGCGGGCGTGTCGCGGTTGGCGTGACTCCCTGCGCGTGTGTCGGCGTGCGCGGAGGGCGACGCGGTGGACATCGGGACGCTCGGCGGCCTTTTCCTCGCGGTGGCCGCGATCTTTGCCGGCATCTTCCTCGGCGGTGGTAACCCCGCCTCGCTGATCGACATGCCGTCGATAGCGGTGGTGTTTGGCGGGACGAGCGGCGCGTTGCTGTGCTCGTTCCCCCTCGGATCGATCACCAAGGTTCACCAGGTCGCGCTGCAGGCCGTGTTCGGGAAGAGCCCCGACCCCGCCGAGGTCATCGCCGACATGGTCAAGTATGCCGAGGTCGCTCGGCGCGAGGGCATCCTGAGCCTCGAGAACATGATCGAGGACATGAAGGACCCGTTTATCGTCCGCGGCGTGAAGATGGCCGTGGACGGCACCGACCCCGAACTGATCAAGACGATCATGGACACGGAGCTCGATTCGCTGATCGACCGCCACGCTCAGGGCAAGTTGATCCTTGACAAGTGCGGCACCATGGCGCCCGCTTTCGGAATGATCGGGACGCTCATGGGCCTCGTGTTCATGCTCCAGAACATGGACGACCCGTCCGCGATCGGCCCCGGCATGGCCGTGGCCCTGATCACGACCCTCTACGGCGCGCTCATCGCGAACGTGATCACGGGGCCGCTGGCCGAGAAGCTTGCGGCGAAGGACTCGGAGGAGGTCCTGATCAAGACCATCATCATCGCGGGTGTGATGGCGATCCAGTCGGGCGACAACCCCCGCGTGGTCGAGAGCAAGCTGCTGACCTTCCTCCCGCCGTCGCGTCGCGCCGCGATCGAGGCGGGTGGGCAGGCGGCGTAAGGGGTCTTCGTCCGCGACGCGGGCGAGGGGGGCGCGATGGCGAAGAAGCCAAAGCCGAGCGGCGAGGAGATCCCGGCGTGGGTCGTGACCTACGGCGACCTTATGTCGCTGCTGCTCTGCTTCTTCATCCTCCTCGCGGCATTTAGTGAGCTGAAGGACCCCGACGAATTCCGCAAGGTCATCGAGGTCATCCGCGAGGCGCTGGGCTACCGCGGCGGTATGGGCCACATGGACATCCCCGACTCGCCGACCAACGCCATGATCAACGACCTGCTCGAGCAGCAGAAGGCTGCGGACGACCTCAAGCACACCGACGTTCAGAACGAGACGAACACCGTCGGCCGTGACCCCACCGTGAGCTATGTCCACGACGGGAACTATCACACGGTCGGCAAGACCATCACCTTCGACGGCGGCGTCATGAACCTCACCCCCGCGATGCAGCAGCAACTCCGCGACGAGGTGGCGCCCCTCATCCGGGACCGCAACCAGATCACGCGGGTGGTGGGCCACTCCTCGGGGCCTGAGGACCTGATGGTGACGGGGGAGTACGACGACGCGGCTTACGCGAGGGCGAAGGCGGCGAAGGAGTTCCTCGTCAACGAATGTGGTGTAGATGCGCGGATTCTGCGGATCGAGGTGGCCGGTAACGTCGAGCCGCAGAACCGCGGCGACGGGTCCGGTGATCCGACCGCGATGAACCGCCGAGTGCAGATTTACATGACTGACCGGCTGGTCGATCAGGTGTCTCGGGACGCGTTCGGTACCGGGCGGGGCGGCGGCTAAGGGAGGCGACGGCGATGGCCGAGGCGCAGGAGAACCAGGCGGCTCCTGAGGAGCCAAAGAAGAAGAGCCCGATCGTCGTGATCGGCGCGGTGGCCGCGCTCATGCTCATCGAGGCCGTGGGGGTCTACGTGCTGGTCGGCATGACCACCGCCAGCGACAGCTACGCCGACGAGATCGAGCTGGGCGAGACCGACCCCGATGAGCAGATCAGCGAGGTCAAGATGATCCACGACCGCTTTCAGAACCGCACGACCGGGCGGGTCTGGCAGTGGGAGGCCGAGATCGTCCTGAAAGTGCGGCAGAAGCACCTCGAGCGCGTGAACCGGATCCTCGAGACCCGCGCGTCCGAGATCAAGGAAGGGATTGGCAAGATCATTGCCAGCGCCCTCGATCGCCAGCTCTCGGAGCCCGGGCGGACCACGATCGACCGCCAGGTCACCGCGTACGTCGATGAGCTGTTCGGGCACGACGCCGAGGGCGTCTCGCGCGTCGACGACGTCCTCATTCCGACACTGACCGGCAACCCCGCCGACTTCTGATCCGCTGCGGGTCGCGACCGGACAGGCCGATTCTGCGCAGTGAACGATGGATTCTGCGCGCAGAGCGGCAAAGTTTGTGGCCTGTGCCGACCGGCGACCGATCCAAGCCGATGCCGCGGGACGTGCGCGGGACGCCAATGTGGGTACTGGGAGCCGGCGGAGCCGGTGGAGGCGGTCAGGATGACCGACGAAGCGGATCGCAACGACGATCTCGAGCAGCCGGAAGACGCTGCGCCGGACAACACTCCGGATGAAGACGCTCCGGCGGCCGATGCGTCGGCGGATGACGGCGACGAGCCGTCCGGCGAGCCCGAGCCCGAGGCTGAGCCGGAGTCCGAGGCCGAGGTAGAGGTAGAGCCCGAGAGCGAGCCGGAGCCAGTCGCGGAGGCTCCAAAGCCGAGCGGGATCGCCGAGAGCGCCCTCGCCGCGGCGATGGCGGCGGTCAGCGCGGTGCAGAGCGACGCCGACGCATCGGGCGGAGCGGTGAACGACGACATCACCTCCATGATGGATGAGGCTCGTGACGACGCGAAGGCGACGGCCAGCGAGGCCGCGGTCGCGGCCGGCGCTGGTCCGGGCCCGTCGGCCCCTCGCAGCGCCCCGCCACCCGACGCCACGCCGTTCCAGATGCCGGTCTTTGCTCCGGTCGATCTGAACGCCGCGGCGGACGGGCTCGATCTGCTCGGTGACGTCGACCTGGATGTGAGCATCGAGCTCGGTCGGACGCGGATGCTCGTCGAGGACGTCCTCCGTCTCGGCGACGGAGCGGTGGTCGAGCTCGACAAGCTCGCGGGTGACCCGGTCGACGTCTACGTCAATGGCCGTCACATCGCGAGGGGCGAGGTGCTCGTCCTGAACGACAACTTCTGCGTACGCGTCAACGAGATCATCGACCCCGCGGCGGAGTGACGCTCGCGGATGATCCAGGGGCCGCCGCGCGGAGCGCGGCGTGGAAAAGAGCCAGGGAGGGCTCGTGAAGACCGATCAACGGGCACAACGCCTGTACGCCGCGATCGCGGCGATCGCGACCGCCGCCGCGGCGTTCGGCTCGCCGGCGCTCCATGTGCCCGACGCCGAACGCCCGCTGGGCGTGCCGAGCGGGTCGTTCGGCTTCATCGACGACGGCCTTCCTACAGAGGAATCGGGGACGGCGCTGATCGATGAGATCATCGCGGTCGGCGGTCCGCTCGTCGCGGTGATCGGGCTGATCGTCGGCGCCGCGTGGGTCATGCGTAAGGCGAGCGGCTCGGCCGGTCTGGCTGGCAGGCTCGGCGCAGGCGGCAAGGCGCCGTCGGGCGTCGTCGACGTCCTCGCCCGGTACCCCGTCGCTCGCGGGCAGACGCTCGCCCTCATCCGCGTTGGCTCACGCGTGCTCGTCGTCTCGCAAACGCACGGTCGCGGCGGCGGGATGCGCACGCTGAGCGAAATCACCGGGTCGGAAGAGGTCGCGAACCTCGTCTCGAGGACGACCGAAGCCGAAGGCGCCTCGATGGCCGCCCGCTTCCGCGACACGCTCGCGGGCGAGTCACAGCGGATGGACGAGGCCGCTTGGGGCATCGAAGAGGCATCGAGAACCGTTCATGTCGAGGAGAGTGGCGATCGCGTCGAGTTGCTCCGTACGCCGGTCGAGGCTGCCCCGCCCGGACGGGATGAGTCCGCGGACGGTGACGACGCGATCGCGGCGTTGCGAGACCGCCTGGAACAGTGGCGGTCGCGGGGCATCGCGTGATGTGGATGCGGGTGTTGGTGATCGTGGTTCTCGCGATCGTCGTCGGATCGTCGCGCGCCGCCGATGTCGCGGGTCCACCCACGCCTACGCCGCCCGTTCCCCAGTCGCCGACGGCGGACCTCCCGAGGCCCGAACGTCCCGTGACCGAGGGCCTGAATCCCCTTCGCATGATCGGTGACGCCGCGCGCCTCCTGCCGGCTTCGCCCGCCGACGCCGCGACCTACGGCGGCATCGTGCCGGGTGGCCCGGATGGCCCCGTCCCGCCCGCCGGAGTGGGGACCGAGAATCGCGACGGGTTCAGCGTGGCGCTGAACATCATGGTGCTGCTGACGGTGCTCGCGCTCGCGCCGTCGATCATGCTCATGACGACTTGCTTTGTGCGGATCCTCATCGTTCTGGCGCTCTTGCGCCAGGCGATCGGCACGCAGACGGTTCCGCCCGCGCAGGTCATCACGGGGCTCGCACTCTTCATGACCGCGATGGTGATGGCGCCGACGATGGAGCGTGTGTGGGACGAAGCGGTCGAGCCGTGGCAGGCGGGCGAGATCGCGGGGTACGACGAGCTCTGGGACCGTGCGCGTCAGCCGATCCGCGACTACATGTTCGACCAGATCGAAGCGACGGGGAACTGGTCGACCGTCTACACGTTCCTCAACTACCGCGGCGTCGATACCTCGGAGCCCTCCGCGCTCACCAGGGCGGACGTCGACCTGACCGTCCTTGTGCCGGCGTACATGCTCAGCGAACTCAAGGTCGGATTCCTCATGGGCTTCCGGGTCTACCTGCCGTTCCTCGTGATCGACATGGTCATCGCGAGCGTGCTCATCTCGATGAGCATGATGATGCTCCCACCCGTGCTGATCAGCCTCCCCTTCAAGCTGCTGCTTTTCGTTCTGGTCGACGGGTGGTCGCTCGTCGTTGGATCGCTTCTCGAGAGCTTCGTGACCGAGGGCATGAGCGCGCGCATGTCGGCGGAAGAGGCCGCGATCGGGCTGCTGCTGCTTCCCCTGGTCGGCGCCCGTGTGATCTGGCGTTCTCGGCCCCGCGATCGATTGGAGGCGCCCCGTGAACTATGACGAGTCGTCGGTCTACCTGGTGCGGGACACGCTCATCCTCGCGCTGCTCATCGTCGGGCCCATCCTGCTCGTCGGCATCCTCGTCGGTCTGGTGATCTCGCTCGCGCAGTCGGTGACGAGCATCCAGGACCAGACCCTCTCATTCGTCCCCAAGATCGTTGTGATGATCCTCGTGACCGCGTTGCTCCTGCCGTGGATCGCGATGAAGCTCGTCGACTACGCATACGAGGCCTTCAGGCTGTTCTGACCGGGAAAACCGCGCCGCCATGGATCTCGATTCACCCCTCGCCCAGTTCTACGTCGAACACGCCGCGTCGTGGTCGCTCGTTTTCTGCCGGGTGATCGGGCTGTTCGTTTTCACGCCGCTCTTGGCGGGCCAGAGCGTCCCGATCCGCGTCCGAGCCCTCGTCGCGGCGATGATGGCCGTCGCGGTCTACGCGATGCTCCCGGACGAGACGCGCCACGTCGGACCGCTGCCCCTCGGCGCGTACGTCTACACCGTCGCAAGCGAGATCTTCCTCGGCGTCTCGATCGGCCTGATCGCCGGACTCCCGATGATCGCCGTCGAGATCGCTGGCCAGGTCATCGGCTACCAGCTCGGCTTCGCGGTCGCCCAGGCTTCGAACCCGGAACTCGACATCAATCTCGACGCGATCGGCACGATGCTGTTCTTCCTGACGCTCTCGGTGTTCTTCATGATGGGTGGGCTCGACGCCACACTGCTCGCGTTTCTCGACACCTTCGGCTCGCTGCCCGCGGGCGGTCTTCCGTTCGCCGACGCCCCCCTCGCCGGATATCTCGGCGCACTGAACGAGGGCACGGAACTCGCGATCCGCATCGCGGCGCCCGTCGGCGTCGCGGTCCTTCTTTCGATGCTCGCCATGGGCTTCGTGATGCGGACCGTTCCGCAGTTCAACGTGATGAGCGTCGGTTTCGCGATCGGCATCCTCCTCGGGGTCTTCGGCCTCATCATGGCCTTGTTCAGCGTGAGCGACACCATCGCGGAATACATCTTCAACGTCATCCGGACCATCGAACGATGGATCTACGAGATCTCCCTCCCGGCGTTCGCGATGGGAGGCGGTGTGATCCATGCCTGAGGACATGGGAGAACGCACCGAGGAGCCCACGAGCCGCAAGCTCGCCGACGCGCGCGAGAAGGGTCAGACCGCGAAGAGTACGGATCTCTCCGCCGCCCTCGGGCTCGCCGCCGGAACCGCCGCGATCGTCCTTCTCGGCGGCTGGCTCGCCGACCAGGCCCTGTCGTTCACGCACGGCACGCTCTCTGGGTACGCCGCGGCCGACGATCCGATCCTCGCGGCGTCGGCGGGCGGCTCGTTCCGTCACGCGATGACGTACGCGGGCATCATGGTCGCCCCGCTGATGGCCATCGCGCTCGTCGTCGCGCTCGCAAGCCAGCTCTCGCAGACCGGGATCCTCTTCTCGACGAAGCCGATTGAGCCGAAGCTCGACCGACTCGACCCGATCAAGGGCCTCGGCCGTGTCCTCGGCCCCGCCGGGCTAGTCAAGGGCTTGATGAGCATCCTCAAGGCCACCGCGGCATGCATCGTCGCGGGCGTGATCCTCTGGCATCGCTTCCCCGCGATCTCTGCCTTGCCTCGCCTCGGCCTCCGTGCTTCTCTCGGGGTGATCGGCGGGCTTGCTCTCGAACTCGCGATCGCCCTGTGCGTCGTCCTCCTGATCCTCGGCGTCGCCGACCTGCTCTTTCAGCGTTGGAAGCACAAGCGTGACCTCCGGATGACCAAGAGCGAGGTCAAGGACGAACGCCGAAACATGGAAGGCGACATGGACGTCAAGCGTCGTCGCCACGAGATGTACCGCAAGATCGCGATGAACCAGATCCAGGGCGCAACGCCGAATGCCGATGTCGTGATCGCCAACCCGACCCACTTCGCGGTTGCCATCCGATACGACGCCGACGAGATGAACGCCCCGCGCGTGATCGCCAAGGGCGCCGATCTCCTCGCGCTCCAGATGCGACGCCTCGCGAAGGAGAACCGCGTGCCGATCGTCGAGCGCCCCAAGCTCGCCCGGGCGCTGTTCTGGGGGACCGAGGTCGGTCACGAGATCGCCCCGGAGCACTACGAGGCCGTCGCGGAGGTTCTCGCGTTCGTGTACCGCGTCGACGAGCGAGCCCGCGACCGTGCCCCGCGCCGAGCGAGAGGCGCTGCCGCCAGCACGGTGGGGAGTAACGCCGCGTGAGCCGGGCGCTCTCACCATCTTCGGGCGTCGGCATCGGCGGGCTGACGCCTCGACGTGTCCTCGAACGGCTCCACGCGAACCGGGGATTGATCGTCCCGCTCGGCTTCGTGATGCTCCTCGCGGTCGTGCTGGTGCCGATGCCGCCCGCGGTGCTCGACCTGATGATTAGCGTGAACATCGCGCTCGCGGTGATCGTGCTCCTGACCACGCTGCACGTCACCAAGCCGCTCGAGTTCAGCGTCTTCCCAAGCCTTCTCCTCGCCACGACGCTGCTCCGCCTCGTGCTCAACGTCGCTTCGACGAGGCTCATCCTCACCGCGGACGCCAACAGCCCCGAGGAGGCGATGAGCGTCGCGGGTCAGGTGATCCGGACGTTCGGTGAATTTGTCGCGGGCGGCGAACTCGTCGTCGGCGTGATCATCTTCCTGATCCTGATGGTCGTGCAGTTCATGGTGGTCACCAAGGGCGCGGGGCGCATCAGCGAAGTCGCGGCCCGTTTCACCCTCGACGCCATGCCCGGCAAGCAGATGGCGATCGACAGCGATCTGAACGCCGGCCTGATCAACGAGCAGGAGGCCCGACAGCGCCGCGATTCGATCACGCGTGAGGCCGATTTCTACGGCTCGATGGACGGCGCCAGCAAGTTCGTGAAGGGCGATGCCGTCGCGGGCATCATCATCACCGCGATCAACATCGTCGGCGGCTTCGCGATCGGCATGATTCAGCGCGGTTGGCCCGCCCAGCAGACCGCCGAAACGTTCACGATATTGACCGTGGGCGATGGGCTGACGAGCCAGATCCCCAGCCTCGTCATCTCGATCGCCAGCGCCCTGATCGTCACCCAGTCAAGCCAGGAGGGCGAGTTGGGCAGCGAACTGACCAAGCAGCTATCGAGCCAGCCCCGCGGCCTGCTCATCACGGGCGGCTTCCTCGTTATGCTCGCGCTGACGCCGCTCCCGACGATCCCGCTCCTCACGATCGGCGCCCTGATCATCACCATGGCGATCCTCACGCTCCGCGCCGCGAAGAAGAAGCGTGCCTCCATCCAGACCGGCGCCCACGCCGCGTCCGAGGCCGCGCCGGAGCCGCCGCCCGTCGAGGACCTGCTCAAGGTGGACGTGCTCGAGCTCGAGGTCGGCTACGGCCTCGTCGGGCTGGTCGACAAGGCCCAGGGCGGCGACCTGCTCGAGCGGATCACCGCCGTCCGACGTCAGCTCGCGGTCGAGCTCGGCCTCGTCATGCCCCCCGTCCGCATCCGAGACAACATGCAGCTCGGGCAGCAGATCTACCGTGTGAAGGTCAGAGGCAACGCTGTCGCCGAGAGCGTCGTGCACGCGGGCAAGCTCCTCGCCATGGACTCGGGCATCACCACCGGGCGCCTCGACGGCGAGCCGACCAAGGAGCCCGCGTTCGGCCTCGACGCGTGGTGGATCGACGCTTCCATGAAACAGCGGGCCGAGACGATGAATTACACCGTCGTCGATCCGAGCACCGTCATCGCGACCCACCTCACCGAGGTCACCAAGCGCCACGGCGCCGAACTGCTGACACGCGAAGAAGTCTCAAACCTCGTCGAGGGGCTCAAGGCCAAAGCCCCAAAGCTTGTCGAGGAGGTCATCCCGGGGACGGTCAAGCTCGGCGACCTGCAGAAGGTGCTCCAGAACCTCCTTGCCGAGGGCGTTCCGGTGCGCGACATGGAGACGATCGTTGAGACTCTCGGCGACTGGGCTCCCAAGACGGGCGATCTCGATGTCCTCACCGAGTACGCGCGCCACGCCCTCCGTCGCACGATCTGTCACCAGCACGCATCTCCGATGGAGGGTGGCGGTCTGCGGCTCGTTTGCGTGACGCTCGACCCAGCGTTCGAGGACCAGATCAGCGCGTACGTCGAACGCGGCGCAGCGGGCACGACCGTGAACATGCCAGCGCGGGAGGCTCAGCGGTTCACGAAGCGCATCGCGAGCGCCCTCGAACGGGTGACCATGGCGGGGCATCCCGCCGTCGTCGTGGCGTCGCCGCAGGTCCGCGGTCCGGTCCGTCAAATGATCGCCCCGACACTCCCGCACGTGGCGGTGCTCGGCTACAACGAGGTATCGAGCGACGTCGAGGTTGAGTCGATGGGGCTCGTTGCCCCAGCCGGCGCCGAGATGGCGGGCGCCGCGGCCTGAGAAAGGTGACGCTGCGCCGACGGTTGTGATATTGTGGAAGCATGGCTGGGCAGGAGGCCCGGCGAAGCACAATTCGAGAGCGGGTGAGCCAGGATGGCGGGCACGCAACCAACCACAATCAAGGCAGGGTCGATGGCCGAGGCGCTCGCCGAGGTCAAGCGAACCTTCGGGCCCGACGCGGTGATCATCCGGACGAGATGCGTCCGCGCGGGCGGGGCGCTCGGCGTCGGTGGGCGCGACGTCTACGAGATCACCGCCGCGGGATCGGGTGAGCACGCGGCGCCCGCGCCGATGACGGCGGACGAGCGCATGACGCGAGCCTCCGCAGCGATGGCGTCGACTGACGACGATTTCAGCCCATTCAGCGTTGCGACGTTCCCCGAGCCGCGGCGGTCGAAGCCGCAGACCGGAGCGGGCGTGCCGGAGGAGCTTCTCCCGAAGAAGCGCGTCGCCGTCGCACCGCCACCGCCGACGACGGACCGCGCGGCGCCTCCGCCGTCGAAGCGTGAGGCGCCAAAGCCCGAGGCGCCGAGGCCCGAACCTCAGAAACAAGCAGCGCCGAAGAAGGCCCCTCGCGCGCTGACGCCGCCCACGACGTCGGACGACGATCGGGCGGCCGAGATCGAGCGGGAACTCGCGTCGCTCCGAGGCATGGTCGAAGAGATCATGAAGCAGACGAAGGGGGCCTCCTCCACGACGGCGGCCCCTCGAGAGGGCGTGCCCAACTCGCGACGGCCCGTCGCTGTCCCCGAGTCAGTTGAACGGCTCGGCCGCCGGCTCGCCGAGCAGCAAACGCCACCCGCGACCATCGAAGAGCTTCAGCGAGCGATCGCTTCGGAACTGACCCCGAGTGAGTGCGCCGATGACGACCTCGTCCGCGCAACCGCTGCGCGTCTGATCGCTGAACGCATCCCGACGAGCGACGGGAAGATCGATACCGGCCCCGACCCCCGCGTCATTGCGCTCATCGGGCCGACGGGCGTCGGGAAGACCACGACCATCGCCAAGCTCGCGGCGTTGCTCAAGCTCCGCCACGGCCGTCGCGTGGCGCTCATCACCACGGATACCTACCGCATCGCGGCGGCGGAACAGCTCCGGGTGTACGCCGACATCATCGGTCTGCCGCTCCGCGTGACGACCCGCCCCGAAGAGGCGGCCCGAGCTCGCGAGGAACTCGGTCGCACGCACGACGTGGTCATTGTCGACACCCCCGGACGGAGCCAACGTGACGCCCGCCGGATCGACGAGCTCGCGAACATCCTCGCGGCGGTCCAGCCCGACGAGCGACGTCTCGTCTGCTCCGCCGCGACAGGCGGGGAGGCCATCTCACGCGTCAACGACGCCTACGCCGCCGCCTGGCCGGACGGGCTCATCCTCTCCAAGCTCGATGAGGCGCCGGGCGCCGGTGTCATCCTCGATGCCGTCGAACGCACGAAGCTGCCGATCGCGTACATCACCACAGGCCAGGAAGTACCCGACGACATCGAAGGCGCCACGTCCGCGTCGCTCGCGGGGCTGATCCTCGACGGCTTCGAGACATCGAGGCGCCGGTGACTGTCCGAATGCTCGAGCACCGACGCGACCAGGCCTCGAGGCTCCGCGAGGAGATCGAAGCAGGACGCCGTCGCCCTCCAAACAGCTCCTCATCGTCGGCCGTCATCGGCGCTCCGCGCGGACTCGTCGTCGCCATCGCCTCGGGCAAGGGCGGTGTGGGAAAGACCACCGCGGCCGTCAACATCGCCGCGGTCCTAGCGGCCTCTCTGAAGGTCACGCTCGTCGACGCCGACCTCGGCGTCGCCAACGCGGACATCCTTTGTGGCGTTGAAGCCAGGCGACGCCTCGGTCGCGATCACGATGCGGCGCAAGTCGCCACGCCGACACCCTACGGATTCGACCTGATCGCTGGCGCTGTGGGGCCGGGCGTTGAGCAGAACCCCGATGCAGCGGGTCCGCTCGTGCGCACGCTCGCCGTGCTAGCGGCCAAACGCGATGTCGTGATCGTCGACCTCGGCGCTGGTGTCGGACGCTTCGTGACAGGAGTTATGGCCGCCGCCGACCGCTCCATCATCGTCACCACGCCCGAGCCCACTGCGCAGGCCGACGCGTACATGCTCTTCAAGTGCCTGCGCCGCCGCCTCGACGCGTCGGGCATCGGCGGCGCTTCACTCGATGGTCGACTCGGCGTGATCGTCAACATGGCCAATGGCCACGACGAAGGTCGTATGGCCCATCGTCGGCTTCGCGCGACAACGGAGCGGTTCCTCCGCTGGTCACCGTCTCTACTCGGCGCCATTCGACGCGACGCCAGCGTGTCAAAGGCGGTGGGGCGACGCAAGCCGCTGGTGGTCGCAAGCCGGGGCCGACCTGCGGCGAAGGATCTCCACGCGATCGGGGATCGCCTCGCGACGATGGTCGGATCCAGCGTCGAGGCGTCCGCCCTCGGGCGTCGCGCCATCCGCTAAAACTCTTCGATCGCGCTCATGTCGCGACCCCCCCGGGCCGATGCCTCAGCGATGGCATCGCCGGAGCGAGACGCGACGGAGGGACTCGGCCAGAGCGCGAGCTCGATGGTCGCGGGCATGCTCGCGATGTCCGCGTTCCTAGTCGCCGTCATCGCGGGTCTCTCCGCCGGCGCCACACCGCTCAACACACTCTCTCGCGCCACCACGGCAATGCTCGTCTGCTATTTCGTGGGCCTGTTTCTCGGCGTTGCCGGTTCGTCGGCGTGTCGCGAGTTCCTGACGAAGTTCCGTGACGACAACCCCATACCGGAGGTGCCGGAACTGCCGCAGGAGGTCACGCATCATCTTGGCGATGACAAATGAATCGATCGCGCCGCGCGAGCCCCTGTTCGGGCGGCGAGAAAGTGAATGATTGTTCACACATGTACCGCGCAAGCATGAAAGATTCTGGTATAGTTCCGGTTGTCGAGTTTGAGCGGCGGGGCCAGGACGGCCGTTTCGTTCAAGTCACACACCGGCGTCCCCCGCGTTCTTCTGGCGGGTTCGGGCGCGACAAACAGCATCGACACGTAGGGTCAAGGAGCGGACCGTGTCACTAGTCAAAGCATCCCTCGCGTTCTCCCCACGCAGCGGCGCCCGGTCGTCGGCTCGTCACGCCGAAGCCTCAGGCAAGGCCTCACCGTTCGACGACATCCCGATCGAACAGGTCTGGGAGCGTTACCTCGAAGGCCGCGACGTCGACATTCGTAACTTCCTTTGGGAGAAGTACCTCCATCTGGTGCGATACAACGCCGAGCGCATCTATGCTCGTCTCCCCGATGAGGTGGATCTCGAAGACCTCATGTCCGCGGGCCTCTTCGGCCTCATGGACGCCATCGATGGCTACGACCCCGCTCGCCTCGTGAAGTTCGAGACCTATTGCGCCCAGCGCATCCGCGGCGCCATCCTCGACGAGCTCCGCTCCATGGACTGGGTCCCGCGCCTGGTGCGTCACCGCACGAGCCGCGTCGACGAGGCCCGTCGCCAGATCGAGGCGGAAACCGGTCATCGCGCTACAGACGACATGGTCGCCAAGCGCCTCAACATCGATCCGGGCGAGTTCGAGAAGTACCGCCGCGACTCCGAGGCCAAGAACATCACCAGCCTGTCGCGCACCTTCAACTCGAGCGACGGCAACCGCGATCTCCGCGAGATCGACGTCATCCGCGACGAGTCGCAGATCAACCCGGTGCAGTCGCTCCAGCGCCGCGACATCAAGGACCTCATCACCAAGGGCCTCAGCCGCGCCGAACGCCTCATCGTCGTGCTCTACTCCTACGAGAGCATGACCATGAAGGAGATCGGCGCCACCCTCGACCTCTCCGAGAGGCGCGTCAGCCAGATGCACAGCTCGATCCTGCTCCGCCTCAAGGCCCACATGCAGCACCATCTCCGCGACCTTCAGCCCGCTGAGTAAAGCGCTCCTTCCCGATCATCCGCTCCGAGCTCTCCCCGCCCGGCTCGTCTTGGCAAGCCCCCGCTTGCCCAGGCGTGCCGGGCGGTCTTGCATTTCACCATGCCCGACCGCCCCGTCGAATCGGACCTGCCAGCCTGGATCGGACTCGGAGCCAACCTCGGCGACCGGCGCGGGTCACTCGAAGCCGCCGTGGCGGCGATCGATCGACTCCCCGAAACACGGGTTGATCAAGTTTCCACGTTCATCGAAACGCCGCCCGTTGGGCCGATCGAGCAGCCGACCTACCTGAACGGCGTCGTGCGCATCCGGACGACGATTGACGCCGTCAGCCTGCTCGGCTGTCTCCTGACGATCGAGCGACGACACGGTCGGGATCGATCGCGTGAATCCAGATGGGGGCCGCGCACCCTCGATCTCGATCTCCTGATGTACCATGACTTCGTGCTCGCGAGCGATGACCTCACCATTCCGCACCCGAGGATGCACGAGCGGCTCTTCGTACTGGCGCCGCTCGCGGAGATCGATCCGGATCTGATGATCCCTGGTAGGGGCGCACCGGTCGCGCAACTCGCAGCGTCCCTCTCGAGCACGGCGTCATGAGGCGGGCAGCCGCACTGCTGGCAGCGTTGCTGGCGACCGCCATCGAAGCACAGCCGATCGCGGCGCGAGGTTGGGCGAACGCTCGCGACCTGATGACCATCGGCGATAGGTTCGTTGCCACCCACGCGGTCCGGCCCTGGGCCGCCAAGGTCACCGTTCGTCAGAACGCCGCGCGCCCGGCGACGCTCGATGTCGCGTACTTCCCGCAGAGCTACCTCCGTCTCGAGTTCGAGGCTCTGGTTGCTGAGATGCAAGCCAGCGAGTTGCGAGCATGGCGACCGGGTCGGGAGGACGTCGTCTTCCGGATCGAGCGAGACGGCGTTTCCACGGCCGATCTGCTCGCCGAGGCCCTGCCCCCTCTCTGGCTGCCGCCGCTCCAGATCGCTCTCACCCGCGACCCGCGCCACCTACCGCTGATCGGTGGGATGGGCTCTGGCATGCTGGCTGACACCGTCGTCGTCGATTTCGCGGCCTCCAGCCCCTGCGATGTGATCTATCGCGGCCGCGCAGACGGCGGTTCATTCGCGTTGACCGTCGAGTCCGCCACCGGGCGCATGCGGACGTGGTCGTGGATCCCCGACGCCGCTGATTCGGGCGTCGTGTTCGAGATGGCCTATCACGAGCCGCCGCCCCATCACGAGACCGACTACGTCGTCCCGCCCGATCGCTTCGTTGACGATCTCGCTCTGCTGCCCGGGCCGTCGTCCGTGTCCTGGCCGACGGTTCCGTCCTTCGCCGGCGCGCTTCTCGCTCCGCTCGATCCGGGCGACAACGACCGGTGGTCATTCGCCGACGCGATGGAGGCCGCAGCGGAGCATCAGCATTCCGGCGACGGCGACACCCGATTCATCTTCCTCGCGATCCCACTTGAAGCGACGAGCGACGTCGACGCGAGGGCGATGATCGAGGCGTTCCGCGCGGGGCTGCGTTCGGCTCGGAACCGCCTTGCGTCGCGGCTGGACGTCTCGTTCTCGCTCCCGACACGCCTCGTTGGACGGGTGATCTTCGTCGCGGGCCCGTCCGATCCGCTGCTCGGGGCGGCACGAGACCTGACGGCGGAACTGCCGCCGATCCGACGAGCCTCCGGCGCGTCGGGCGTCGAAACGGCAACCCCCGCGTGGTTGTGGTCGCCGACCCGACGCCTCTGTGCGGGCGGCGATACCGGCCCAATGCCGACGATTCACATCATCGACACCGCGCGCCGAACCGAGCGGTCGGAGGTCGTGCCGGCTGACGGCGAGGCGATCACTCGGGCGATTTTCGGAGAATCGGAATCGGACGAGCCGTGACGGCTCTCAGCCCGCCTCGGCCCGCGGATGCGCCTTGTCGTACGCGTCGTGCAGACGCTGCGCCGTCAGGTGCGTATAGACCTGCGTCGTGCTCAGCGACTGGTGGCCCAGCAGTTCCTGCACGCTGCGCAGATCCGCGCCGTTGTCGAGCAGGTGTGTCGCCAGGCTGTGGCGGAGCGTGTGCGGGCTGATGCTCGGGTCGAGCCCCGCTTCGCGGAGGTACTTGTCGAGCTTCCGTCGCACGGAGCGCGAGCTGAGACGCTGGCCGTGCTTGTTGACGAACAGCGGGTGCCCCGTCCGTTCGCCCCGTCGCGCGGCCTCCCAGAACGTCGCGAAGCGGTTGTCGGCGCACAGGAGATCGACGTACCGCTGAATGGCCGCGAGCGCGTGGCGTCCCAGCGGGACGAGGCGTTCCTTCTTGCCCTTGCCGCGAACCTGGAGCGCCTCGTTCTCGAAGTTCAGGTCCTCCATCGAGAGGCCCACCAGTTCGCTGACGCGGATGCCCGTCGAATAGAGCGTCTCGAGGATCGCGCGATCGCGGCGTCCGAGGATGTTGTCGTCTGGCGGCGCCGAGAGCAGCCGCTCAACCTGCTCGACCGTGATCGCCTTCGGAAGGCGCTTGGCCTGCCGCGGCGTCCGGATGAGCGTCATCGGGTTGTTCGCGACGAACCCCCTCTTGAGGGCCCACTTGTAGAACGAGCGGAGCGTCGCAATCTTCCGCGCCATGGTGGCGGGGGAGTACTGCTTGTCAGCGAGGTGCGCGAGGAACGTCCTCACGCCCTCAGCGTCGGAGCCGACGATGATGTCCGTGATCGAGCTGGGGCGGATCTCGCCCGCGATCGTCTCGGGCGCGGGACGGTTGGCCTCGGCGCTCTCGCGGATCGCCTCGTAGCGGGAAAGCTCCAACGCCTCGCTCGGCTCGATCCCGTTCGATTCGGCGATGAAGTCCGCGTACTGCCGGAGGTCGGCGCTGTAGCACCGCGCCGTGTACGGGCTGAAATGCCGTTCATGGATGAGGGCTTCTGTGAACGCCTCAGCGATCGGCAACTTCATCGCGGCAATCCTCCACCCCGCCCCCACCAAACGGGCGGATCATGCTGCGCCGACGGGACGGAGCGGCCCTCCCCGGCCGCTCGATCCCGCACGGCGATTCGTGTCGGGCTGTCTTGGGGCCGTTGAAGGCCCGCTTCGGTCAATCCGTCCGGCTCGCCGGGGACGGATGCCTCGGCGGAGCCTGCTCAGTTGCTCGCGGTCCGCGCCGCGCGGGCGAGTCGGGTCCACTCGATATCGAGCAGATCGCCGACGAGCGCGCTCGTCGCGAACTTCGTGTACAAGTCCATGCTCGCCTTATGGATGCGCCAGTCGAGCGGGCTCTCTGGCTCGGTGCGTCCTTCCGCGTACTGCTTCAGTCTGATGAGCACGTCGTGGTTCCGTGCGTCGAGATGCCTCGCCGCGACGGCTTCCGGATGCTCGTCGTAACCCGTGAGAGCGGACCGCCTCGCGTCCGTTGCCTGCATCGAAAACAGACGCGGATCGTCAAGCAAACCCTCTTTGCCGTTCAGGGCGTCCTCGCGTCCGTACAGAGCGAGGGTCATCCCGAACACGGGCGGGTCGTAGGGGTCGAAGGCCGTGATCGATCCGACGATGATGCCATCGACGCCCAACGCTCGGGCGAGGTCCTTGGCTTCTCCCGGTGTCGTCACGCGGGTCATCTCAAGTGCCCGCATCGCGGCGATGGTCCGGTTCAGCGGGACGCACTGGAGGCCCCTGACCTCCGTGATCGTCGCCACAAGCTGGTCGCCGATGTGCGTCGGGTCCACCAGGCTTGTGCCACTTTCGTTGGCGGGTGGGGTAACCGCCCAGAGGACGTCACCACGGACCGTGTCGTACGGGGCGACGAGGACGTTGGGGGGATAGATCTCCGCCCGACGGCTCCCGCATCCCGTCAGCGAACAGCCGATGACCGCGGCGCAGGCGACGGCGCTTGCCACGCGCAGATTCCGCGTGGCGGTAAGCATGAACTGTGCGATTGTCATGGCGTCCTGCTTTCGATCACCGCGGTCCCCGCGGATCGTCTCCTGAGATCGGCTCAACGCCGATGGGTCCTGTAACGCGGCGAGTCGTGAATCTCGCCACGCGCAGATGCTGCGTTTACTCGTCGGTCGGGACGGACACGAAGCTCGAGTCCTGGCCCTGTCCGGAGCGGTTCCTCGCGAAGTTCGTGTCGTCAGAGGAGTTCGAGATGCCGGTCGCGGCAAGGAGCGCCGGGGCCATGTCGACCGACCAGAGGTTCTCGACACCGCTGCGGTTGCTCACGAAGATGACCTGGCCCGCCGAACTCCACGTCGGCATCAGGTCGATCGAGGCGCCGCTGGTGAGGGGGACCTCGCCGCGACCGTCAACGCCGACCATCCAGATGGCGGCCGACGGTGGCAGCGCGCCAACGCCCGAGCCGATCCACTCGTCGGGATTCGGAACGGCGCCGTAGGCGATCCGGTCGCCCGCCGGGCTCCACGCGGGGTTGATCAGGGCGAAATCGGGGTCGCTCGCGATCTGCGTCTCACGGCCCGCCTGGAGGGCGCCGCGGTCGAAATCGATGGTCCAGATCGCGAACGTGCGGTCGCCGCGCTCGCGGCTGCGCTGGAAGAGGATCTGGTCGGCCCCACCCGCGCCGGTCCCCTCCTTGGGGCACCACTCCGGGAAGAGGCCGTAGCCGATGAACTGCGTCGCGGCGTTGTCGTAAACGTCGGCGACCCACAGCTCCCAGCGCCCGGACGTCTGTCCGAGGCGACAGAAGACCACTTGCTGGCCGTCGGGGCTCCAGCTCGGGTGCAGGTCGTTGCTCGAACCGCTGGTCACCTGGATCGCCTTACCACCGTTGACGGGCATCACCCAGATGTCCCACGAGCCCGTGCGGTTGCTTGTGAAGGCGATCCGCGTGCCATCGGGGCTGATCGTCGGCATGACGTCCTGGCCCGGATCGTCGGTCAGGCGGGTGAGCACGCGGCTGCCGACGTCCTTGATGTAGACGTCCGCTGTCGGAGTGTGCTGCGTCGAGGCGAAGACGAGGCGACGGCCGTCACGGCTCACCTGCGGGTCAAAGTCCGATCCGTCGTTGGTGAAGCTGATCTGGCGGATGTTGACGGTGTGCTGGCCCTGGAACTCGCCGGTTCCGGGGATCTCCGTGCCCAAGAGCTCACCGTAGAGCTGCGACGCCATGTTCGGGCCGCTCGGCTTCTTGTCCGTGACGGTCTGAAGCTCCGGGCGGAACCGTTCGGCGTAGGTCGCGGCCTCGACGACGCCCCAGGCGTCGCTGCCGTGGTCGTTCTCGATCGCGAACTCGCCGCTGCTCGGCATCGCGTATGGGTCGTCGGATGTGCCGGGCTGGCGGGCGTGGTTCAGGCGTCCCGTCGCGAAGCTCTTCTCAGCATCCCATGCGGGGACGGTGGCGAAGTCCGGGGGCGGGGTCGGCGTCGGGAGCGTCGGAGCGAGGGTGCTCTCGCTGTCCTCAGTGGCGTATGAGGCGTCCCGACCGCCGCAACCACCGATCGTGGCGAGCGAGCCGGCGATCAGCGCGACCGCCGCGGCATGGGGGACGACCCTGGAAATGCGCCCGATAGTCGAGATCTGCGGCATGTCGCGTGCCTCCGTGCAGCGCCAGACTGCTTCACGGCGCCGATCTTTGAACTGCTTGAACCGATCCACGCTCTGCGCAGGCTGTTCCGCTGCGCACCTTGACGCAGGCATATCGACGCCCGAGAAGCGTGAGATAAGCCCGAGCGACGAAGCAGTGAGCGCTACGCGAATCGCTTGCCAAAGCGCGTTACCGGACGCGGACGTGGGACACGATCGCGCTCGATTCAGGACGGCGGACCCAGATAGCCTCCGGACCACGCGGTCGCCGAGCGGTTGTCAGGCGCGCCAGATAGTGCTCCAGCCGCTCGTCAGGGAACTGCTCGAGGAACTCGAGCGTGACGCTCGGATTCAGTTCGAGCAGCCGCTCGATCATGTCCTCGCGGCTGATGTTGGCGGTGGCGGCGCCCACGACCGTCGCCTCCCCAGCATCGGCGGGGCCCTGAGTGGGGGCGACGTACTCGATCTCGATCGACCCGGACGGCTCGTCCGTCGCGGGCGTGGGGCCTGCGCGCAGCGATGCCGTCCAATCAAACATGGCCTGCCTCATGCGAGCCAGCTTCGAACCTGCCATCATGGCTTTCCTCCCGAATCCAAACTCCCTAGCCGACAGCTATCGGACGCGCCCAACGCCGGCGTGCACCTTTCCCGACCTAGCGTCCGGGATGGCGATCTGGACGATTTCGGCGGCCCCCGATAACGATGGCTGGGACCATGTCATCACCGATGAGCATGGCGCAGAAACGGCGCGGGCGTGGGACGGCAACCCGCTCGCGAGCGATCCGCCGTCGGCGTCTGGATCGATCGCGTGCCTCCGCTCGGGGTGGGTAGGTGGCGAAGGTCACCCCGAGGATGGGGTGTTCACGTCCTCGTTCGAGACCTGGGCTAAGGCTGGAGCGGAGCGGTTCGGGGAGCGTTGGCCCGAAGTCGCGGCGCGCTACGAGCGGATCTGGGTCTGGCCGCACGCGCGGCATGTGCTGAGCGATACGCAGAGCATCTTCACCAACGTCCGAGACGACGGTGGGCCGCTGGCGGGCGCGGGCGTGCTTCTCGAGCCGACCGCGTTGTTGACCGCCTCGATGATCGAGGCTGCGGAAGACCACCTCATGCGCACGGCGGACACGCTGTTTGACCATGTGCGCACGGAGGCCGTGATCGTGTCCAACGCGGTCGTGGTCGAGCCGGCGGATGGCGCCGCGGTCGGACCCTCAGGGCCCGCGATGCGACCGGCTCCCGCCCACGCGGGGGTGGTCCCTGTCGAACTGCTTCGTCGACTCACTCGGATGGCGTTGGACGCGGGGAAGCCCGTGGTGTTGTACGGCGACAACGTCGAAGCGCAGCGGGCTACACTGGCGGTATGAGCGAAAACGGCAAGCCGAAGCTGGATCATCCTGTGTTCGCCGCGGTCAAGCAGGCCTTTCCGGGCAAGCGGCTGCGTGGCACGGAGTTCCGCGGGCAGGCCTCGCTCGTGGTCGATCCGGACGACTGTCACGCGGTGCTCAAGTTCCTCCGCGACGACGACGCGATGTCGTTCAACCTGCTCTCTGATGTCGGCGGCGTGGACTACCTGAACTACCCGACCTCGATGCCGGGTCGGTTCGGCGTCTACTACATGCTCGTCAGCCACAAGAACGATTGGCGTTTCTTCGTCAAGACCTACGTGAATCCGTCGATCCCGACGGACGGCGTCGATGAAGATCCGTCGCTGTACGTTGATAGCGCGACTGATCTCTGGCCCGGCGCCGAGTGGCCCGAGCGAGAGGTCTTCGACATGTTCGGGATCCGCTTTCGGAACCACCCGGACCTTCGGCGGATCCTCACCTGGACCGAGTTCCCGGCGCACCCGCTCCGCAAGGACTACCCGCTCCGTGGGCGCGGCGAGCGCGAGGACTACCGCGTCGTCGATCGCACGAACTCGTAAGACGAATCGATTGACTACCGCGGGATCGTGACCGTCCGCGCGTTCTGCACGCGGATGCGGTCTCGCGCAAGGTCCCACTCGAGGCCGTCGTCTTCCTGCGTCACGCCCTCCGTCTCGTCGTAGATCATCACGGTCTCGGTGTCAGAGGCCTCGGCTATGGCGATGTCGCGGTCAGCGTCGAAGACGACGCGGGAGGCGTTGATGCGTCGGGCGTCGCTTGCGATGCTGACGAGCCCGGTCGCGACCGCGCGCGTGAGCTGGGCGCCCGCGCCCTCGCGCTCGGCGAAAGCAGCCTCGACGCGTTCGGCGGCGATGGTGGTGACGGCGCCGTCGGAGGCGCGGCGGTGGACGATGCTTGCGTTGCGCTCGAACGTCGCGACTCCGGAGCGGCGGTTCATGGTCATCGCGCCCGACCATTCGAAGAGCGCGTCGCCGGCCTCGGTAGCGAATGGGTCGGTCGCCTGCGCGTCACTCGATGCGCCCTCGCCTGCGGTCTTGATGACCATCAGCCCCGGACCCGGGACGCGGAGAAGATTGCCGCCCTCATCAAGTTCGACACGGGCGCCTTCGAGGTGATAGAGCTCAACCGGCGAACCGGACGGCGCCGTGGGGTCGATCAGACGACGCTCGACGGTGGCCCATTCGGTCGGGCTCGTTCCGACGCCCTCGGCGATGGCGTTGAGCAGTTGGCGCTCCGCGTCGGATTGTTCAGACGCGTCAATCGGCGATGGGGTGAAGCTCACGAAGAGATGCTCGGCCGCGAGGGCGTCTCGCCGACCGAGCGTGTCGCTGGCGTTCGCGCTCGCGTTTCCCGAGCAGCGGAGCGCGCCCGCAACGTCGTCGAAGCGCATCGACCGTGTCCATGTCGCGGTGATCGCGACGCCGTCGTCGCCCGCGCGTTCGAAGGAGCCGACACCGTCGACTGCGACCGACCGCGAGGCGCCGAGAAGTTCGATGCGATCGCCAGCGATGGCGCCGGTGGGCGTCGACGCGGTCGCGAGTCCACTCGCCCCGCCCTCGAGGATCGCGGACTCTGCGGTGAGGTCGGCAATCAGGCGCGAAGCGGTCGCGGAGCGGCCTCGGCCGTCCTCGAAGTTCTGCACACCCGAGGCCTCGACCGCTACGACCTCGACATCGCCCTCGTCGTTTCGTGCGAGCGTGGCGTCGAGCGTCTCGGAGACGATGCGTCCCCCGCTCGCGCTGACGCCGCGCGTTTCGCCCGATGTCACGACGCGGACGGGGTCGGCGTCCTCTCCCTGCGTGCCTTCGGCAAAGTGGACGGCGAGCGTGCTGGCGACGAGCGATGAGCCCTTACCGTCTGTTGCGTCCGCGTCCTCTGCATCGACGCGCAGGAGCCTGATATCGCTCGCGTCAGCGGCGCCCTTCGGCGCAAAGGTGACGTCGAGGGACGCGGCGTCGAGGGTGGCGTCGTCGTTGGCGCCGCGCACCTCGCCTTCGAACGACGCGGCTTCGAGGCGCTCGCCTCCACGCGCAAAGGTGAACGCCGCGGCGTCGGACCAGCGGATGCGCCGCCGTCGGCGGGCGCCGTCGTCCTTGAGCGTCCCGTCCTGCGCCGCGACGAGCTCGCCGCTGCCCGAGACGAACGCGATCCCCTCATCGATGTTGAAGGTCATGTTCGTCGCGCCGGTGAGTTCGCCCGTCGCGGGTGAACTCAGGCGGACGTCGGCGACGGGCGAGCGGAGGGAAACGGCGCGGGCCGCGTCGTCGTACTCCACGACCGCGGCGCGGCCCTGCGCGTTTCGCGACCCTGCCGTGTCGGCGAAGGTTACCGCGCCTGTGGTGCCAGCGGTGAACCGCGCGAACAGGTCGGTTTCCGCGAGCTCCGAGGGCGTGGACTGGGGCGGGATCGCCTCAAGCTTCATCCGCCCCGACCAGGTCAGCGTGATCGGATCGCTCGGCGCCGAGGACGGACTGGGAAGGACAGCGGTGGACTGCGCGGCGAAGACAGCGCCGACGAGGATTTCGGCAAGCGATTGAGCGCGCGGCGCGTTCACGGGCGATGGGATGGCTGCCTGTGAGGGGATCTCGCGATCGACCAGTCGTGACCACACCGCGAGCGTGTCGGAGCGGATCGAGCGGCCGGACTGCTCGACGGTCACGTTCTCCAGAAACTCGGCGGCGTAGAGATCGACGCGGGGCGGGGTGGCGTTTGCGGTGGCCGACGCCGACGGCTCTGCTGGCGTGGCAGTTGTCGCGTCGACTACGGCGACCTGCGACTCGGTAGGCGGCGCGCGGGCCGAAGTGGTGGGTGTGGTGTCGGTGGCCGCTGACGCCTGCGGGGTGTAGACGAGCTTCTCGCCGCGATCGATGGTCAGCACGTCGATGCGTTGCTGCGGTTCGTTGACGAACGCGTTCACACCCGAGCCGGCGAACTCGATCGTGTCGCTTGTCACGGTGAGGCGCCCGGGCGTTTCGAGTTGTCCGACCGCGAGGTCAAAATCCACGGGCGCCTCGGCCACGGCTTGCAACAGCGGGGGGGTGACGCCCGGGATCGGCCGTTCGCCCGTGTCGCTCTCGGCGAAGAGGCGGAGGGTCACGTCGCCTTCAAGCCGTCCCTGCTCGGGTCGGTCGCGGCCGACGGGTGTGTCGAACCGCCCGCGGTCGGCGCGGATGTGGAGTGTGCGACCGTCCTCGAGGAAGAACCACGCCTGCGGTTCCTCGACCCTTCGGCGGGTCGGCGACTCGGGCTGGTAGCTCTTCGCGAGGATCTCGCCGACGACCGTGGCGCGATCGTCCTCGGAGGTGAGCTGGATGCGCATCTCCCGCCCGCTGTCGCCCTCACCCAGCACGATTGACTCGACGTCGTCGATGCTGGTCGGCGCCGGTGTGTTCGATGCGCCGCCAGTGACCGCGGCGACCGCGGCGATGACGAGCACGAGACCAAGCGTCGCCAGGACCGCGTAGAGGCCCGGGTTCACGCGCTTGCGTCGGGGCGGACGTGTCGAGCGGGAGTGGGGCATCGGGGCGGTCAGTCCTGTTCGACGAGGCGCATGGCAATGAGGTCCTGCACATCGAGCAGGCCGATCGGTCGATTGTGCTCATCCACGACGGGGATCTCGTCCTGGCGGTGTTCCTGGATCATGATCGCGGCGTCGCGCGCGAGGGCGGAGCGTTGGAGGGCGCGGGGCGATTTGGTCATGACGTCGGCGATCGGCGCGTCAAGCTTCGCGGCGTCGGCGCGGACGAGGCGACGGAGGTCGCCGTCGGTGAAGATGCCCGCGAGCGAGCCGTCCTTGGGATCGACGACGAGCAACGCGCCAGGCCGGCGGCCGGCTTCGGCGCCGTGCTCGAGCGCGGCGCGGACGGTCTCGGTCGGTTCGATGAGCGGGAGGTTCTCGCCGACGCGGAAGCGGAGGAGGTCGGTCACGGGGCGGAGCAGACCGCCGAGGCGCCCACCGGGGTGACGCTTCGCGAACTGCTCGTCGGTGAAGCGAGCCCGCGAGGCGACGGCGAGCGCGAGGGCGTCGCCGATGGCGAGGGCGGAGGTGGTCGAACTTGTCGGCGCCAGGAGCGGCGTGTCGAGTTCATCCCCCGCTTCGGTCTCGACGCCGTCATCGATGGTGGCGGTGGCGAGGCGCTCGAGGGCCGAGGGGGACTCGGGATGGCGGCGGGTGATCGCGATGACCGGGATGCCGTCCTGACGGAGAATCGCGGCGAGGGCGACGACTTCCTCCGTTGTGCCCGAGTGCGAGATGCAAATGGCGACGTCGTCGGGGCGGAAACGCCCGAGATCGCCGTGGACGGCCTCTGTCGGGTGGACGGCGTGCGAGGTGACGCCGAGCGAGCTGAGCGTCGCGGCGATCTTGCAGCCGATGTGTCCGCTCTTGCCCAGGCCGCTGACGAGCACCGAGGCGTGTCGCTCGGCGCAGGACGAGATGAGATCGACCGCGCGGTCGAAGTGTTCGTCCACCGCGTCGGCGGCGGCCTCGATCGCCCGCGCCTCCGCTCGGAGGATCCTCTGTGCGAGCGCCGCGTCGGTATCGGTCCGCGTCATCCGGGAAGCGTACACTCGACCGATGGCGCAGGACCACCGCGTGCATCTCGACGCGTTCCACGGTCCGCTGGACCTGCTCCTGCACCTCATCCGGCGGCACGAGCTCGATATCCATGACATCCCGATCGCGGCCATCGCCGAGCAGTACCTCGCCTTCCTCGACGGGATCGAGCGGCTCGATATCGACACGGCGGGCGAGTTTCTCGTCACCGCGGCGACGCTGATGGAGATCAAGAGCCGGATGGTCGCGGCGCGGTCCGAGGGGGCGAGCGGCGAGGACGCGGCTCGCGCGGCGAACGCCGGCATCGAGAAGGACGATCCGCGGTACGAGCTGGTTCAGCAACTTCTCGAATACAAGCGGTTCCGCGATTCGGCCGACGAGCTCGAGCGGCGGCGCGAGGCGTGGATGAGGCGGACGGCCGTGGCGCCGATCGGGGTTCATTCGGCCGAACTCCGAGCCGCGTTTGAGGCGATGAACGACGAGCTTGATCTCGACGACGTCGGCCTGAGCGACATCGTCGAGGCCTTCGCTCGGATCGCGGCGACGGTGAACCTCGATCGCATCGGCGAGCACGAGGTGATGGACGACGACACGCCGATCGAGCTCCACGCCGCGGACCTCGTCGACCGGCTCGAGCGGGAGACGGGCGGTCAGCTCGCGCTGTTCGGGGTGCTCGAGGGGCGGACGCGGCGGGAGATGATCGGCGTCCTCCTTGCCCTGCTCGACCTGGTGCGGCAGGGGCGGGTGACGTTCGACCAAGCCCAGCTCGGCGGTCATTCTCCGATCACGATCCGCCTTCGCGAGGAAGCCGAGCGGGCGCGTGAGGGCGCGGAGGACGCCGCCGAATTCGGTGGGGGCGAGGCCGCGGTGAGCGAAGCCGGGGCCGAGGGCGCCTAAACTCGGGCCCCGCGGGACTCTGCGGGACACATGCAGACGTTGGGGCGGGGCCGCCGTGGCTCGCGCTCCTGAACTCCCGCCGCGGGTGGCCATCCGTAGGCGGGCAGGACAGCGGAAGGAGCTTCTGCCATGGCCAAGACCGTCAAGCTGTTGCTGACTGAGAACGTCGATAACCTCGGCATCGTCGGGGACGTCGTGAACGTGCGTCTGGGCTACGCCCGGAACTTCCTGCTCCCGCGCGACCTCGCCACGGTGCCGACCGAAGCGATGATCGCCGACCTCGCCGACAAGCGCAAGCAGGCCGAGGCCGATCTCGCCGAGCTGCGCAAGCGTCGTCAGGCGGCGATCCAGAAGATCGACGGGCTCGAGATTACGATGTCGCGGTCGTGCAACGATCAGGGCCAGCTCTACGGCTCGGTGACGCAGCAGGACATCGCCTCGGCGTTGTCGGAGCTCGGCTTCGCCGTCAGGCCGCGCGAAGTGCGCCTCGCCCACACGATCAAGCGCGTCGACACGTTCGAGGTGCTCGTGAAGTTCGATACGGACCTCGAGGCGAACGTGAAGCTCTGGGTCGTTCCGGACCGCGAGCTCGACCTCGAGCGCGAGGAAGAGATGGAGTTCGACAACGAGGGCAACCTGATCGAGAAGAAGAAGTCCAAGCGGCCCGCCGCCGCCGAGGCCGCGAAGCAGCCCGAGGCCGAGCCGGCGGACGCCTGATCGATCGAGCGTTCGAACCGTGCCTGAATGAAAAGAGCCGGCCCGCGAGGGGCCGGCTTTTTCTTTGCCATCGTCGGATGTCGTGGGCGATCCGCGGCGCGTCGTTTACTTCGCCTCGACCGGCGGGCTGAACTCGATGATGCCGCGGTTGCCGAGGGTGAACGAGCGGATCTGCACGCCCTTTGACACGTAGAACAGCAGCTCGAGCTCCTGGTCGTCACGGATCTCGGTGAGGGCGACGCCGTACTTGTCGCGGAGCTCGCTGAGGCTCCGGATCGGGTTGCCCGGGTCGATGCGGATCTCGATGTAGTCCTTGTCGCGGTAGATGTAGCCGATCGCGGGGTGGGCGACGCCGTTGGTGTCGACGAGCTGCGGGGGAAGGATGTTCGAGGCGGCTCGGACGGCCCGACCGAGCAGACTGCCCGGGCGACTCTGGCTCACGTCGAGCTGGACCATCACGCTGCGGCTGTCGACGAAGAAGCGTTCGATGCGGAGCTCGCGGCTGACGTCGTTGCGACCGCTGATCTCGCTCTGGAAGAACTTTTGGTTGCCGCTGACGATGCGGTTCTCACTGTCGACGTTCAGGCTGCCCTTCTGCGAGCTCTGGAACACGAAGCCGGCCTGATCGGAGATCTCAAGCCCGTCGGCAGGGCCGCGCCGGTTGTTCGATCCGGTCGAGCTGACGGTCGTGGCGAACTCGTTCTCGATGTTCTCGACCCGCGCGGTGCCGCCGCCGAGGTCGCCTCGGGCGATGGCGGAGACCAGGGTCGAAGCCGAGTCGAACGGCGCGAGTTCGATGCCCGAAACGTCGGTCCGGACGTTCTTCACGTACAGGAACGCGGGCGTGTACCCGCTCGGCACGAAGAACTCGAACGTCATGTTGACTTCGCTCGCGGTCGAGACGCTCGACACGGGGAGGTCCGGCGCGTTGAGGCGCCACCGACCCATGCCCTCGGCGTTGTCGGGGTCGGCCTGGCTGACCACCGCGTGCGGGTGGACCGTGATCTCGTCCCCGCTCGTGTTCTCGACGAGCAGGCGGAGCTGGCCGGCGGTCAGGACCACCTGGCCGAAGTCTTCCTTGGCGCCGGGGCCGAACGAGATGGTGTAGCCGTAGAGCTTGCCGGCGCCGGGGACCTCGCGGTCGAGGAGCATGACCTGCTGCTGACCCGCGCCATCGTCGTACGCGATGAGATCGCGCAGGGGGAGGTCCTGGGCCTGACCGACGACGAAGCCGCGCGTGACGTCGAAGTCCTCGGGCCTGATCGCGTTGCGGGTCTTGGTCTTGTAGCCGAGTTGGAGCGCGTAGCCCGCGGTCGAGAGGTCGGGATAGAGCTCGTCGAGGCTCCGGCTCGTGCGGAGCGTGTTGTCGCTCAGCATGCCGTAGAAGTTCGCGGTGACGCTCTCGGCCTGGATCCACAGGCCGCTGGCGCGGACGACGCTGCCGCCCGAGTCGTACTCGACGGGCTTGAAGCCCATGACGCCGCCCATGCGGAGGAAGCCGAGGGCGATGACGATGACGCCCGTGGTGAGGTAGGCGGAAACGAATCCGAGAACGCCGCCGCCTGCCATATCGACGGCGCTGGTGTTCCGGAGGTTGCCCGGGGCGATCTTGTCCATGAACGCGCGGAGCAGGAGCAGGCTGATCGCGAACGGTCCGAGGAGCGAGACGGTCCAGACCACGTTCTCAAAGAACTTGAAGAACCCGTCCGAGGGCGCGGCGCCGAGCAGGGCGTAGGCGAGCGGCTCCCAGACCGCGAAGGCGAACGCGCCTGCCACGATCGTGCAGAGCAGGTGGAGCAGCGCAGAGAAGAAGCCTGACCGTGCCCAGACCCAGGTGATGCCCAGGATCTCGCCTATGACGATGATGTTGAAGATCATGCGTTGTTCCCTTCGCGGCTCAGGCCGCCTCCTCCGGGGGTCGCTTCTTCGGCTGCTGACCGCCCGAAGAGGTCACGCGGGTGATTTCCTCGATGCTCGTGAGACCCTCCGCCGCGCGCCGGAGCGCGACCTGGCTCAGCGTGGGGAGCCCACGCTTCTTCCAGAGGGCGCGGAGGCCGGTCCAGTCCTGATTGCTGATCGCTTCCTTCTCCTCCGTCCCGATCGGGAAGAACTCGAAGAACGCGATCTGGCCGTCGAACCCCGTCCCGTTGCAGACGGGGCAGGTCTCGGGCTTGTTGCGGATGAGGACCTGGCCGCCCTTCTTATAGAGCTGCTTGACCTTGTCCGCGGGCAGTCCGAGCTTCGCCAGCATCTCGGCGGGCGGCTGGTACGGCACCCGGCAGTTCGTGCAGAGCTTGCGGGCGAGCTTCTGGGCCATCACCGCGCGCAGCGGCTTGGCCGCATTGGAGGCGTCGCCAGTGGCCTTGGCGAAGAACTGAACGGCGGTAAGAGCCGCGTCGGCGCGGATGGAGAGGTAGACGCGTGTGCGATCGACCTCCGCACGCGCGATCTCCTTGGCCGTGTCTTCGTCGGGGAGTTCGGCGACCGCGACCACATCAGGATCGCGGCGGAGGATCGAGCGGAGCGTTGTTGAATACTCGACGCCCTCAGAGCCCGGCTCAAACTTGACCTGCCTGATGCCCTCGAGCGGCGCCTCGGGCTCGACCTCGACCGTCTGCACGTTCTCGGTGTAGGCGTCGTGGGTGCCGGCGGCGGCGTACAGCGTGGTCGTCGCGCCCTGCAAAGGCTTGGCGCCGAGCAGGATGAGCCCACCCTCCGCGAGCTGTTCGAACGCCTCTCGCTGCGCCGTGAGCAGGCCCAGGTCCGCGAACGGCTTTCTGACCGACTGCGCCGGGTTGAGCTTCAGGTTGACGCGCATCCCTCCACGAACGCCCGAAGAGGTTACCCGAACGGTGGTGGGACGCTCCTGGTAGACCACGACGCAGTCCGCGGAAAGCTTTCGGCGCCGATCCTCGATGTCGAGTTCGGCGCAGGACTTCCAGAAGTCCATGATCTTGATGGCTTGGGCCGCGGGGAACTGGTCGCCCGCGACGTACACGCCGTCGACGAGCATGCGAACGCCGTAGACACCTTCTTTGCCTGCGGGCAGAATGTCGAACTGGCTCGCGCGGTGCTCCATCGCCTTCGCGTAGACGGCCTCCGCCGCGACACGCGTCTCGAACTCTGGGGTTTCCTTCTGCGGCGGCGTAAGCTTCGCGCCGCTGGGCTTCTTGATCTCGAGGCTGACGCTCGCCTGCTGCCTCGCGGCGCTCTTGGCCTTGCGGGCCTCGGCGAACTTCGAGAAATCGATCTTCAGGCGGGCGTGCTCGGGCACGTTCTCGTCCTGGTTCGCGATGACAACGAAGGCGCCGATGTCCGCGCCGAGCACGAGCAGCACCGCGAGGAACGCGACTAGGAAGCCCCACCACGCGGGGATCGGGATCAGGAACGCGACGGCGAGGGCGACGCAGCCCGCGACGCTGTGGATCGCGGCCCATTTCTCCTGACCGAGAAAGAACCGTCCCGCGTGCTTGTCGAACACGCTCGAGACGAGCCATGCCCACGGCGCGAACGGGAGGAGCAGGATCAGCGCCTTCCACCACGAGACCAGCACCGCCGGATCGGCTGTGACGGCGAGGCGCAGCGGCGCGAGGGCAATCGGATGGCTCGGATCGAACACGGCGTCCTCTCTTGCGTGGCTGGCGTGCGAGCCCGCGCGGGGTGGGAGCGGGGGGCCAAGGGTATCGCCTCGGCCGAGGCGCGGCTCAGCCGAGCTTCTTGAGCCGCATCTGGAGCTCGTCGGCGTTCGGCGTGGCTTCCATCGCGACCCGGAGGTGGATCATCTCGCTCTCGACGAGGTTCACGAGCGACTGGTTGAAATCGAGCATGCCCGTCTGCTGGGCCTCGATCGACTTGAGGTACTCGCGGAGATCGCCCTCTCGCCCCTCGAGCACGTGCTTGCGCACAACGCTGTTGTTGATGAGGATCTCGAGCGCCGGGATGCGGTGGATGTTCTCGTGGAGCGTCGGCAGAAGCTTCTGGTAGACGAACGCCCGCATCTGATAGCCAAGGATCCGGCGCACCTGCTCGACCTCCTCCTGCGGGAAGAGGCCGTAGATACGGCTGAACGTCTGGAGCGTGCTCGACGCGTGGATCGTTCCGAACACGAGGTGACCCGTCTCCGCGGCGTGCAGCGCGGCCTCGAACGTCTCCTGGTCACGCATCTCGCCGACGAGCACGATGTCCGGGTTCTCACGGACAAGCGCCCGGAGCGCGATCTTGAAGTCCAGGCAGTCGATGCCGATCTCACGCTGGTTGATCGTCGCCTTCTTGTCAGTGAAGATGTACTCGATCGGATCCTCGATCGTCAGGATGTGTACGTTCTTCCGCTGATTGACGTAGTCGAGCATCGACGCGATCGTCGTCGACTTGCCCGAGCCCGTGACGCCGCAGAGCAGCACGATGCCCTGTGGCTGCATCGCGATCTCCGACATCGCCGGCGGGAGGCCGAGCTTCTCGAACGGGAGGATGTTGCTCGTGATGCGACGCGCCGCGACCGAGAGCTTGCCGCGCGCCTGGAAGAGGTTCACGCGAAAACGCGTGTCCTCGTTGTAGTCGTACGCGAAGTCGACCGACCCGAACTTGTGCAGGTCGGCCTTCTGCTCCTCGGTGAGGATGTGATCGCAGATCTTCCGCCATTCCTCGATCGAGACCGGCTCGGTGTCGAGCTTCTTCAGCGATCCCTTGATGCGCAGCGCGGGCGGCTGATCGGTCTTCATGATCAGGTCGGACGCTTCGAGCTTGATGGTGGCCTTGAGGAAGTCGCCCCAGCGCGTCGCGTGCGGGTCCTTCTTCTCCATCGGCGCAGCGCTCACGTGCCCCGTGTGGCTGACCGTCTCCTGCACACCGACCTCGGCAACACTCATCCCACACGCTCCTTTCGGCGTCTGCTGGAACACGCGCCGCACTCGTGTCGGTCCCGCCAAACGCCCGCTGGGGCGCCCCACCGGCGGGCCGGGGCGGTGCGCGTTGTTCCAATCGACAGGGTAACCACAAGACACCGCCCGGGCGATGACCCGGGCGGCGATGACGAATCGGATTTTCGCGTCGACGCGTCGACGCGTCGGCGCCCTTCGCGTTCAGCCGGCGGCGACCGGCTCGCGAGCTTCCTCGTTCTGAGGATCGCGGAGGAACTTGGCCTCGAGCTCGACGCGGATCTTCTCCATGGCCTTGTTCTGGATCTGACGCACGCGTTCCTTCGTGACGCCGATGATCTGGCCGACCTGCTCAAGCGTCATGGGCTTCTCGGCTCCGCTCTCGAGACCGAAGCGGTGCTCGATGACGGTCCGCTCGACCTCGGTCAGGTCGGCGCGGTTGTCCATGACGATCGTGCGAACCTCGTCCGCCGCGTCCTTCTCGAAGTCGGCCCGCTTGGTCTCGAGGAAGTTCGACTTCTCGAGCTTGGGGTCGAAGTCGGTCGGGAAGCGCTGGCGGTACTTGCTCAGCTTCATGCCCTGGCGGCTGAAGGCCTTGAGGATGGCGCGGCACGCGTAGGTCGAGAACTTGTACCCACGGCCCGCGTCGAACTTGTCGACGGCGCGGAGGAGGGCCATGTTGCCCTCGCTCACGAGGTCCGCGAAGTCCACCTCGCTCATACGGGTCCGCTTCGCCATCGCGAGGACGAGCGCGAGGTTCGTCTCGGCGATCTGCTCGCGGATCCGGTCGGCGCGGCGATACCACCCCAGGATCTCCTGGGCCTGTTCGCCCGTCGGCTTCTTGTCGGGGCGTGCCCAGATGTCGTCCTGGAGCAGGCGGACCCGGTGACGGGCGTAGTTGAACTGGTGGAAGAGCACCTTCTCTTCGGCGCCCGTCAGGATGACCTGCTGCGTCGATTTCACCGTACGGGTACGGCTCGACGAGCTGATGTCATCCATGACCGGGTGGTACCAGGTCGTGTCCGGCTTCTGAATGTCCGGAACTTCCTCGTAGATCTTGTGCTCGGCTTCATCCTCATAGAACGCCTCGCTATCGATGTAGTCCTGAGGCTTCTGAAGGATCTGCTTCAGCAGTCGCTCATCGCGCAGCGACAGCTTGCGGCGCGACGCCGTTGGCGCCGAACCGCCCTGAGCGGTCGTCCCGCCCACCTGATGGCGGCGGCGGGCCTGATCGAGGGGGCTGGGGTTGCGGCGAGGGGTCACTATCGAGTCCTTCCTTAAGGGCCCCGCTGGCTGTTCCTGCGGGCCGGAATCGCTGAGCCGGCTTTCCGTCCGTTCCACTCGGGCGGGCCCTGACATTCAGCGGGGTGTCGACTGTCGTACTTCCTGTTCAGTCTGCCTTCGTCGCGGGGCGTGTCGCCCGGCGGTGTCTTCGCGTCAACGAACCGTCGGGAGGCGCCCATACGCTGATCGTCATCAGCGGTTCCCAGCGCAACCCAACGACTCGCTCTGTCGCCCCTCGCGTGCCACGGATCTCTCCGGTCACTGCGTGTCTCCCATCAGGCCGATTCCTCAGCCACCGACTGGACCACGCGGGGAGGTTCCAAAGCGTGCGGGCCCGGCATCCTTCGCATCGGGCCACACGTCTATCTACATACGGATTTCGCTGCCAGAATGTTTCCCGTGCCAGACCTGATTCGGGCGTCGAAAACATTCGCGCTTCGCGGACTCCGCCGCTCGCCAACGATTCCAAACGACTGCTCACTCCACCAAGTAAACACCGAATTTGCCGTCGAGTTATTGGGCTATTGCCTGTCTCGCCGCAAAATCAGGCGAACCGCGAGGCTAACACACTTGTCGGGGTTCGTCAAGCCGACGCTCGACACTTTCCCCCGATAAGAACCGTCCGGCGGTGAAAGAACACTCATCGGACCTCACACATAGACTTACCCCTCAACGCATTCACCCCCTTTCAGGCCGTTTTCTGAGGAGCGCCACCCATGCCGTTCAGTCTCCCCGAATTGCCTTACGCCAAAGACGCTCTCACGCCCCACATTGACGCACAGACCATGGAGATCCACCACGGAAAGCACCACGCGGCCTACGTCTCCAAGGCCAATGACGCGTTGAAGGGGACAAGCCTCGAGAACGCCAGCGTCCAAGAAGTCGCGCGGCGCCTCGCTGAACTCCCCGCCGACAAGCAGACCGCGGTCCGAAACAACGCGGGCGGTCATCTGAACCACAGCCTGTTCTGGCAGGTCATGGCCCCGCCGTCCTCGGGTGGTGGTGGAGAGCCCAAGGGGGAACTCGCCGCCGCGATCGAGAAATCATTCGGCGGCTTCGACGCGTTCAAGGAGAAGTTCGCGGCCGCGGCCGCCGGTCGTTTCGGCTCGGGCTGGGCGTGGCTGTGTGCGCACGGCGACGGTTCGGTCCATGTGACGAGCACCGCGAACCAGGACAATCCGACGATGGACAAGGCTTTCGGAGGCGAGGGCGCCGATCACCACCCGATCCTGGGCCTCGACGTCTGGGAACACGCGTACTACCTGAACTACCAGAACCGACGGCCCGACTACGTCAGCGCGTGGTGGAACGTGGTCAACTGGTCCAAGGTGCAGGAGCTCTACGACGCCGCGAAGGCCTGACCAACCCGTCGCTCCGCCGAGACAGACGCGGGTAAGAAGCCCGCTCTTCCTGACGCTCTTCCTCATCGCGCCGTTCGTGGTGGTGGGGACGATCGTTGGATGGATCTTCGTTTCGCTCGCGGCGCCCGCGCGGATGGAAGGCGCCGAACGCCGCGGGGCGGGCGCGGCTGACACGGGGGGCGCCAACGCCCTCGGCGAGCTGCTCGCGGGTCACGATCCGGACGCCCAGCAGTCGGCGAACCGCGCGGTCCGAGAAGGCCGCGCGGTTCGCCTCGGTGATGTCGATCGCGACGTCGTGATCGACATCGCGGGCGTTCCATTGGGCGCCGCGTCGGTGACGCTCAATTCGCTCGTCGCGGGTCGGGTCACGCGGTCAATGGCCGCTGAGCGCGATGGCGTGGCGTGGCGATTGACCGTTCGTCCTGCGGACGAGATCGACCAGCTCGCGCGATTCCGCATCGACGTCGACGGCGAGGAAGGCGACGACCGCCCGATGCCGCTGCTCGACGCGGACGCCGTGCGATCGAGCGACCCGCTCATCATTCGGATCGACGTGAAGCCGTAAGAAGACGCTCCGGTAGACTCCGGACATGCGTCTCCCCCTCGCCAAGGCCTACCGCGCTTTTCCCGCGCTCGATCCGTTCGACGACGCGACGTGCAAGGCGTACATGCGTCGCGCGAGGAAGCAGGGTCGGTTCGCACGATTCGCGCTCGCTCTGCTCGGCGCCGGAGCGGGAGCGGTCGTCGGCGTTCTGCTCGCGGTGCTCATCGGAACTGCGGTTGACAATCGGTACAGGGACGTGTCCGTCGCGTTCTGGGTCGGAGCGGGGATCGCCATATTTACGCTGTGTCTCTGCCCCGCGCTCGGCGCCGCGCTCACCAGCGACGCGTTGATCGCCCGCCAACTCCGCCGCCGCCTCCGAACCGCGGATTGCATGTCATGCGGCTACGCGCTGGTCGGACAGGTCCCCGTGACCGACGAGGTCGAACGGCGGGACTACGTCGTCTGCCCCGAATGCGGCCGACGCTCAGTCGTTGGCGCGGGCGGGATCCCGCGGCACAACCTCATCAACGGCGGCTCGTCCATGGCCGCGCCCGATGAAGAGATCGACGACACCGCGTTCGCCGAACGCGTGCTCATCCGCAAGAACCCAGCGCTCCGCCAGTTCGGTCCCGAGGGCATGGACGAGGCCATCGGGCGAATCGAGTCGGGTCACGCGCGGCGCTGGCGCGTGTCGGTCGGCGCCGGCGTCGGCGCGGCGGTCGCGGTCGCGGGGGTTGTCATGCTGGTCGGAGTCGCATCGCCGATCGCGCCGCGATCGCTGCTACCGGGCTACTTCTCGCTGTCGTTCATGGTCTGGGCGTTCGGAATCGTTGGGCTGTTCGGCGGATGGGTTGTGGGGGCGTGGACGAAGCGGATCGTGCGGGGGTTCCTGACCGGCGCCGACGTGGAGCGGGCGATCGATCTCCAGGCCCGCGATGGGGTCGGAGGAGCCGACGCGGTCAACTCCGCCGAAGCACCGGCGCCGCCCTGAACCGCCCGTCGAGGATGCCCTCGCTCTTGGCGCCGAGCCATTTCTCGAGGATCGCCGCGTAGACGGTTCGGAAGTCGACGAGGTACTTCAGGTCGCCGCCGTCGAGGTCGGTGAGCGAGGGGTGGCGGCTCACGACGCCCGGCTCGACCATCGGTCCGAAGAGGAAGACCGGGGCCGCGGTGCCGTGGTCGGTGCCGCCGCTCGCGTTCTGGCTCACGCGCCGTCCGAACTCGCTGAAGCTGAGCGTCAGGACGCGGCCGTCGTTGCCCTGGGCCTTGAGGTCTCGGTAGAACGCGTTGATCGCCTGGGAGAACTGGCGGAGCAGGTTCGCGTGTCGCCCGTTCTGGCCGCCCTGGCCCGAGTGGGTGTCGAAGCCGCCGAGCGTGACGTAGTAGATCCGGGTCTTCATGCCCGCGCGGATCATGTTGCCGACCATACTGAGCTGCTGCGCGAGGCCGGAACGCGGGTAATCGACGAGCGGCTTCGCGTCCACAGCGCTGCGGATCGTCTCGGCGGAGACCTGCGCGTCCATAGCGGTCTGCATCAGGAACGCGGCGTTGGAGTGGGGGTCGCCAGCCGCGGCGGCGCCCCGCCCCGCGAGCTCGTGGTAGGGGGCGTCGAGCGACTCGTGCACGTCGGCGCCGGTCCAGCGGAAGAGATCGGGCGTCTCGAAGCCGACGGGCGAGACGCGTCCGCCGTGCAGCGCGAGCGGCGCCTCGCGGCCGATGGCGATCGGCGGCTCGATCGCTCGCGCCGTCGCGCCGCCTTCTGGATCGGGCCGGTCGGGCGTGCCGCTCTCGCCCGCGCCGAACCCGCAGCACTCAGCGTCCACGTAGCGACCGAGCCATCCCGTGCCCGTGCCCGAGAGGTCGGCGGTGTGCCAGATGTCCATGCTCTTGAAGTGCGAGCGGTTGGGATTGGGGTAGCCGACGCCCTGCACCACGCCGCAGAGTCCCTCATCGAACAGGCTCTTGATCCCGTCCATCGCAGGGTGGAGTCCGACGGGCGTGCCGCGTTCGTCGAGGCGGTGGACCTGGTCTTCGAGGACGCGGATCCCGCGGCGCGCGTTGTGATAGGCGTCGTCGGCGTAGGGGACGACGGTGTTCAGGCCGTCGTTGCCGCCGCCGAGCTGCACGACGACGAGGATGTGGTCCTCGGGGACGCCCGGGATCGAGCTCGCGCCTTCCACGGCCCTCGGCATGCCGAACGCTGAGCGGTGCAGGAAGCTCGGAGCGATCATCGCGGCGGAGGCCATGACGAGGCCCGCGCCGACGAACTCGCGCCGCGTGTAGGCGTTCGACTTGGATGGGTCGTTGTGCAGGTTGGTCATGGCGTGTGTCTCCGCGCCCCCGAGGCTACCAGATGGGGCGTGGCGTGCGTCAACAGAGTTGGTACTCGGGCATCGCTGTCACGAGGACGAGCATGCCGGTGATGGTCTTGTCGTTCACGCGGGAGCCGTGCTCGCTCGCGAAGTGGCGGAGCGCGGTTACCGCGGCGTCCGGTTCGGCGCCGACCGTGAACCCGAGGAGCGAGCGAGCAACCGCTTCGGGATTGGCCGCGGCGTTCGGGTCGTCGCGCTTCAGGCCGTCGATGAGCGGGGTGGGGTCGTACGCGTCACGGCTCGATGCGGCGTCGTACCCGTTCGGCAGGGCGCCGGTGAGCATGTAGTTGAGCAGGTTCTGGCGGACGAAGAGGGTGGAGGTGTTGATCCACGTGCGACCGCCGTCCCAGCCCTTCACGCTCGGCGGGTGGAACAGGCTCTGGCCCATCAGTTCCATGCCCTGGGCAAGCACGCCGAGGTCTCGAACAGGCGTGAGGAGTGTGCGCACGGCGCCGACCACGAGCTCGGCGGGGCTCTTGATGCGCTGACGCATCACGTCGGGGTGGTAGAAGTGGCGGCTCAGGAACAGCTCGCGGAGGACGGGCTTGACCTCGTAGTTGCTCTTCCGAAGCGAGTGAGCAAGGCGATCGAGGAAACGGTCCAGGTCGCGGTCGATCGGCGTCGAGCCGTCGGTGATGTGCCGCGCGAAGAAGTCGTAGAGCCTCGCCGCGATGTACCGGGCGCACGCGGGCTGGGCGAGGATGGCGGAGACGAAGCCGTCGCCATCGAGCTTGCCGCGCAGGCTCAGGATGGACTTCGGCCCGTCATCGTGATTGTCGGCCTTGAAGACAAACCGATCGTCCTCGAACGTGTATCCGGTGAGCGCGCGTGCGCCCTCCTTGATGTCGCGTTCGGTATAGGCGCCGACGCCGAGGCTGAAGAGTTCCATCAGTTCGCGGGCGAGGTTCTCGTTGGGGCGGCGCTTCGAGCTGTCGTTGTTGTCGAGATAGGCGAGCATCGCGGGGTCGCGGATGATCGCGCGGAGCAGATCGGCGTAGCTCCCCACCGCGTGCGTGCGATAAAGCTGATTCTGCTGGAACATGTGGTAGCTGTTCTCGATCGTGCGGTAGCTCGTGGCGAGCAGGCCGTGCCAGAACAGCGTCATCTTCTCTTCGAGCGGCTTCGGGGTCTCGATCATCCGCGTGAGCCACCAACGCTGGATGTCGCCCATCTGGCGGCGATCGGCGCGCTGGCGGTTCTGACGTTCGGCCCGGAATCGCGCGAGCGCGTCTTCATCGCGCTGGCGCCGCGCTCGTTGATACTCGTTCTGTTCCGCGGGCGTGTTCGGACGCATGATGTTCTTGTCGAACGCGTCCGGCTCAGGCGGGTCGTAGGTGATCCCATCGAGGTTGAGAAGGTGATCGACCGCCCGCTCCGGTCCCCACTCGGCGAGGGTCTCGATCTGGCGCGGTGTTCCGCCAAACCCCGCGCGGAGGAGGAGGTGATTCGCCTCGCGAGGGCCGAAGTTCAAGGCGTCGATCGCGTCGAGGCTTGACGGGATCGGGCCGACCTCATCGGCGGAACTGATCTGTGAATGGCTTTGGGCGCCCGGCATGTCGCGGGTCTCCATCTCGGCGTGAACGACTCGCGTCAGAACGCCTCAACGGACGCCGTATTGCCGCGATCGCCTTTTCGACCAGTATCGGTCCATGGGAGACCGGGCGCCAGCGTTTCGTGGTCAGCCGAGATCGGGGGCTCTTACGTCGGGTCGGCGGACGATGGTGCGCGTTGCCAGCGAGCGGCGCAGACCACCGCGAGCGTTGCGAGGGCGAGGATGCCCGCTCCGATCGCCTGATGGGCGGTGGCGACGGTTGCCTCGAACACATCAACAGGCGTTGCGGACGCGAGTTCCACCGATTCGAGGATCGGCCGCTTTGACTCGTCTTGGGTGACCTGCCAGATGACCACCCATCCGAGCAGGAACTGAAGCCCTACGACATGGGTCAGACCTCGCCCCACCCGACGCAGACCGCGGCCCTGGCGCGTGTCACGGTCGGCGGATGCGAGCAAGGCGCCCGCGATGGCGACCGTTCCCGCAGTGATGAACCCCCACCCGGCGTGCGTCCACGTCGCGTGAGAGGCGCCGAAGTGGCGGGAAGCGGCCCCGAGCGCAAGCTGGATGGCGACCACGACCAGCGCCGCGAGACCGACGCGGTAGCCGATCCGCGCTGCGCGGACGGTCTTGGCTGGGAGGCTCGGAACGCCGTCCCGTGGGTCGTAGTGGACGACCGACGCGAGGACCACCGCACTCGCGAAGACGCCTTGGCCGAAGATGCCGTGCAGGAACGCGAGGGCGGGGCTGTTTTCAGAGACGCGGAGGGCTCCAAGTACGCCTTGTGTCGTCACAAGGCCAAACACGGCGATCGCCAAGCCACGGGCCATCCAGCGTCGATCGATCGCGAACGTCCAGATCGCGACGATGATGGTGATCAATCCGACGAGCGAGCCAAACAGGCGGTGGGTGTGCTCCAGAAAGATCTTGGGGGATCCCCACTCGCCCGCCATCAGGCTCAGCGGAAAGAGGAACGAGGGGGCGCCATAGGTCGTGAAGGCGTCGGGGACGGCCATGCCGCTCTCAGTGCTGGTCACCGCGCCGCCGACCACCAATAGAGGGAGGAACGCGACAATTCCGGCGATGGCGAGCGCCGTCAGCGTGTCGCGGGGTGAAGGCGGCGCTTCACGATGCGTCATCCGAGATCCAGCCCACCCAGCGAAGATGCCGGCAACAGCGCTCACCGCGAGGAATCCAGCGACGAAGACCGTTGCGTCGGGGCGGACGGCGCCGGCAGCGGATTCCATCTGATCGACGTGCGTCGGCTGTTCGACGAGCCTGGATCCGAGCAGGAGCAGATTCAGGAGAGCGGCGACCGCGCCACCGCCAACCCCCGCGATCGGGCCCGAACGTCGTCCGGCCCACCGCCCCCAGAGGGCGAGCGACACGACCATGGTCAGGGCGAGAATCGCGATGAATGGCCCCCCCGGGGCCTGCACGGCGGGGAGGTGGGCGATCCACCAGACGATCCACATTGCGACGGCCGTCGCGACCCCTGGCGCGAGGGAGACGCCCACGGCCGACGATATTGATGATGGCGACGAGCGATCGTCGATGGACGGTTTTTGCTCAGATTGTTCAAGGGTGTGATCGGTCATCGCGAAGCGCTCCCCAAGTCAGGGCCCGGGCGATGTGGTTGCTGCCTAGGCGAAGATACGGCCGTCTAGCCGCTCTCGGGGTTGTGAGCCCGGAGATTTTTCGGTTTGGCAGCAACACGACCGGGACGAACTTGGGTATTCTTGCGATCTTCCGTTGTTAGCGTCGATTGACATAGCGACGGGGACTCAGGGCGAAAGCCCGCGCGAGCGTGTTTGAGAAGGGGATACAGGCGTGGCCGGACTGTTTCCAAAGTGGATGAACGCCCTGCCGACGCTCGGCGCCCTCGTCGGTGGCCCGGCGGTCGTGGTGGTGGTGGCGGGCGGCTGGTATTGGCTGACGCCCGACTACTTCGAGGTCGGCTACCAGCCCGTCCAGCCCGGCGGCGGCTACAACCACCAACTCCACGCGGGTGAGCTCGGTATCGATTGCCGGTACTGCCACACGCATGTGGAAGAGAGCGATCACGCGAACATCCCGAGCGTGGCGACCTGCATGGGCTGCCACACCGAGGGCAAGCTCCGGGCGTCCGTTTCGGGCGGGCCGGGCGGCGATCGCCACAACCGGATGGTGTCGTTCATCCGCGACGCCTACGCCCAGGACGAATCGATCGAGTGGAGCAAGATCCACCTCGTGCCGGACTACGCCCACTTCCCGCACCATGTTCACGTCAACGCAGGCGTGAGCTGCTACTCGTGCCACGGTCAGATCGCGGGCATGCCCGTCGTCTACCAAGCCGAGGGGCTGGGCATGGGCTGGTGCCTCGATTGCCACCGCAACCCCGAGGAGCGGCTGGTGCCTCCCGACAAGGTGACGGACCTCGTGTGGGTCGAGCACAACTGGTTCGACAAGCCCACGTCGGAGCGGGAGCATAACGGGGTGACACCCGAGGACCTCGTCGCGTCGCTGCGTCGGGATCCGCCTCAGAACTGTGGGGCGTGTCACTACTAAGCGCCCGATTTCGGGCATCTGTTGAGTGAAGTGGGCCTCCGGCGTCCGGCGTTCACGACTGACGGTATCGGGCAGGTCACGAAGATCAGGAAACGCGATGAGCACGATCGATCAATGCCCGTCGACGAAGGGCAAGCTTGAGATCCAGCAGCCCGAGGCGACCGCGATGCCCGGAAGGCAGTGGCGGAGCGTCGAGGAGTTCGCCGCGAGCGATGGCTTCGGCGAGTTCCTGCACCGCGAGTTCCCCGCGGGCGCGAGCGAGCTTGCTGGTGAGAAGACCGAGACGCGCCGCGAGTTCCTGAAGATCATGGCGGCTGGTCTGGCGTTCGCGGGCGCCGCGACGATTCCGGGCTGCCGCCGTCCCGATCACAAGATTCTCGCGTACTCGGCCGACGAACCCGAGCACACGATCCCCGGCAACGCCCTGTACTACGCGACGTCGATGCCGCTCCCCGGCGGCGGCGCCGAAGGGCTGTTGGTCGAGACGCACTCGCACCGCCCGACCAAGGTCGAGGGCAACCCCCTTCACCCGAACAACCGTGGCGCGACCTCGACCATGGCCCAGGCTTCGGTGCTCGGTCTGTACGACCCCGATCGGCTGAAGAACCCGCGTTACCGCGCGGGCGCCGGCGCTGATGAGAAGCGCGACGCGACCTGGGACGACTTCAAGTTCTGGCAGTCCGCGCGGATGGCCGAGCACGAGGCGACTGGCGGCGCCGACCTCGCCTTCGTCGTCGATTGGCAGACAAGTCCGACGATGCGCGACGCCAAGCGGCGCATCGAGTCCCGTTTCCCGAACGCGACGTGGGTTTGGTGGGACGCCGTCGACGCTCGTCGTACGCAGCTCGCGGGCACGCAGGCGGCACTCGGCACGCCGAGCCGCGTGCTCCACGACTTCTCGAAGGCCCGTTGTGTGGTGAGCCTCGATTCGGACTTCACCGAGGAAGGCGGCGGGAGCGTCCGCCAGGCCCGTGAGTTCGCCGCGACGCGGAAGGTGACGCACTCGGGTGACGAGATGAGCCGTCTGTACGTGCTCGAGTCCACGCCCAGCGCGACCGGGTCGCTCGCGGACCACCGCTACGCGCTGGCGCCGAGCGAGATCTCGCGTTTCGCGGTCGCGCTCGCGAAGGCGATCGGCGACGCTCGCGGCTCCGGCGATCGCGGCGCCGAAGCGGCGATGGGCATCACTGCGCCGGCCGGGATCGGTCGCGCGTTCGAGCACGTCGGGCACATCGCCCGCGATCTGGTCGAAGCGGCCGCGAACAGCGGTGGATCGGCGATGGTCGTCGCTGGGTCGAGCCAGCCCGCCGAGGTGCACGCCCTCGTCGCGGCGATCAACGGCATGCTCGACGCGAACGGCGTGAGCGTGAACTACACCGCGGAGGATCGTGACTTCTGGACGGCGCCTTCGGAGAACCTCCGCCGCCTGACAGACCGGATCCTTGCGGGCGAGATCCGCACGCTCGTGACCGTCGGGACGAACCCGGTCTATGACGCTCCGGCTGACATCGATTTTGCGGCCGCCATGGCGAGCGTCGAGACCTCGATCGCCTGGTCGGTCGGTCTCAGTGAGACGACCGAGGCCGCGACCTGGGAGCTCAACGGCACGCACTACCTCGAGTCGTGGGGCGACGTCGAGTCCTGGGACGGGACGCTCAGCCTCATCCAGCCGATGATCGCGCCGCTCTACGAGCCCGCGATGAGCGGCATCGAACTGCTCGCGTTGCTCGCGGGCGAGGATGATCCGGACGGGTACGCCATCACGCTCGGCGTGTGGTCGCGCCGCATCGGCCGGAGCGTCGATGACGGCTCGTTCAAGAAGACCTTCCGCCAGGCGCTGCGTGATGGCGTGCTCAGCGGCAGCGGCGCCGAGGTCAGGCGACGCGCCCCGGTGGCGCCCGGCGCGATGACCCTCGCCGCTCAGCGGATCGGCGAACGCCTTGGAGCGGGCGCGGGCGGTGAAGAGCTCGAGGTCGTGTTCAAGACCGGTCGGGTCGCCGACGGTCGTTACGCGAACAACGGCTGGCTGCAGGAGCTTCCGCACATCGGCACGCAGATCGTGTGGGACAACCCCGCGGTCGTGAGCCCGGAGACAGCGGAGCGGCTCGAACTGCTTCCCGTCGGTCAGAACCGAGCCGAGGGCGACATGGCGGGCGCGTACACGGCGCGTCAGATCCCGCGGGCGCGGGTCGCCAAGCTCGTTGTCGACGGCAATGAGGTCGAAATCCCGGTGTGGATCCTCCCCGGCATGCCCAACGGCGTGGTGTCGCTCATGCTCGGATACGGGCGTCAGACGGTCGGACGCGTCGGTCACGACGTCGGTGTGAACACCTACCGCGTGTACCAGTCGAACGCGCGTCGCGCGGCCAACGCGGCGCCCGGTCGGGCGAAGCTGACGCGGACGAGTTCGACGTTCCCGATCGCGAGCACGCAGAACCACTGGGCCATGGAGAGCCGGACGAGCATCGTTCGCGCGATGGACCGGAAGTACTGGGATCTGCACGCGTCGGAGTACGAGGCCAAGCTCGCGAGCGGCGAAGCCGGTGTGGACGTCATCTACGGCACGGAAGGCGAGCAGACGAACCTCGCCGAGCAGCTCGGCGAGCTGAGCCACACGCCCGCGAACATCTCGCTCTACGAGAACCCGCAGAACAAGTCGCGTCGCGGGCCCGCGCCCGGGTCGCAGTTCGCGCAGGGGCCGCAGTGGGGGATGACGATCGATCTGGCGATGTGCAACGGGTGCGGCGCCTGCACCGTGGCGTGCCAGGCGGAGAACAACATCCCGATCGTCGGCAAGCAGGAGGTCGCGAAGGGCCGCGAGATGACGTGGATCCGCGTCGATCGCTACTTCACGGGCGAGACCCTGAACGCCCCCGATGAGATGTTCCACCAGCCCGTGGCATGCGTGCACTGCGAGAACGCGCCGTGCGAGACGGTGTGCCCCGTCAACGCGACGGTGCACGGACGCGAGGGCACGAACGACATGGCGTACAACCGGTGCATCGGCACGCGGTACTGCGCCAACAACTGTCCGTACAAGGTGCGCCGGTTCAACTTCTTCGACTACGGCGTGACGAAGTACAACGGCGAGTTCATCGGGCAGGACGTGCTCGAGAGCTTCACGGGCGACGAGACCATCGACCAGCGGTCCTTCAACAAGAACCTGATCCCGCCGCGCCTCCGCGAGAAGCTCGACGAGATCAGCCACATGCAGAAGAACCCCGACGTGACGCTCCGCAGCCGCGGCGTCATGGAGAAGTGCACCTACTGCATCCAGCGCGTCAACGGCGCTCGGCAGGAGGTAAAGGTCAAAGGGATCTGGAAGGCCGGTCAGACGACCGAGATGGGCGAGGGCTACGAGGCGCCGATCCCGGACGGGTTCTTCGAGGTCGCGTGCGAGCAGGCCTGCCCGACCGAGGCGATCACGTTCGGCGACATCCTCAACCCGGAAAGCCGCGTCTCGAAGCTCCGCGACGGTCAGCGCTCGTACGGCCTGCTCGGGTACCTCGATACGCGTCCGCGGACGAGCTACCTGATGCGGGTCCGCAACCCGAACCCTGCGATCGGCGGGCTTGACCACGCGGACCCGCTCCATCATCACGGCGGTGGGCATGGAGACGGTCACGGTGGGCATGAAGAAGGCCAAGGCGGTGGTCACGAGCATGACGGTCACGGCGGCGGGCACGATGACGGCTCGCACGGCGACGGTCATGAGAACGCCCACGGCGAGGGTCACGCTTCGGCGTTCTTCGACCGTCGGCGTCGGGGTGAGAAGGGATATCTGGCGAGCCTGTCGGTCCTGAGCTGAGTGGGTCGTTTGAATGAGCTGGGAAGTAGCGAAGACATGAGCAGCATTCATCCGGATCAGGTGACGGCCGAGCGCCTCGCGGGGCTCCGCTCGGGGGCGAACGTCCCGGGGGCGGACGTCAACACGGGCCTGGGCGACGGCACGCTCGTCGAGGACCCGGCGGTCGAGAGCCCGCTCGTCCTGGGGCGTCGGTCGTTCAAGGACGTCACCAACATCGTCTGCGGCTACGCCGAGAACCCCGCGCCGCTCTGGTGGTGGCTCGCGTTCATCCCCGCCGCGTCAATCGCGGGCCTCGGCACGCTGATGATCCTCTACCTGATCGTCACGGGCGTGGGTGTCTGGGGTCTAAACAACCAGGTCGACTGGGCGTGGGACATCACGAACTTCGTGTTCTGGATCGGTATCGGCCACGCCGGCACGCTGATCAGCGCCATCCTCTGCCTTCTGAAGCAGAAGTGGCGTACGGCGGTGAACCGTTCAGCGGAGGCGATGACGATCTTTGCGGTGGTGTGCGCGGGCATCTTCCCGGGCATCCACGTCGGTCGCGTGTGGTTCGCATGGTTCCTGTTCCCGATCCCGAACTACAACTGGATCTGGCCGAACTTCCGAAGCCCGCTCCTTTGGGACGTGTTTGCGGTTTCGACGTACGCGACGGTTTCGCTGCTGTTCTGGTACATGGGCATGATCCCTGACCTCGCGACGCTGCGAGACCGGGCCGACCTGCGTCTGCGTCAGGGGACGAGCAAGCCGCTCGCGCTCGCGATGCCGGGCGGCAAGGCGCTGGTGTTCCCGCTCGTCAAGCCCGACATGATTCGTGCGTACGTCTACGGGCTCCTGAGCCTGGGGTGGCGTTTCAGCAGCCGCCACTGGCACCGCTACGAGGCGGCGTACCTCATCCTCGCGGGCATCTCGACGCCGCTCGTGCTCAGCGTGCATTCGATCGTGTCGTTCGACTTCGCGACCTCGGTGCTGCCGGGCTGGCACACGACGATCTTCCCGCCGTACTTCGTCGCGGGCGCCGTTTTCGGTGGGTTCGCGATGGTGCTGTTCCTGCTGATCCCGCTGCGGGAGCTGCTGCCGAACTTCAAGGATCTGCTCACGCTCCGCCACCTCGAGAACATGGCCAAGATCCTGCTTCTTACGGGCATGATGGTCGGGTTCGCGTACGCGACGGAGTTCTTCATCGCGTGGTACGGAGCGAACGAGTTCGAGTGGGCGGTGTTCATCAACAACCGGGTGAACCCGGCCGAAGCCCCGTACGCGTGGGCGTACTGGACCATGATCTTCTGCAACGTCATCAGCCCCCAGGTCTTCTGGGTGCGTGCGTTGCGTCAGAACCCGGCGGTCATCTGGGTCGTCGCGGGGTTCGTGACGGTCGGCATGTGGTTCGAGCGTTTCGTGATCATCGTGACGAGCCTGCACCGCGCCTGGCTGCCGGGCGAGTGGGGCATGTTCTGGCCGACGTGGGTGGACATCCTCACGTTCGTGGGCTCGTGCGGCATCTTCATGACGCTGTTCCTGCTGTTCGTGAAGTTCCTGCCGACCTTCGCGCTGGCGGAGCTCAAGGCGGTGATGCCGCAGGCGGATCCGCACCCCGACCACCACGACGAGGGCGAGACGAAGCGCAATCCCGGGGAGGCGTTCTGAGATGGCGAGCAGACTGTCCGAGATGAAGGGCATGATCGGGGACTACCTCCCCGGACTGCCCCGTTCGGCGCCGCGGTTCGTGACCGAGGACGGCACGCGTGTGTTTGGCGTCATCGCGACGTTCAGCACGACGCCCGCCGTCGTCCACGCCGCGGAGTTGGTCCGGGACGCGGGGTACCGCAAGTGGGACCTCAACAGCCCCTTCCCGATCCACGACATCGAGAACTCGATGGGGTTCCGCAAGACACAGCTCCCGTACCACGTGTTCGGGGCGGCGATGTTCGGCGTGCTCCTCGCTGCGGCGCTCCAGTGGTTCACCAACCACTTCGACTACCAGACGGGCGAGGGCTTCGGCTACATCGTCCAGGGCAAGCCCACCTCGGCGTGGGAGGCGTACGTGCCGATCATGTTCGAGCTCGGCGTGCTGCACGCAGCGTTCGCGGCGCTGTTCGGGATGCTGATGCTCAATGGGTTGCCGCGGTGGAACCACCCGCTCTTCTCGAGCGAGTCGTTCCTGCGGACGAGCGACGACCGGTTCGTCATCGGCATCGAGGCGAACGACCCCTCGTTCGATCCGGAGGCGACCAAGCGGTTGCTCGAGGAGGCGGGGGCGGAGACGGTCGAACTGATCGAGGAGGACGCGTGATGGGGCGTGCCCTGACGATCGCGATAACGGCCGCGGCGCTGGGTGTCGCCGCGGCGCCGATGGCCGGCTGCCGCGGTGAACGTACCGAGAAGCCGCCGCGCCGCTTCTTCCCGGACATGGACGACCAGCAGCGCTGGGATCCGCAGGAGAAGACCGAGTTCTTCGTTGACCACCGCACCACACGCCCGGCGCCCGCGAACACGGTGGCGTTCGGGTCGGCGAGCATGGATCCCGAAGCCGTCGAGGGCGAGGCGTGGGCCGAGTGGTTCGTGAACCAGCGGACGGACTTCCTTGCCTCGGATGACGCGGTCTACCGCGGGCAGTCGGGCGAGGGCGAGTGGATCGATCGGATCCCGGTCCCCGTGACGCGCGAGCTGATCGAGGGCGGGCAGAAGAACTTCGGGATCTACTGCGCGACGTGCCACGGCCTCCAGGGCGACGGCAAGGGCATGGTCGCGGCGAGGTGGAGCTACCCGGTTCCCAGCATCGTCGGCGGTATCTATGCCGACCGTTCGAACGCGAAGGGCATCGACGGGTACCTCTGGCATGTCGCCCGTGAGGGCGTCTGGGACCCCGCGACGGGCGCGAACAAGATGCCGTCCTACAAGCACGTGCTCTCCGAGCGCGAGGCGTGGGGTGTGGTCGCTTATCTCCGCGCTCTGCAGCGCGCCGGCGCCGCGGGCGAGGGCGACCTGACGCAGCAGGAACGCGACACGCTCGTTGCGCGGGTCGGCGGCGAGGCTTCGGCGGTCGCGTCCGTCGGGGATGACAACGCGGAGGGCTCGCGGTGACGCACGTTCATGTACATGAAGAGCACGGCGGTCCGCGCATCGAGAGTGGCTACAGCGGCGTTGTGACGCCGCCGCCGCCCGCTGCCGACCACGGCGAAGGCCCCGTCATGACCGACGCGGCCTACCAGAAGTATCTCGACAAGCTCGCGGCGCACCCGCTGCTTCGGGACGACAACGTCCGTCTCGCCGAGGGAGCGGGCAAGGGAATCGGCGCGGTGCTGATGGGCGTAGGGCTCATCGGGCTCGCCCTGACCGTTTTGCTGGCTTTCGTCTTCAACACGACGCACGCCCTCGCGGCGTACGAAGTCGGCGTGTTTACGGTGCTGGCGTGCTGTCTGGGCGCGCTCTTCCTCGTGATGCTGCTCAACATGCTGAACGCCTATTGGACGGCGACCATCAGGAGGCAGCTCGAGAACATCGCAAGCCTCGTCTGGGTGCCCTGGCTGCTGCTGCTCCCGGTGGCGGTCATCGAGGTGGTCAGCGGCGGTGTCCTGCTTCGGTGGATGGGCGATGAGTACGCGGGCAACGTGCTTCTTGAGCACAAGGCGGCGTTCCTCAACTGGTTCGGCTTCCTTGTCCGCTACGCCATCTACGGCGTGATCTGGATCGTGCTCGCCAACGGCGTGCTGGGCGTCATCCCGGGCGTGTGCTCCCTCAGCCGCGAGCAGGACATCACGGGTGACCGCTGGCTGACGCGCCGGGCTCGGCGGATGAGCGGGTTCGGTCTGCTGCTCTTCGCGTTGTCGGTGCCGCTGGCCTCGTTCGACTTCCTGATGTCGATGGACTTCCGCTTCTTCAGCACGATGTGGGGCGTCTACATCTTCGCGGGAGCGGTGATGAGCGCGATCGCGCTCACGGCCATTGTGCTCTCGGTGCTCCGGACGTTCGGACGACTGACCGGGGTGGTCACGGCCGAGCACTACCACGATCTGGGTAAGTTGATGTTCGCCTTCACCGTGTTCTGGGCGTACGTGGCGTTCAGCCAGTACTTCCTGATCTGGTACGGGAACATCCCCGAGGAAACGAACTACTTCCTGCACCGCACGACCGGCGACTGGCAGCCGCTCGCGACGATCATCGTGATCGGTCACTTCATCGTGCCGTTCTTTCTGCTCATCACGCGGAAGACCAAGCGGAACACGCTCGGCCTCGGCCTGATGGGTGCGTTCCTGCTTGTGATGCAGATTCTGGACCTTGTGTTCATCATCCGTCCCATGGTCTACGTCGAGCCGGGCGTTGAGGGACCGGGGTACGTCGGATGGGCGCTCGACGCGGTCGGGGTTATTGGTGTGCTGGCGTTGTTCGGCGGAGCTTTGATCGCCAAGATCGCGTCCGGCCCGCTGATCCCGCTCCGGGATCCGAGGCTCGCAAAGGCTCTGAAGCACAAGAACTACGTCTAGGCGGCGCCGCGATGGCGGGTTGACTGACGGAAACAGGCTGATACGTTCTGGTGAGATAGGAATTTTCCGGCACAGCGAGACTCCGAGACCCGACGGCGCTCGAATCGCGTGAGGACATGAGCATGGCAGGCGATCACAGCATCGAGGCATCGGCCCACGGCCAGGACGACTGGTTCCGCCACTCCGCGGAAGAGGGGCTGCCCCAGGCCGAGCACGCGGCACACGTCAGCTCGCTCGGACTCGGCCTCGCGTTCGTGGTGACAACGTTCGGCGTCCTGGCGATGGTCATCGGGCTGTCGCTCTACTTCAACGCGTACACGACGCAGCTCAAGGCCACCCGGCACGAGGGCGTCGGTTCGGCTGAGAAGTACACCGAGTACCGCAACGCCGCATTGAAGACGATGCGCGAATCCAAGGCGGTCGATCGCGAAAACGGGGTGTACCGCGTCCCGGTGGATCGGGCCATGGACATCATCGTGGCCGAATACGGCGGCGCCGAGCAGGCGAACGTCGCGAGGGAGCTGGACTGAGCAGTATGGCAGGCGGGGTCGTTCAACACCTTCGGGCGTGGCTGACCGGCGCGATTCTCGCGATCGGCGTGTCGCCGTGCGCCGCGCAGGTGCTCCGCGACACCCCACCCGAGGAGACCGAGGGCGTTGACGCGATCGAGCGTCTCGGCGAGCAGGTCCCGCTCCGTCTGATGTTCAAGAACTCGCGGGGCGAGGACGTTCCGCTCGCGACCTATTTCGACGGCGAGAAGCCCGTCGTGCTCATGCTTGGCTACTACGGCTGCCCGGTGGTCTGCCCGACCATCCTCAGCCTGATGACCGACTGCTTCAAGGAGCTCGACTACACGATCGGCGAGGACTACCGCGCCGTCGCGGTGAGCATCGACCCACGAGAGACGCCGAGCCACGCGCTCGCGGAGAAGAACAAGCAGGTCGCGGCGTACGGCCGAGGCGGGACCGAGGACCTTGAAGACGGTTGGGCGTTCCTCGTTGGTGAGGAAGACCAGTCTCGGGCGCTCGCCGACGCGGTCGGCTACCAGTACAAGCAGCTCCCCAGCGGTGAGTACTCGCACCCCGTGGTCCTGACCATCCTCTCGCCCACCGGGAAGATCACGCGGTACATCTACGGCTTCGAGTACCCGCCCGACCAGGTGAAGCTCAGTCTGCTCGACGCGAGCGACGGCAAGATCGCCAAGAGTCTCGGTGATCGGATCCTGCACTACTGCTACCGCTACGACCCGAACGCGGGCGAGTACTCGGTCGAGGCAATGGCGGTGATGCGGATCGGGGGCATCCTGACCGTCATCGGTCTCTCGGTGTTCCTCGGGCTGATGTTCGCGGGAGAGAAGGCCAGGCGTCATCTGGGCAGGCGTGACAAGCGGCAGAAGGACGACGAGTCGAGCGGCGCGGGCGCCGCGGCGGGGCAGGTGACGGCATGATGACCAGCGCGATCAGCGCGATGCAGGCGGGGATGGGCGCAGCGGCCACGGCGACCCCGGTCCAGCCGCTCAACCTTTACCACGGGATCGACGGCGTCACGGGTCGCCCCGCGACGGCGTTCGAGGAGCTGTTCTTCCGCAGCGGCGGCGCGACAGACGCGGCGCAGGCGGTCGATGGGCTCTACATGCTCATCTTCTGGTACAGCGCGGCCTTCTTCGTGCTCCTGATGTTCCTGATGGTCTACTGGGTCATCAAGTACCGCCGCCGTCCGGGCGTGCCCGCGCCGGTGAGCCCGAGCCACAACACGCTGCTCGAGATTGTCTGGACGGTCGTCCCGAGCTCGGCGTTGCTGGTCATCTTCTTCCTCGGGTTCTGGAACTACATCGATCGCCAGGTCGCCCACGGCGACGCGTACGAGCTCGCGATCAAGGCGAAGAAGTGGTCGTGGACGCCCGTGTACCACAACGGCGCCTCGACCCAGTGGTTCCTCCCGACCGACGAGACGGTCGATCCGGTCACCGGTGACGTGACGAAGACGATCGTTGATTCGCCCGTCATCGTCGTGCCCGAGGACAGCAACATCCGTCTCACCATGAGTTCGACGGACGTGATCCACTCGTTCTGGATCCCGGACCTCCGTATCAAGGGCGACGTCTTCCCCAACCGCTACACGGGCTACACGTTCCGTACGCCCAAGCTTGAGCCGGGGCAGCCGTACCAGGACCACTGGGTCTTCTGCGCCGAATACTGCGGAGACCAGCACGGCGCCATGGCGGCGGTCCTTCGTGTCATGCCGTCGGCCGACTTCGACCAGACCGTCTCCGGGTGGTCGGGCGCGCTGACCGGCGACAAGGTCGCGCAGGTCCAGGGCTGCTTCACGTGCCACTCGGTCGACGGCACGAACATGGCCGGCCCGACTTGGCTCGGTCTGTACGGTTCGTCCGGCACGTTCGACAACGCGCCGCCCATCGACTTCAAGGACGAGAACTACATTCGCGAGTCGATCCTCAATCCGAACGCGAAGCTGGTCTCGGGCCGCGCGGGCATGACGTCGTACGACGGTCTGCTGAGCGAGGCGGAACTCGACGCGCTCGTCTTCTACATCCGCGGGCTGAGCGACGCAGGACAGAAGGTCAACGAGGAGCTTGAGGCCGGCGGTGATGGTGGCGAAGCCTCCGACGCCGAAACCGGGGATGGCGAGAGCGACGAGGCGAGTGGGACAGAAGCAGCCGGCGACGACGCCCCGTCTGACGCGGGCGACGGCGAGAGCGACGAGCCGGCCGACGAGAATGGGTGAACCGGGGCGGCGCTGACGCCGGTCCGTGTGTGGAGCACGCAGCATGTCAACGATCGACCGATCGACAGACCTGCCGATGGACGGCCACGGGGGTGGTCATCACGATGAGCCGTACCTGTCCTCGAAGGGCTCGTGGCTCGCGAACGTCCTGAACTGGGCGGTCACCGTCGATCACAAGAAGATCGGCGTGATGTACCTCTTCGCCGTGCTGTTCATGTTCTTCCTGGGTGGCGTGGCCGCGCTCGCGCTCCGGCTCGAGCTGCTCGAGCCCCCGCGTGTCATCGAGGGCGCCGACGGCGCCCGTCGAATCGTCGGGCAGCTCTTCGGCGCCGATCCCGAGGACGTCGCGGCAGGCAACAACATCTACAACCGCCTGTTCAGCCTCCACGGCATCATCATGACGTTCATGTTCATCGTACCGAGCATCCCCGCGAGCCTCGGGAACTTCTTCCTGCCGCTCATGCTCGGCGCCAAGGACGTGGCGTTCCCCCGACTGAACCTCCTGAGTTGGTACATCTACGTCTTCGGCTCGATCTTCGGCGTCCTCGCGATCATCATGGGCGGCGTTGACACCGGGTGGACGTTCTACACGCCTTATTCGACGACGACCGACGCGGACCACATGCGCGTGTTCCTTATCGTGTTCGCGGCGTTCATCCTCGGTTTCAGCTCGATCCTCACCGGACTGAACTTCATCGTTACGGTGCACAAGCTCCGGGCGCCTGGCATGGGCTGGTTCGACATGCCCCTGTTCATCTGGGCGCTGTACGCGACGAGCATCATCCAGGTTCTCGCGACCCCGGTCATCGGCATCGCGATGATGCTCCTGATGCTCGAGCGCGTGCTTCACATCGGCATCTTCGACCCGGGCATGGGCGGCGATCCGCTGCTCTTTCAGCACTTCTTCTGGTTCTACAGCCACCCGGTGGTCTACGTGATGATCCTCCCGGGCATGGGCATCATCTCCGAACTCCTCGCCGTTCACGCCCGCAAGCACATCTTCGGCTACCGCGCCATCGCGTTCAGCTCGATCGGCATCGCGGGCGTGAGCTTCATCGTGTGGGGCCACCACATGTTCACCGCCCTCGGTGAGCTCGCGGCGATGCTCTTCAGCGCGATGACCTTCCTCGTGGCAATCCCGACCGCGATCAAGGTCTTCAACTGGATCGCGACGCTCTACAAGGGCTCGATCGTCGTCAACACGCCGATGCTCTACGCCCTCGCATTCCTCTTCCTGTTCTCGATCGGCGGGCTCACGGGTCTGCCCCTCGGCGCCCTCGCGACCGACCTGCACCTCCACGACAGCTACTTCGTGGTGGCTCACTTCCACTACGTCATGATGGGCGGCACGGTGATCGCATTCATCGGCGGCATCCACCACTGGTGGCCGAAGATGTTCGGGCGGATGTACAACGAGAAGGCGGGCATCCTCGGGTGCGTCATTGTCTTCGTCGGCTTCAACATTACGTTCTTCACGCAGTTCATCCTGGGCACGCAGGGCATGCCGCGGCGTTACGCGGACTACGTCGACGAGTTCCAGACCATGCACGTCATCTCGACGGTCGGGTCGTGGCTCATCGGTCTGGGCTTCCTGATCCACCTCGTGAACTTCATCCACAGCCTCCTCCTCGGGCCGAAGGCGCCGCCGAACCCGTGGGGTGGCCTGACCCTCGAGTGGGAGGCCGAGAGCCCGCCGCTCGAGCACAACTTCCACAGCGAGCCGCTCGTGAAGCACGGCCCGTACGACTTCGAGAAGGTCGTCCCGCCGCACTGTTCGGAGGAGGACTTCCCCCTCCCCCGTGCGCACGGCGCGCCCGATCCGAAGTCCCTGACGAGTTTCAACGGCTAAGACCCCGGGAGCGACGACGTGACGACGATCGACCCATCCGCCGTCCGCAACGAGGGCAAGCCGCTGCCTCGCTGGAAGACGTACGTCCAGGGGCATCATTGGCGAAACGCCGAGGACGAGTTCGACGCCGCGAAGTTCGGCATGTGGCTCTTCCTTGCCACCGAGATCCTGCTCTTCGCGGGCATCTTCGTGGGGTACGGTCTGCTGCGTCTCAAGCACCCCGAGGCGTTCATAAACGGCTCCGGCTACCTCAGCGCGAAGATCGGCCTGATCAACACGATCGTGCTGCTCATCTCGAGCTTCACGGTCGCGATGGCGGTCCGCTGCGCTCAGCTCAACCAGCAGCTCTGGCTGAAGATCAACATCGTCATCACGGTCATCTGCGCCGCGGCGTTCTTCACCATCAAGCTCGCGTTCGAGTACGTCCCGAAGTGGAGCGAGGGCAAGCGGCCCGGCGTGCTCTTCAGCTACCCGTACGCGACTGACCCGCACGAGCCGCTGTGGTGGGGGGTCTATTACACGGGCACCGCGATCCACGCTCTCCACGTGATCATCGGCGCGGGCCTGCTGATCTGGGTGTTCGTCCGCTCGTTCAAGAAGATCTACGGGCCGACCAACTACGCGATGGTCGAGAACGCGGGCCTGTATTGGCACCTCGTCGACCTGGTCTGGATCTTCCTGTTCCCGCTGCTGTACCTGATCCACTGATCGCCGGAGACACGAAGCCATGACCTTCCAGGCGCCCAACCCCGGCGACTCGAGCTACGACCCGGCAGACCCGCACGGCTTCCACAAGGACGCCGAGGGTCACGACGCCCACCACCAGCACCACGTCTCAAGCTGGAAGCTGCTGGTTGGCGTGCTCATCGCGTTGCTCTTCTTCACCGTTTTCACGGTGAACGTCGCGCAGGGCGAGTCGTTCCTGATGGGCCGGGACTTCCCGATCACGCAGCTCTGGAACGTGATCATCGCGATGTCGATCGCGACCATCAAGGCGTTGCTCGTCTGCCTCTACTTCATGCACCTGCGCCACGACAACCCGCTCAACTCGTTCGTTCTGCTCTTCACGATCGCGACCCTCGGCGTGTTCCTGATGTTCACCGCGACCGACACGGGCTCGCGAGCGATGGTGAACCCCTTCAAGGCCGAGGTCCTCACCGCGGGCGGCACCGGCGAGGGCATGGTCCGCAAGGATGGACGCAACATCGCTGGCCCGATCGTCGCGCAGGCCAGGCGAGAGGCCATCGAGGACAAGGCGGCGGAGATCGCCGCTTCGCATGGGCGCGAGGAGCCGAACGAGGACGACCTCTACGACGCCTCCGAGTACATCTGGTTCCACCTCTACGACGCGAAGGCTGAGCACAGCCACCACAAGCCGGTTGCGTGGACATTCGACGACAACCCCGACGACGACAACACGCGATGGCACGACCGCTGGATGGCCGCGGGCGGTCCTGAGCGTGTCGCCCACGGGGGAGCTCATGGCGGTCACGCCGATGACCATCACGGCGATGACCATCACGGCGATGACCACGCGGACGCTCACCACGAAGATGATCATGCGTCAGACGATCACGGGGCCCAGCACGAGCCGATGGTCAGCACGGCGAGCCGATCGGTGCCGCGGTACGGCCTGACGCCCGGGCTCTTCGATCCGCCGCACGGTGACCATCACGAGGATCACGGCGGACACGATGACGCGCATGATGCCCACGGCCACGACGAGCACAACGCCGACGATGGCCACGCGGCGCCAGCCGATGCTCACGGAGATGACGATCACGGCTCCGGCGGACACTGACATCCCCACAGCAAGCGAGCGGTCCTGGCATTCCGGTCGTGCCGTCGCGTGGTCGCTCGCCGCGTTCTGTGCGATCGTTCTCGTCTTCAGCGTTCGCGAACTCGCTTCGCGCATCGACGCGTGGCAACAGGCGAATCCGAAGCCGCTCTTCTACGCGATCCGCACGGATCATCCGACGTTTTCCTTCTCCGGTCGAGAGGTCAGCTTCGAGCCGGAGATCGATGACAGCGGCGCTGGCACGCTGATACTCAATTACGGCGACAGCAGCAAAGAGCTGGACATCGAAGTGCCCCAGGAGCACGAACTGCCGGGGCTGGACCGCTACTACGACTGGATGCACGTCCTTTTCTTCGCCGAGAACGTGGACCGCGAGCCGCTCGACGCGTTCCGCGAAAAGGTTGAGCAGCGTGCGATCCCGCTCCGATGCGTGGTGGCGGTGCGCCGGGTTGATCCGGGCGTCCCCGAAGACAGCCGCTTCCAACTGGAGGTCGAGGAAAACGACTGGGGTTGGGGCGAGGTGATGCGCCACCGCTGGTCATTCACGTTCTACGAGCTGCTGGCCGAGGGCGGCATCGAGGAGACGACCCTCCGCATGCCCGAGAGCGGGGCGAGCTTCTACCGCCGCCGTGTACGGGCGCAGAAAGATGGCGAGGAGATGCCGGAGAGAGCTCCCGACGAACTCCGCGAGGGCACGTGGCAGTGGGATGTTGCGCTGAGGCTGATGCCCAGGCCGCCCGCGATCACAAAGGAAAACCAGGCCCTGCTCAACGCGGGCTGGACGCTACCGGTGACGTCGGCATCCGCTCTGGGCCTCGTGCTCTCGATCGCGTTCGCCTGTGCGCCGAAGCGGCGGGGGGCGTGATGCGATCGACGAGTCTGCTTTCGGAGCCGTTACTTGGTGGGTTCGAAGCGCCCGCCATCGAGCTGCTCGCGGTCGATGAACGACCGC
>PAKY01000032.1 GCA_002706885.1 Phycisphaerae bacterium
ATCAGGATCAGCGTGCCGTCGAACATGCCCTGATCCCGCCCCGCGTTCTCGTCGAGCGCGAGTTCGGCAGGCGTGGGCGCTCGGCGTAACGCCTCTTCCAGCCGTTCCGCCGATGGGATGTCGAGGTGGTTCGTCGGCTCGTCGAGCACAAGCACGTTCTTCGCCGTCGCGAACAATGCCGCGAGCACCGCCCGGCTCCGTTCGCCGCCGCTGAGCAGGCCGAGTTCCTTCTCCTGCGTCTGCCCGCTGAAGAGAAACGCTCCCGCAAGGTCGCGCGCCTGCTGCTCGCTCAGCCGAACGCCCTCGCACTGTTTCGCAACCGCGTCCTGAAGATACCGCACGATCGTCATCTCGGGGTTCAGCCCCTCGTGCGTCTGACGGAAGTACCCAATCGCGAGCTTCGTCCCGAGCGTGATCGCGCCAGCGTCGAGCGGGATCTCGCCGAGCAGGCATCGCACCAGCGTCGTCTTCCCCGCGCCGTTCGGCCCGATGACGCCCCAACGCTGCCCGCGCTCGATCGTGACATCGAGCTCGTCGAAGAGAACCCGCTCACCTTCGTCGTTGGTGTACCGCTTCGAGAGCCCGCGTCCAACCGCGACCAGCTCACCGGTTCGCTCCGCCTTCGGGAGGCTGAGCTTCATCACATCGAGTTCGAGCGGCTTCTCGATGGTCGTCGCCTCCTTCGCCCGATCGAGCCGCGATTCCCGCCCCTTGGCTTGCTTCGCCCGCTGCCCCGCCTTGTACTTGCGGATGAACGCCTCTTCGCGTTTGAACGCCGTCTGCTGCTTTTCCCACGCCCGCTGCTGCGTCAGGATCCGATCGGCCCGCTGCTCGCGGAACGCGCGGTAGTTCCCGGGATAGTCGATCAGCCGCCCGCCCTGCCCCGGCACGGGCTCGACCTCGATGATCCGATGCACGACGTTGTCGAGCAGGTAACGGTCGTGGCTGATCAGGATGACCGCGCCCTTGAACTGATCCTTCAGGAACGTCTCGAGCCAGATCCGACCCTGGATGTCCAGGTGGTTTGTCGGCTCGTCCATCAGCAGGATCTGGGGCTCCTCGAGCAGAAGCTTCGCGAGCGCGACGCGAGCCTTCTGACCGCCGCTCAGCCCCTCGACCGGGATCGAGAACTGGGCGTCCGTGAACCCCAACCCGTGGAGCACCTGGTCGATCTTGTGATCGATCGCGTACCCGCCCGCGGCCTCGATCTGCTTCTCGATGCGGTCCTGATCCCGCATGAGCTTCTCGAGCGCCTCTCCTTCCGCGCCCGCCATGTTCTGGAAAACCTCATCCAGCCGCTCGTGCAGGCGGTGCAGTTCGGCGAACGCGGTCTCCGTCGCTCCACGTAGCGTTTCGCGCGCGGGCAACCGAGGATCCTGGGTCAGATAACCAAGCCGCCGCCCCTGAGCCAGGCTCACCGTCCCGCTGTCAGGCTTGAGCTCTCCCGCCAGGATCCGCATCAGCGAGCTCTTGCCACCGCCGTTGCGGCCCACGACCCCCACCCGCTCGCCGTCCTCCACGGACAGCGACACGCGGTCGAGGACCCGCCGTTCGCCGTAGCTGAGCTCGATATTGGTCGCTGCGAGAAGGGGCACGGGTGGAGGTTACGCCCCCTCATGCGGCGTGAGCGGGGCAGACCGTTCGCGATCGCCTCCCCCGCGCTTACACTTCGACCATGTCGACCGGGTACGACACGGCGGCTCGCGAAGCCGATCACCGCTCCCAGGGCGACGCGCCGGGGACGGCGCGGAAGCCCATCACCCTCCGCGCGATCGCTGAGATGGCGCGGAAGGGCGAGCGTTTCGCCTGCCTCACCGCCTACGACTTCACCACCGCGCGGTGGCTCGAGCGAGCAGGCGTACACCTGCTCCTCGCGGGCGATTCCGCGGCCAACGTCGTCCTCGGCTTCGACGACACGATCCACATGCCCCTCGACTTCGCCGTCACGATCACCGCCGCGGTGAAGCGTGGCGCCGCGCGAACCGTCGTGATGGCCGACATGCCCTTCATGAGCTTCCACGCAAGCGACGAGGACGCCGTCCGGAACGCCGGCCGATTCATGACCGAAGGCCTCGCCGACATCGTCAAGTTCGAGGTCGATCGCTCGCACGCCCCGACCATCGAACGCGTGACCCGCTCCGGCATCCCCGTCTGCGCCCACATCGGCACCCGTCCACAGATGGCGGCGATGACGAGCGGGCCGCGAGCCTCGGGTCGTTCAGCCGAATCGGCGCTCGAACTGATCGAGGCGGCCAGGGCGATGGAGGGCGCTGGCGCGTCGATGCTGTTGATCGAAGCCGTTCCCGCCGAGGTCGCGCAAGCCGTCGTTGAGAGCGTCGGCGTCCCCGTCATCGGCATCGGCGCAGGCCCGGCCTGCCACGGTCAGATCCTCGTCGTCAACGATCTCCTCGGGCTGACCGACAGCCCCCCGAGATTCGCGGCCCCGGTCGCATCGCTCGGCGCCGCCATCCAGGAGGCCGGGCGCGCGTGGGTCCGAAACGTCGCGGCAAGCGATATCGGCGGCAGCGGCTATTCCATGCCGGAACTGGAGCTCAAGCGGCTCCGCGAGGCGGGGATCGGATCGAATCCCGAGAGTCCTCGGCGATCGGGCGAAACGCAACCGACCGGAACGCCGAACAGTTGAGCAAGAGGACCGTCCCCTCGTGCGTTGGAGTCTGAGGAAGGCCGAGTCCGGAGGTTATCGCATGCGTCGATTCACGACTGCCCTCCCGGCGTTGCTGGTGCTGGCGACGTGCGTGACGGTGCTCCTGCTGGGGCGCCCGATCATGAACCGTATCGCAGCGTCGCAGACCGGCGCCCGCATCACCCTCGCCCGCCAGGTCATCGCGGACGACGACATCCTCGAACGCATCGACCGCGCCAAGATGGCCGTCGCCGACACCGTCAGGGATTCAGTTGTCCACATCGAGGTTCGCGGCGAAGGGCGCCGACGCTTCGCCCGATCGAACGGTTCCGGCTGGGTCTTCGATGAGGTCGGCCACGTCGTCACCAACGCCCACGTCGTCCGCGGCGGCTCGCGTATCCAGGTGGAGTTCGCGGACGGCCGCGTCCGCAGCGCCCAACTCGTCGGCGCCGATCCCTACACCGACATCGCCGTCATCCTGATCGAGGACGGCACGGGCGTCTTCCCGATCAGCCGCGCCATCGACGAGCCCGTCCGCCAGGGCCAGCAGGCCTTCGCGTTCGGCTCGCCCTTCGGCTTCAAGTTCTCGATGACCCAGGGCATCGTCTCGGGCCTCGGGCGAGTTCCGGGCGCCGCCGCCTCGTTCGGCGCCTCAAACTTCATCCAGACCGACGCCGCCGTCAACCCGGGCAACTCGGGCGGCCCGCTCGTCAATATCCGCGGCGAGTTGATTGGTATGAACGTCGCCATCGCCAATGGTCGTGATACCGACGGCACGAGCGAGGAAGGCGACTCGGCCGGCATCAGCTTCGCGATCCCCCTCGCGACGATCGAGACCGTCGTCCCGCAGCTCATCCGTTCGGGCGAGGTCGCCCGCGGCTACATGGGCGTGAGCTTCCCGCGCGGCGAGGAACGGGCCGAGGCGACCGTCTATGAAGACGGGCGCATCTGGACCGGTATCCGCGTCGCCAACGTGGAGGACGACGGCCCCTCCGCACGAGCGGGTCTGCAAGCGAACGACCTGATCATCAAGCTTCGCGACCAGCACGTCGCCGACTTCGGCGTCCTCCGCTCCATCGTCGGCGGCGCCGCTGCGGGTGAGAATCTACCCGTCACGGTCATACGCGACGGTGAGATCTTCGAACTCAACGTCAAGCTCGGCCAGATGCCCGCCGCCGTGCTCGCGTCGCAGGCCTCCGACGCGATCCAGCTTCAACTCGGCATGATCTTCGGCCGCATCGGGAACGAGGCCCGCGTCGCCCGGGTGTTCACCGGATTCCCTGCCGACGAGGCAGGCTTCGAGGAGGGGCAGCGGATCGTCTCGATCAACGGCCGCGCGGTGAACTCGATCGAGGACGTCCTCGTCGGCTTCAATGAGGGCGGGCTGCTCGCGGGCGACCGAGTGCGTGTCGTCGTCGCCGATGAGGAAACGGGCGAACGCCAGACGCTCGATGTCGAACTCAGTTTCTGACGCCGTCCGGACGTGAGAGGACGATCCGCACAGGGGTGGTCCGCGCCGGCATGTTCGCCGCGTTCGCAATCCAGACCGGAGCCTCGATCGACGCCTCCGGGCTGAACGTCCGCTCCGGAGCGATCACCGCGCTCGGGAACGTCGCGAGCGAGATCACCACCCCTGTGCCATCCGCGTCATAGAACGGACGACCGCGGAACTCGACCATGCGCGAGCCGCGGAAGACGTAAGCATCGGTCGGATACGCCTCTCCCGTCTCCGCATTCGTGATCCAACTCGACGGAACGTCCCGTCTCCCGTCATACTCGAGCCTGACATCGATCGTGGCGTCAGATCCGGGCTCGAACCCCGCCGCCAGCAGCGCCGCGTGCAGCGAACTCGGAGTGATCGGCGTGACGACGAGCGCCTCGTGCTCGCGCGTGTCGGGCGTGCACGCGACAACTTCGAGGTAGACGTGGGGAGTGTCGGGGTCATGCGTATCGACCGCAACCGAGCCGTCGATCGCGACGAGGTGGCGTGCGGAGTCGATCATGATCCCTGGCTGAAGCTCGATCCATTCACCGGTGTCGGCCACCTTGTCCGGCGATGCGCAGCTTGCGAGCATCGCTGCCGCAGCGACGGAGAGGACCAGGAACGGACTAGGAGCGCTCATGGTGTTCCTCCGCGGGTCCGAATGCCATTCGGACGAGTTCCATGAAGCGTTCGCCGCGCCGCTCGTAGTTGTCGAACTGGTCCCACGACGCGCACCCCGGGCTGAGCAGGACAACGTCGCCGCGCGTCGCCGCGTCCGAAATACGGTCGATCGCAACGCTCATCGTTCCACAGAGAGCGACATCGCGATCCGAAACCTCAACGATCCGCTCGCCCGTCGCGCCGACCGCGTAGATGCGCGTCGACGTCGGCATGCCACGGAACATCGGCGAAAGATCGACGCCCTTGTCCGCGCCGCCCACAATGACATGGATGACGCCCGTTGCCCCGTCCGAAATCGATCGGATCGCGAGGGCCGTCCCCTCGGGCGTCGTGCACTTTGAGTCGTTGTAAAACCGAACGCCGCCGCGTTGACCGGCGAAAGCCAGGCGGTGGGGGAGGCCGGGGAACGCCGCGATCGAGGCGTCGACCGCGTCCGGCGCAAGCGATGGATCGAATGCGAAAGCCGCGGTCCGCGCGAGCTGCGCATTCCGCCGGTTGTGCTCCCCCGGAACCCGAAGCGTGGGCATCGGAGCGTCCCCATCCACCACCCGCCGCGTCGCGCTCTCGCCAACGGGCCAGTCGGCGACCGAGGCGTCAAGCACCACCGTTCCGTCGCCGCTCAGTTCTTCGCCCATCTGCCGCTTGCACGCGCGGTAGTGCGCTTCGCTCCCATGCCAGTCCGCGTGGTTCGGCGCATAGCTGGTCACAACCGCGACACGTGCGCGGATTGGCCCAAGCCACCACAGCATCGCGCTCGACAGTTCGAGCACAACGGGAGACGAGCCACCGAGCGCCGCTTCGTCCTCCAGGAGCGATCCACCGATGTTCCCGCCAAGGACCGCGCCACGGTCGCGAAGCGCCGCATGGATCATGGCCGATGTCGTGCTCTTCCCCGCCGTCCCCGTCACGCAGATCAATCGGGCAGCGTCGACACGATCGACCACCAGCCCGATCTCTGTCGCCACACCCACGCCCGCGTCCCACGCCGCTCTCAGAAACGGGTTGTCCCATGGTGTCGGCACAGCGGGGTTCGCGACGACCGCATCCGTGTCGCTGAAGTCCGCGGTCTCGTGGCCGCCGAGCCGAAGGGTCACGATGCCGCTCGTGACCAGGTCATCGATCCGCTTCAGCGAGTCGGCCAATCGGTCGGCGGGCGCTTTGTCCGTGACCAACACCCTCGCGCCTCGCCTTGCGAGCCACCGCGTCACCCCGACGCCTCCGCCGAATCGACCGAGGCCCATTACCGTCACCCGATTGCCGTCAAACCACCCGTCATCGGGCGAGAAGCGGGGGGGCGGCGGCGGCTCGGGGAGGCTCATGCCCAGAGCGTAGAGCGAACCTCAGATCAGCGAGATCGGATCAACGTCAACCGCCGTCCGAGCGTCGCTCTTGAGCATCCCTTTCGTCCGCAGCGACTGGAGCAACGCCTGAATCGACTTCGCGTTCGGACCTGTCAGTTCCACCCGGAACCGGAAGTGGTCGGCGATCCGCGCGATCGGGCACGGCGCCGGCCCATCAACCCATACATCCGGGTTGGCCTCGCTCCGTAGCTCCGTCGCGAGCGCCGCCGCCGCTTCGGACGCTCGATCATGCCGCGTGTCACGACAAACGATCCGAGCCATCCGCGTCGCAGGCGGAAACCCCGTCTCGAACCGGTCACGCAGTTCCGCCGAAGCAAACGCCTCGAAGTCGTGCGTCGCCGCGAGCTGGATGCACGGCTGGTTCGCGTCCATCGTCTGGACCACCACCCGCCCCGCGTGCTCGCCCCGCCCAGCTCGACCCGCGACCTGGCTCACGAGCTGAAACGTTCGTTCCGCCGCGCGGAAATCGGGGATCGCGAGCGACGTGTCCGCGTCCAGCACACCCACGAGCCGCACGTTCGGGATGTCGAGCCCCTTCGCAATCATCTGCGTCCCGAGCAGCACGCGGATCTCACCCGCCGCAAACCGCCGGAGCGTGTCGTGCATCAGCGTGCTCGACGCGACCGCGTCAGAGTCCACCCGCGCGATCGAGTGCTCGTCGTCCAACCCGAACCGAGTCGCCAGCATCTCGCGAAGCTTCTCTTCGGCCTGCTGTCCCCCGATGCCGAAGCGAACCACGCTCGACTCGCACGTCGGACACCGCGCCGGCGCCCGCTGCTCCGCCCTGCACTGGTGACAGCGGAAGAACCCCCGCGGCGCGTTCTGCCCCTCCCGAACGCCGGCCCGGTGAAGCACCATCGCCACATCGCAGTGATGACACCGCAGCATCCACCCGCAAGAAGCCTGCGAGCACACCAGGCGGCTCGCGTACCCCCGCCGATTGAGCAGCAGCATCGCCTGGCCACCCGCGCCAAGCGTCGATCGCAGCGCATCAAACAGCGTCGGCCCGACGAGCGACGCGTACGCCGTGTCGTTCCGATCCTGCGCCGCCCGCCGCTGCTGCAGCATGTCGACCACTTCGACCCTCGGCAGCCGTCCGCCCCCGACACGCTCGTTCAGCCGCCAGAGCCGATACCGCGCCCGCTCCCCGACCGCGTTCCGCCAACTCTCCATCGAAGGCGTCGCCGATCCCAGCACGATCGGCGCCCCCGCAAGCTGCGCCCGCTTGATCGCGACATCCCGCCCGTGGTAGCGGGGCAGCGAATCCTGCTTGTAGCTCGGCTCGTGCTCCTCGTCGACGACCACCAGCCCCAGGTCGCGAAGCGGCGCGAACACCGCCGACCGAGGCCCGATGACCACCCGCGCCTCACCCCGCCGAGCGCGATCCCAAGCGTCGTGTCTCGCTGAGGCGCTCATCCCCGAGTGCAGCACCACCACGCCCGCGTCCGGGAACCGCCCCATGAACCGCCCAGCCGTCTGCGGCGTCAACGCGATCTCAGGCACAAGCGCCAGCGCCGCCCGCCCCGCCGCGAGACACCGCTCCATCAGCCGCAGATAGACCTCAGTCTTCCCCGAACCCGTCACGCCCCGAAGCAGGTGAACCCCAAACCCGGGTGGCGGTTCCGCCCCGGGCCAGACGCCCTCGATCACCGCAAGCTGTGCGTCGGTCGCATCCGGCGCCGGGCTGTGATCCACCCACCGCGAATCGGCCATCCCAGCCCCGCTCACCCGAACCCGGGACCGCTCCGCCACCTCGAGCAACCCGTGCTTGATGAGCACGTTGATCTCCCGCACCGTCCGCCGCTCGATCGCCCCGGCAAGCGTCTTCCGCGTCGCCGGGAACGCCGAACCCGGCAGCGCCCGGAGCAATCGCCACGCCTCCGCGACCGTCGGCGTGAGCCCCTCCGGCTCATCCACCGCGTCGGCTGAGGGCGTCACGACCTCCTCGACCTTCGTCCCCGTCCCGCGCTTCGCCGCCCCGGGAACGATCGCCCCCAGCACCATCCCCAGAGGGGTGACGTAATACCGACTCACCCACCGCGCCAGCTCGATCAGTTCCGGCGGCAGAATCGGCCCCGCCGCGCGCGCCACGCTCTTGAGCTTCCGAGGCTCCAGCCCGCCGAGCAGCTCCGCGCCGCCCCGCGCGACCACGTACCCCGCCGCAAGCGCATTCCCGCGCCCCAACGGCGCCTCGACGCGTGCCCCGACCTCAAGGTCCTCACCGACGTACGTCAGCCCCTCGTCGGCCTTCGCCGTCGCGCCCCGCCCCGCGTCGTCGATGCTCCGCTCGATGACCACGCGGACGAGCCGCCCCTCCAACTTCTCGGCCGAAACCACCGCCGGATCGACCGCGCCGGGCGCATCGTCGATCGCAAAGGGAAGCCGCTCATCCACGGCGTAGACTAGCTCCGTGACTACCAACGATCATCGAACCGCCCGACTCGCGCTCGCCGACGGATCGATCTACGTCGGCAGGGCTTTCGGCGCCACCGGCCGCGGCGTCGTCAGCGAGGCGGAAGTCGTTTTCAACACGGCCATGTGCGGGTACCAGGAGTCGCTGACCGACCCCTCGTACGCCGGCCAGATCCTCGTCCAAACCGTCCCGTTGATCGGCAACACGGGCGTCAACGAGGAGGACGTCGAGTCCGACAAGGTGCAGGTCGCGGGTTTCATTGTCCACGAACTCCCCCGCCGCCTGTCCAACGCCAGGGCGACCCTCGATCTCGACGCCTACCTACGTAACGCTGGCGTCCTCGGCCTCGCCGGGATCGACACCCGCGAACTCACCCGCCGCATCCGCGCCACCGGCGCCATGGCCGGCGCCCTCACCGACCGCGAAGATATCTCCGACGCCGACCTCGTCAAGCACGCCCGCGGCGCCACCTCGATGGCCGGCCGTGAACTTGTCAGCTCGGTCGCCCGTCACGATCGCGAGAGCTGGACCGAGACCCTCGGACCCTGGGGCGCCGCCTCGAACCCGGACGGCGAATCGTTCCACGTCCTCGCCTTCGACTGCGGCGCGAAGTCCAACATCCTCCGCCACCTCACGCACCGAGGCTGCCGCGTCACCCTCATCCCCTTCGACATCAGCGCCGCCGACCTCGCAACGAAGCTGGAGTCCTCGGTCGATGGCGTCTTCATCTCCAACGGCCCGGGCGACCCCGCCGCCGTCGAGACCACCATCGCCACCCTCCGCGACCTCCTCGCGAAGCCCGCCGAGCGGGCGCCCGCCGTCTTCGGTATCTGCCTCGGTCACCAACTCCTCGCCCTCGCCGCTGGCGCCAAAACCTACAAGCTCCCCTTCGGACACCGAGGCGCCAACCAGCCGGTCCGCGAGGAGCACACGGGTCGCGTCGCGATCACGAGCCAAAACCACGGCTTCGCGGTCGACGCCGCCAGCCTCGAAGCCGCGGGAGGCGTGGTGACACACACACACCTCAACGACGGCACCGTCGCCGGCTTCCGCCTCAAGGACCGCCCCGTCTTCGCCGTCCAGCACCACCCCGAGGCCTCCCCGGGCCCGCACGACGCCGCCGACCTCTTCGATCGCTTCGTCGACGCGATGCGCGAACGCCGAGCCGCCGCCGTCGGCTGACGTCAATACCGCGGGATCGACGGGTCGACCGTCTGCGACCAGAGTTCGATCCCGCCCGCGACCGATCGCGCCCCGCTCAGCCCCTCCTGCTGGAGGTAGACCGTCGCCTGGAACGACCGTCGCCCGTGGTGACACAGCACGCCGATCGGCGTGTCCTCGTCCGCGTCGATCTCGTGAACGCGCGTCTTGAGTTGCCCCAGCGGGATATGAACCGCGCCCGGTATCGCGGCGACGGCAAGCTCGTCCGTCTCGCGAACGTCGATCAGGACGAAGTCCTCATCCCGAAGCGCCTCTGCCGCCTGACGAGGCGACATCTCCAGCCCCGCCTGCAGCCGCTGACCCTCAGGCATCCCGTCGTTGTCGAGCGGAAACTCAGACATCGTCGACCGCGTCGTCCTCGGGCGCCGGGATCGGCCCCGCCCACCACTCCGCCGCGGGCCAACGCTTGTACAACTGCTCCGGGCTGGTCTGAAGCTCCCATGCGGGATCGAGAATCGCAAGCAGCGGCATCAGCGCGATGTTGACGAGCGACGCCACGGGCGCCGTTACGCCTCGCCCGATCGCCGAGCACGCGTCCGAATCGAGCTCGAGCGCCGATTCCACCGTCGGATACAACCCCTCGCGCCGCCCGCCAGCCTCCGTCTCGTTCAGCATCGTGAACGTCAGCGTCGGCGTGTGAACCGTCCCATCCACCGGCACAAGAAACGTCCGCGCGTCCCAGTCGCCCCGATCGAACCGAGTCGTCGGCTCCGCGTCGAAGCTCGGCTCCGGATCAATGTCCAGCGGGTCGAGCGCGGGCAGGAGCACGGCGCCCCCGAGCGTCGGCCGCTCGTTGTACCGCTCGGCGCACCCGCCGATGAGCGGCGTGAAACAGCCGGAAACAAGAACAGCAGCGTTGATCGATCGTGTTCGCATCACGCCCCGAGGATACGCCCGCCGATCACGCGTCGAACGCCTCGGGCGGCTCGCCCAAAGCGTCCCGCGCCGCCTCGTACGACGTCTCCGCGTCGAACCCCCGCCGCGCGAGCGCTCCCAGCACCCGCTGCCACCTTTGCCGATCACTCAATCGGGCGGGCAACTGTGCCGCGGTACGTCGTGCGCACTCGTTTGCCCGCGCCACCGTCGAAGCTTCCGACTCGAGTTCATCGATCGCAACGCTCGCGACCTCGTCGTCCACGCCGTGCCCCTCGAGCTTCGCACGGAGCAGCGCATCTCCCGCGGGCCGATGCCGCTGCTCGCTCCGCACGACATCCCGCGCAAACGCGTCGTCGTCAACGAGCCCGGTCTCAACGAACCGCGTCACCACATGCTCGACCGCCTCGCGGGGCAGCCGACGCTTGAGCAGCCGCTCCGTCAGTTCCGCCCGCGAACGAGCCCGCGTCTGAAGCAGGCGCAACGCCGCGAGGCGAACCTTCTCGATCTGGTCGAAAGTCGCGGGCATGGTGATCTATCGGCTCAGCCGGCGCCGAGGCTGTCAAGGTACATCCCGATCTCCCCGATCGCCTGGTCGTCCTTCGCCTCCCGCGCCTTCCCCAGCCCAAACCGCAAAGTCTCCGCCGCCCCCGTCACGTCGCCATCCGCTTCCTGTGACCGCGCCTTGTGGAAATAGGCGTACGTGTAGAGCGGATCGACGCCGAGGCACCGATCGAAGAACCCGATCGCCGTCTCGTGATCCCCGTTCTTCGCGTGCTCCTGCGCAAGCCCGTAGAGCACGAACGCGTCGTTCGGGTCCGCAGCCAGGAGCTTCTCAAGCTGTTCAATCGATGGCATGACCAAAGCCTACGCGAGCCGACCCCGTCGATAGACTGTGCTGTCACAGGAGGTCTCTCATGCACGAAGTGAAGCGCGTCGGGGTCATCGGCGCCGGTCAGATGGGCGGCGGCATCGCGCAGGTCGCCGCGGTCGCGGGATTTGACACCGTCGTCTCCGACACCACCGACGCCGCCGTCGAACGCTGCAAGGCCACCCACGCCAAGCTTCTCGCCCGCGCCGTCGAGAAGGGCCGCATGGAGCAGGCCGACGCGGACGCCGCCTCAAGCCGCCTCACCTACGCCGTCGGCGGCGCCGAGGCCGATGGGCTCAGCGGCGCCGACATCGTCATCGAAGCCGTCGTCGAGGACGCCGCCGTCAAGGCCAAGGTCTTCTCGACCCTCGCGAAACGGTTCGCCGACCCCGTCATCCTCGCGACCAACACGAGCTCGATCAGCATCACCGAGATCGGAGCCGCCGCCTCGAAGGCCGCCGCCGGCGCCGACGCCCGCGTCATCGGGATGCACTTTTTCTACCCCGTGCCCGTCATGCAACTCGTCGAAGTTATCAACGGTCTCGCGACCGAAGAAGAGGTCACCAAGCGCGTCATCGCCCTTGCCGAAGCGATGGGCAAGACCGCTCTGCCGGCCAATGACCGCGCGGGCTTCGTCTCCAACCGCGTCCTCATGCCCATGATCAACGAGGCGTTCTACGCCCTCATGGAAGGCGTCGCCGAGCCCGAGGCGATCGATGGCATCATGAAGCTCGGGTGCAACTTCCCCATGGGCCCCCTCCGCCTCGCCGACTTCATCGGCCTCGACACCTGCGCCCACATCATGGACGTCCTCGCTGAGGGATTGAACAGCGAACGCTACCGCCCCTGCCCGCTCCTCCGACAACTCGTCACCGCTGGGCGTCTCGGCGACAAGACCGGCCGCGGCATTTTCGACCACCAGAAGTAGGCGTCACACCGGCCCTGGAGGCATCAACGATGGCGAGAGACTCCAAGCCGTGGTACCGCACGCGCAACCTCGTCCTCGTCGCCGTGGTTGCCGCCCTTGCGTGGCTGACATACGCGATCACCTGGGCCTACACCGCGACGCCGTACGACGCGTTCGATTTTCCCGGCTGGATTGCCGAACGCCGTCCCGATCGCGACCGAATTCACGGACTCGGAGAGCCCAACGCCTATCAACTTCTGATCGACGCAGGCACGGTCGCGTATGAGGTCCGATCGCTCGAGGTCGCGTCGTCGATCCAGAGCGGCGCAACCAGCGGCGTACGCGGTTCGGACCTGTACGACGGACTCCCGCTTCGGGAGCGAGGCTGGCCCGAAGCCGATCGCCAACTCACGCTCGGTTTTCTCGAGCGACTCGAGGCCGCTGGGTTCGAGGACCTCATCGCCGACGCGGCCGCCGCGAAACGGTACGAGCCCCCGCCGATCTCTTTACTGGCGATCGAGACCCCGCTCCTGGACCTCAGCGCTCAACGGTTCGTCGTCCGTCATTGCACGATCCGGATGGCGATCGCGACCGAGGACGCTGACGACGACGCCTTGGTCGACTGGCTCCGCAAAGCCGTCGCGATCTGTGAGCATGCCCACACCCGGGAATGGATCATCGCGATGCTCACCGCGAACTGGTGCGAGTTCTTGTGCTTCGAGCAGGTTGCCTATGCCGTGGTGGAAAGGCGGTGGTCCCCCGTGGCGCTGCGACGAATCGATGAGATCCTCAGCCGCGCCGACGGTCCCGGGTCCCTGAAACGCGTCCTCGACTTCGAACGTGCCGCCGCCATCGACACGCTGGATGCCTTCTACGACCGGAACGGTCGAATGCTCTACGCGAGTTTCGACGAGGTAGCGAGTTGGGGATCGTCGACGCTCCCAAAGATCGCCAACCTGGCCGGCTTCGCGATCATCGATCGGCGAGCGGCAGAGCGATCGATCAACGACTACTTCGATGTCGTGGCCGAGCAAACCCAACCGAGTCATGGAGAGGTGCTCTGGGAAAACCTCGGCCCCGCGGTGGAAGCACGCGTGGAGAGGACCTTGGTTCTCGATTGGCAGTATCTCTCGTACGAACAGGTTGGCGAGGCCGTGGCGAGTATCGACGCCGTCCGTCAGGGTGTGCGCGTCCTGCTCGCGATAGAGCGTTTCAGAGCCGAACACGAAGCCCTGCCGGCGTCACTCGATCAACTGGTCGACGTCGGACTGGTCGACACGGTGATCAACCCGACAACCGATGAGCCATACGTCTTCTTGACTGATCGGGACGCGACGGGCCTCTCGGACGACGATCCACGCGACTACCTCCTCCTGACGAAGGAGGTCGGCGTCGCAGACGATCCGATCACGGGCTGGAAGGATCCGGAGGAGCTCGGCGACGAACTCATCAACAAGCGCGCCAGGCTGCACGAAACCGTCGACTGGTAGCTCACTCCGCTGAAACCACCGCCGCGAACACGATGTCCCGGTCCGACACCACCACCCCGCCCGGCGGCTCCTTCGTGATCGCGAACAGCGCGGGCGATTCGATGCCCAGCTTCGCGTTGATCGGAATAACCGCCTTCCCGTCCGCGTCGGGCCGGAAGTCGAACACGCCTCCATCGACCGGACGCTGCGTGAGGATGTCGAGCCCGCCCACCTTGAACTGAGGCAGGTCCCCCGTCGGCCGCGAAGCGTCGAAGATCCAGAGCTGATACTGGAACCGCTCCGGATCGTTCGGCTCCAGCCCCGCGATCTCCATGTACCCCTCGTCAGAGTCGCAATCCATCAGCACGCAACCGCTGACACCGAGATCAAGCTCGTGGTTGTCCGCGCCGTCGATCCCCAGCGCCGCGAGCAGCTTCGACATCCCGAGCCAGTCCGCCCGCACGAGCGCCGCGCTCGACGTCCGCTCAAGAGCATGCATCCGATCGCGCGCCGCCGGCTCGCGATCAGGCATGCTGATGAGCACCGCCAGCAGCACCGCCGCCGCCGCCGCGATCCACCCGCCCCACGTGCCAACCGAGATCCGCCGCTCCGCGCCATCGCCCGCGTCACGGGTCAGCTTCAGTTCCGTCTGCGACGCCGCCGTCGCGGTGGGGGGGCGATCGTCCTCGCGGGCGTTCGCCATCGCTCCCGCGAGCGAACGCAGCGAACCCCGAAGCGACGCCGGCGGCTCATGCGCCACGCCGACATCCTCCGAAGCGAACGCGACGCTCAACGCCGCCGCGGTCTCGTCGAAGAACCCCTCGTCAATCCCCTCTTCAGCTTCGTCAACGAGCCCCTCGAGCTCAACCCGCTCCGCCGCCGACAACGCCCGGCACGACCCCTCCGAGAGCAGGTCGAGCAGCCGCTCGTTCTCCGCCGACTCGATGATCCGATCCGGTGTGGTGCTCATCGCGACACCTCCACATCCCGACCGATCGAACTCTCGTCCGACGCCGCCTTCCGTTCCGCAATGAGCTTCCGCGCCTTGAGCATCCCGCGGCGAATGTGCGTCTTCACCGTCCCGAGCGGCATGTCGAGCGACTCCGCGATCTTTTCGTGCGACAGACCGTGCATGATCGAAAGCCTGAGAACCCTCTGCTGATCGGGCGAGAGCTCCCGGAGCGCCTCATGCGCCGCCAAAGCCGCCTCATCCCGCTCGATCCGCTCACCGCTGCCCTCGACGCCCCCATCGGCGACGATCGCCTCGGAGATCTCCGGGCTCACCTGTCCCTGCTCGGGCCGCCGCTGCTTTCGTCGGATCCGATCGATCAACCGCCGACGAGCAATCGTCGCGACGAACGTCGATTCCGACCCCAGCCTCGCGTCATACCGCCCCGCCGAACGCCACACGCTGATGAACACGTCCTGGACCGCGTCCTCCGCCTCCGAACGATCCCGACACTGCCGACGCGCGAGCGACCACACCAACCCGCCGAAGCGGTCGATGCATTCCTCAAACGCCGACTGATCGCCGGCCGCCACTCGTTGCAGAACGCTCATCGTTCGAATACCGCCCGTTCGCCTGGAAGAACGATCGGGCGATGGTACCTCGGAAGCCCGGGGGTGACAAACGCCGCAACCCCCCGCGGTCATGACCCCTCGCACGACCCGCGTCCTTTCGGCGGCGGGCCGGCCACGGATGCAGCCCACCCCCGCCGTATCACACGACGTCCGAACATCGGTCCACCTGCAATCGGGCATCAAGGCATCAGCACGCGATCGATCACATGGATTACCCCGTTCGACGCCTCAATGTCCGTTGAAACGATCGTCGCGCCATCTACCAACAGCCTCGCGTCCGCGACGTCAAACCTGACCTTCGACCCCTCAACGGTCGCCGCCTCGCCTGCCTGAAGCGCCTGATTCGCGTACACCCGCCCCGGCACCACGTGATACGTCAGGATGTCCGTAAGCCGATGCCGGTTCTTCGGCTCGAGCAACTCGTGCACGGTCGATCCGAGCGCCTCGAACGCCTCGTCCGTCGGCGCGAACACCGTGAACGGCCCCTCGCCCATCAGCGTCTCACTCAAACCCGCCGCCTTCACCGCCTTGAGCAGCGTCGAGAACGACCCCGCGTCGTCCGCCACCCCGGGGATGGACTTAGTCGCCGGCATCAACACGCCGTCGATCACATGAATCACCCCGTTCGACGCCTCGATATCCGTCGCCGTCACGCGAGCGCCATCGATCATCACGCGATCACCACGCGTCTCAACGTCCACACGCTGACCGCCGATCGTCTCCAACGTTCTCCGCCGAACGACATCGCCCGCCTTCACCTCGCCCGCCACGACGTGGTAGGTCAGGATCGATCGAAGCGTCTCGCGGTTCTCGGGACGAAGCAACTCCTCGATCTTCCCATGCCCCAACTTTGAGAACGCCCGATCCGTCGGCGCGAACACCGTGAACGGCCCCTCGCCCATCAGCGCCTCAGCCAGCCCCGCCGCCTTCGCAGCAGCAAGCAACGTCTCGAACTGCCCCGCGTTCTTCGCAGTAGCCACGATGTCGTCAGCAGCGGTATACGCCGTCCGCTGCACAACGCTCTCCGACTTCGACCCGCACGACCACGACGAAGAAGCCGATGACTTGCCACACTGCGCCGAGGTCGACGCCGCAAGACCCGCGACAGCACCGACGATACAGACAGAGCGATAGCGCATGGGATGTGCCTCCATTCCGGAACAAACACTGCAATGAGGTTGATGCTGAGAACCGGTCCAATCACCCGGTTCCCGTGAACGCCGACCCACACGGGCCGACGCCAAGGCTTCGGACCGCCGCGCCGCCCCGATGCATCACCGATGCACGCTTTTCGATTTCGCCCTCAAAGAGGCTGCCGCGCACGCACCGTCGCGTTCGCCAGCACAAGCCCCGCCGCGATCGACGCCGCGATCAAAAACGCGCTGAACGCCGCCTCCACGCCGCCAACAACGTTGTCCGCGGCAAGCGACGAAAAGCTCCGCAACCCGATCGACCCGGGCACCAGCAGCAGTACCCCAGGCACCAGTCCGATCGAAGCGGGCCGCCGCCTGAACCGGGCATACAGGTTCGCCGTGATCCCTGTGAGAAACGCGCCCACGCTCGACCCAAGCTCCGGCCCGATCGTCGCCGCCCCGAGCCGCGACCCACCGACCGCCGCCACCGCGCACGCAAGCATGATCCAGTACCGCGCAAACGAAGCGCGGAACACCACGCAGAACGCCAGCGGCGCCACCAGCAACGCAACCACCATCGCCCACCCCGGCGTCGGCACGGGTGCCGTCGTCGGCTCAACCGTGTCGAACCACCCCTCCGCCTGCGCCCCGAGCGTCACCCCGAACCCGATCGAGAGAAAGATCACGATCGCATACATCAACCGCGCCGTCCCCCCGACGAGATGCCTCGCCACCAACTCGCTCATCGCAAGCGTCAGCGTCAACCCGGGCACCAGCACGATCAACCCGCCGATCGTCACCGTCGACTGCGTCACGGGCACGCCCGCCGCCAGGAACCCGACCGCGACGATCGAAGCAATCGCCCCGCACGCAAAGTCGATCAACCGCGCCCACCGCGGCCGCGGCGCCGTCAGCACCAAGAGCAACCCGACGCACACCCCCGCGACCGTGCACGCGAGCGTGTCGATCCAGCTCCCGCCCAGGAACACGCCCGCCGTCCATGACGCCGCGCCGAACGCCGCCGGCTCCAGCCACGCAGGCCGCCGGAAGCTCGCCCGCACCGCCACGTGCAGTTCCGCCATCCCCTCCGTCGTCGAGAGCTCCCCGCGACTCACCCGCCCCGCCAGCCGGTCCACCGCCTCCAGACGCCCGAGATCGAACACCCCCGGCTGCACGCGGATCATCACCGTCCGCGGCTCCTGCCCGGGCCACGCCATCGACGCAAGCAACGACGTCGGCGTCGAGAAGAACTGCGCCTCCACGCCCAACTGCTCCGCGACCATCGTCAGCGTGTCCTCGAGCCGGTCCGACGGCGCCCCCGCCCCATGCAGGGCCCTCCCCAGCGCAATCACGAACCGAAACGCTGGATCGAGCGGCTCCGCAGGGCCGAATGGAGCAACCGGAGCCATCGCCACCGCCTCCTCCTGAACCACAGGCTCCTCCAGCGTCAGCAATTCAACCGTCATCGGCTGAGGCGCCACAGCCGCCCACGAACCGTATATTCTTGATCAGGCGTTCGCCGCCCGTTCCACTGTCCGACAGCAAACCTGTACGCGCGTCTGCCCTCGAGTCCATCCGCGAGTTCATCCATGACCACCGCCAACTCCTCCATCTCCGGCCCCGGCATCGACAACGCCCACGCCCACATGCAAAACCAGGGCGTCGACCCCCACGCCGTGACCATCTCGGGCATCGTCATCAACCCGCTCTACGGCCCCGACGCGCCCCCCGAATCACTCCAACACATCGACCGCGACATCGCCGCCCCAGGCGAGTTCCCCTACACACGCGGCCTCTATCCCGAAGGCTATCGCTCCCGACTCTGGACCATGCGCCAGTTCGCCGGCTTCGGCTCGGCCGACGACACCAACCAGCGCTTCAAGTACCTCCTCAGCGCCGCCAAGACCAAGACCAAGGCCAACACGGGCCTCTCCACCGCCTTCGACCTCCCGACCCTTATGGGCCGAGATTCCGACGACCCGCTCAGCCTCGGCGAGGTCGGCAAGTGCGGCGTTGCCATCGACACCATCGAGGACATGCACCGCCTCTACGCCGACATCCCCATCGACCAGGTCACCGTGTCCCAGACCATCAACGGACCCGCCGCCGTCATCTGGGCCATGTACCTCGCGATGGCCAAGCAGCGCGACATCGGCTGGGACACCCTCGGCGGCACCCTCCAGAACGACATCCTCAAGGAATTCCATGCCCAGAACGAATTCATCTACCCGCCCGAGGCGTCCGTGAAGCTCGTCGTCGACACCATCGAGTTCCAGGCCCAGCACCTGCCCAAGTGGAACTCCGTCTCCATCTCGGGCTACCACATCCGCGAAGCCGGCTCCACCGCCGCCCAGGAGCTCGCCTTTACCCTCCGCGACGGCATGGAATACGTCGAAGCCTGCCTCCACCGCGGCCTCGACATCGATCAGTTCGCCCCGCGCCTCAGCTTCTTCTTCAACAGCCACAACGAGTTCTTCGAAGAGATCGCCAAGCTCCGCGCCGCCCGCCGAATCTGGGCCCGCATGATGCGCGACCGCTACAACGCGAAGAACGAACGCTCGTGGTACATGAAGACCCACGTCCAGACCGCCGGCTGCTCCCTCACCGAGCAGCAGCCCCTCAACAACATCGTCCGCGTCGCCTACCAGGCCATGGCGGGCGTCCTCGGCGGCTGCCAGTCCCTCCACACCGACTCCATGGACGAAACCCTCGGCCTCCCGACCGAGCAGGCCGTCACCGTCGCCCTCCGCACCCAGCAGATCCTCGCCCACGAGACCGGCGTCACCCGCACCGTCGACCCCCTCGGCGGCTCCTGGTTCATCGAGAGCCTCACCGACAAGATCGAAGAAGAGGCTCTTAACTACATCGCCGACATCGACGCCATGGCCGCCGGCCCCTGGGCCGAGGACCGCGTCGATGAACTCACCAATGGCGCCTTCTACGCGGGCGGCGTCACCGCCGGCATCAACAAGGGCTACTTCCGCCGCCAGATCGCCGAGGCGAGCTATCGGTTCAGCGAGGAGTGCGAAGCCGGCGACCGCATCATCGTCGGCGTCAACGAATACATCTCCGCCGAAGAAACCCGCCCCATCGACATCCTGACGATCCCGGACAGCGTCGAAACCGAACAGGTCGACCGCCTCGCCAAATTCAAGTCCTCACGCGACGACACCGCCGTAGGCGCCGCCCTCGACGCCATCCGCGAAGCCTGCCGCGACAACCGCAACGTCATGCCCGAACTCATCGAAGGCGCCCTCGCCAACTGCACCCTCGGCGAAATGGTCCAGGCGATGGCGGATATCTACGGGCGGTACTCGGGCGGGCCGGAGTGGTGAAGAGAATTGCTGGACACCATTGGCAATGGGACCAAGTTGGACGAAATTCTAGTTGTCGATTGGCGATGTAGTCGTATCGCCGTTCTGCGATGGTGGTGGAGTCGGCTTTGCCGAGTTTTTGAAGTCGCTATAGGCACCTGGAAGATGTGAGGCGATCGTGCGAGCACGGTCCTTGCCGCTTGTCCCGAGTCGCTTTCTGGTCTTCGAGCGATGTAGCGTGCCGTTTGCCTTCGTAGGAGGATGCTGGAGGAGCTTCGTCAATGCGTTACAGGCTGTCGGGTTCCCGGCATCGACACGGTCCATCAGGTCCGTTACGAGTCGGTTTGGCGAGTATGTCGCCTCAGCGGCGCGACGGACGAGGCGTGCGGGAACCAGAATCACTCGCTTTCCCTCGTAGACCGGAAGCCGGTACGAAAGATCGCTCCATCCTTCGCCCGGGATCCATCCTGAAACTCTGGTGTTCTCCGCAACTTCGATGTCGTGCTTCTGGCACTGGCTCGTCGTGAACTCGCAGAGGTGATGACGGCCAATCGCGGCAATCGTGTCTGACACAAGGTCGGGGCCGACTCGCGGGACCAGCAATTGCGCGTCTCGAATGTCGGTGATCAGTCCGGACTTGAACGCGTCGCTCTCCTCGAGCAGCTCAATCAACTCGTCCGACTCCATGCCCATTCCGCGCCCTCTTGATGTCACCGTTGAGTAGCCAAGATGAAGGCTGTTGTCCTCCCTTAGTGGGAAGCATTGGCCTCGTGCCCCGTCGCGATCGCCACTGCGAAGCCTGGTGAGCAGTTGCTGAAAGTAGTCAGATACGGCGTGATGAAGACCCTCGGAAAAATCGCTGTGGTCATCGAGGATCGCGCCGGCGTCCAAGAACAGACGCGTGTCGCCGTGAACATCGATGTTGAGAAAGTCGAACCCGGCTGATGGTGGGGGGATCCTCATGGCATCGGAAAACAGCATATCTATGATCCTTTCAAATTTGGACACACTCAAACTCGCGGCAGCGCCGATTTCCGGCGTTATCCGACATTGCGTAGCGGGACTGCATTTTGTGTGCCATTGCCACGAAGACGCTATGGCTAGGGGGTTGCCATCGCGAATCGCTCAAATCTGATTTCGAGCCACCAGTATGGGGGCTCCTCGACCTGACAAGGTGGCAGACGGGCAACCCTCACATGATCAGCGCGACCAATGTTACGACAACAATGACATGGTCGATTGTGGTCGGGAGCTATCGATCGTACATCGTGTCGAGAAGTTCAAAGATGCTCGAACTGTTGTGGTGGCGCCATTTTCTGATCGAGTGGTGTCGCGATTGGGCTCATGCGCGGCTGATCGGGAGTTAAATGGCGACGCGTATGGCCTCCGCAACGTCCTCAGCCTCATATTTCCCAAGTGTCTTCGCCCGTAACAACCGAACTCCCGCCACCGCTAGCGCCGTGTCTTTCTGAGCGTCAGCCTTCTGAGCTCGCGCGCGCCGATGCGAGGCGTCATCCAGTTCAATCACCAGACGCGGCACGTACGTTGACGGATCTACCAGCACGAAGTCCACGTGCTTCCGATCGAGCTTGTTCTGCGTCGCCTGCCAGACCGAGCGATCGAGCCCCCGCTTCGGCTGAACGAGGTCCGCCAGCCGAACCTTGCAGAACACACGCATCTGAGGCGTCCCGCTTGGATCCGTCGGATGCCGCAGCACCTGTTCGAGCACGCGGAAGTACGACAACTCGGCGTTCGTCAAAAGCGGCCCCGCGGCCTCAACCGGCCACGTCTCCTTGGTCGGATCCTCAATCCCGCCTGACAGCAGCGTTGCCAGCAGCTCGCGAACCGATACCCGCCCTGTCATCACTGCGATCGCGCCCGTAACGACCAGAAGCAGAGCCAACACTGCGAACAGCGGAGCCAGTTGAAGAAGTACCTGCGTAACCACGCAAGATAGCGATCACCGCCAGGTTCCCGGTTGCATTCAGCACCGCGCTCGCCAATCGCAACAGAATTGTGGCGTCAGGCCGCGATGACGGAGAGGGCCCCTCACCCCCTTCCCCCCGTCGCCGACGGGGAGGTGTCGGCAAAGCCGACGGAGGGGGTGTCTTTCATCTCAATCCCACCCCGAGCCGGACTGTCCCCAGTCCGGCAGTCCCAACCATGCGAACCCGCACCACCGCGTAACCAACTTCGCATCCTTCAACCAACCCCAACGGTCCGCCCACGTCGCGCGTCCGATTCCCGTCTCGTCGCCGGCCATGCCACGTCCATCAACCGCATCCCCGCCGACGCCATCCGCGAAAAGACATCGCCACACGCTCATCCCACACACGCCCATGTCCATCCCCACCCCCGAACGCCTCGTCGCCAAACTCCTCATCGCCCGCTGGAAGCACAAGCGCCCGCTCGCGCAGACGATCCCGCTTGCCCGCCGCCAGCGTGATGACCTCGCCGCCCTCATCGACGCCGCCGGCGCCGCCGCATCGACACGCGTTCAGATCAGGCGACTCCCCGGTCTCGAGGTCAGTTCGACCAACCACTCACTCGCGATGGTCGCCCAGCACCTCGCCATGACCAACCGCGACATGGCGACGATCATCGCCAGCCTCGCCGCCGCCAAGCCGCCCACCATTGATGTCGTCATCGCGAACTACAAGCCCAGCCCGGACGCCGACGCCGCCGCGTCGATGGCCGAGCTCGACGCGTCGCTCGAAGCCCTCACCGACGCGCTCGCAGACCTCCCAGCGATCGAGGGAGCGACGCTGACGCATCCGCACCCATGGTTCGGTCCGCTCTCGGCGACCACCTGGGCCGTCTTCCCCACCTTCCACCAGCAACTCCATCTCAAGCAGGCCGCCCTAGTCAGCAGGGGCCTCGCCCACGGATAGAAGTTCACCCCGCGCCCAAACCCACACCCCCGAAAACCCATGGACCCAAGTCCATGGGCTCCCCCAGACCGCGATTCCCCGCGCTCACCCCGCCTCACACCCCGCCATCACCCACATCCACCGTCCGCCCACCCTCCGGCGCGCGCACGTCCCCTGAAGGCCGATCACTCGGCCCGCGAGACGGCCCCTTCTTGCCGGACGCGACGACGATCGCCGCCACCAGCGCAAGCAGGAAAATGACCGCGAGAGCGATAGCAATGGTCGTGAGCAGCGGTGTCATAACGCGAGAAAATACCAAACGGACGCAAAGTGAACCAGACGTACCACGAAACGACAGAAAGCCTGTCGATACGTCGGGGACAAGTGAGGCTTTCACCAGCCTGCCGATCCGCTAAGCCACTTCCCTCAAAGCGCTTGGCGTCCGACGTCAACTGGCGGGCGCCTCGCCCGCGGGTATCCTTGGCTTCCCTCCACTATCTAGAACGGATTTCCAAGAGACTCGAATCATGATCTTTTGAGCATTTCTTCCCAATACGCACTTTGCCGCCCGCCTGCGCAAGGTTCGCCGCCTGCTCCGCCGCGATATCCGCTGCAAGATCCGCCCGCGGAAGGCTCTACGAATTCCGATCCGCTTCTACGCGCTCCGTCAGGAACGACCGTTCGCAGCGCATCGAGCCCGCTGTGCGCTATCTGCGTGACATACGGCCAATTCCGCATCCGAACGCTTGCCAGATCAGTAGGGAGGTGTTAGCTTCTGCCTCGGAAGGGAACAACACATGCCACGACTCCTGAGTCCGTCGCTCGTACGCGCGTCGATCCTCGCGGCCATCGCGACGTTCATCGCTCCGCCGCCGCTTGCCGCGGTCAGCGCGGTCGCAGCCCACTCCGCGTCAGCAACCGCGCCGGACGACGACGCGAGCGATCTCGCGACCAAGGTCGTGCAGATCGCCATCCGCGACCACGCCGGCGCCATCGTCGCCAGGGCGTCTGGCTTCGTCCTCGACCGCTACGGCCCCGTCATCGTGACCACCGCCGGTCCGCTCTCGCGAGGCGTCTCAGCCGTCGCATTCCAAGAGGGCGACCCGGACCGAGCGACGCCCCTCGACCTCAGCGCCATCGACCCGGCCCTCGACGTCGCAATCTTCCGCGTCGACGCCGACGACCGTCGCACGTGGAGCGACCTCGAACTCCGCCTGACGCGAACCCCGCCCGCGCGAGGCGACACCGTGTACGCGGCGGGCTATCCCGAACGATTCGACGTTTGTGTCGTGTCAAAGGGCGTCGTCGCCGGCGTGCGCAAGCTGGGCGACATCCCCGATCACCGCCGTCCAAGCGAGGCGTCCGCGTCCGCGACGTTCATCGAATCCGACGCCACGACCGACCCCGGCATGGCAGGCGGTCCCCTCCTGAACGGCGCCGGAGACGTCGTCGGCGTGAGTTCTCTGACCCTCACCGACGGCGACGAGATCTTCCTCTCCCTCACCGCCGACCATGTCTACGACGTCGTCCAGCGATCCGGAACGCGTTCCATCGACTGGCCCCATCGCTCACTCGGCGACAAGCCCTCGACCGATGTCCGTCTGCCTGAGCCGGCGGCGCGCACGGAGGCGTCAAGCATCCTCCAGGCCTCCATCCGCGCCACCCACCGCCAGCTCGAATGCCGCTCGTGCGACGGTACGGGCGAGGTCGAGGCGACGCGCACGTACCGCCCGAAGGGGGAGGTTCTGCACCGAAACGAGAAAGTGAGCGTTGAGTGCGATCGGTGCCGCGGATCGACGTTCGCCGATCCCGATCGCTGCCACCGGACCGTCGCGCGCCTCGTCGAGAATTTCGCGGTCGCGGCGGACGACAAGAATTACCGCCGGATCGTCAACGCCCTCTTCGACCGTCTCCGCGAACTGTCGGACCGCTCGCCCGCCGACTTCCGGCAGTGGTCGGAACACGTTTCGGCCGAGCTCCGCCGCGGCGCCGGCCCGGAGAACCCTGTTCCCCAGTTTCGCATCGGTCGCGTCCAGGAGTCGTTCACGCTCGGCGGGCGCCCGGCGTTTCTCATTAAGCTGACCGACGGATCGCACGTCCTCCAGTACGCCCCACGCGAGGACTACGCGACCAAGGGTGACCGCGTGATCGCCGCGGGCATGCTCCTCGGCGATGCGTACCGTCACACCAACATCGAGACCCAGGTGTACACCGACGGGTTCGTGCTGGAGATCAACTGAATCATGCGCACATCGGCTCCCAACGTGGTCAGGGCGATCCACTCACCTCGCTCGCGTGTGGCGTCCTGAGCAGCATGCTGTCCACGGCGCGAACAACCGATCGCGTGCTGATGATCCGCCCGTCGCACGCGGCGTCGAACCCGGAGACGCTCGAGAGCAACGCGTTCCAGACGAGGGCGGCGCCGGCGGACGCGGCGGCGCGGGCGCGGGTCGAGTTCGACGAGATGGTGGAGGCGTTGGTCGGAGCGGGTGTCACGGTTCATGTCTTTGACGATGATCCGGAACGTGACACGCCAGACGCGGTGTTTCCGAACAACTGGCTGAGCTTCCACGACGACGGCGTCGCGACGCTGTATCCGATGTTCGCGCCGAACCGGAGGCGGGAGGTTCGTCCGGAGCTAATCGATCGACTGACGCTTGCGAGCGGTCTGAGGTGGCCGCGCGTCGTGGATCTCACGCCGCTCGTTGATCGCGGCGCGTTCATCGAGGGGACGGGGAGCGTGGTGCTCGACCGGGCTTATCGCGTGGCGTTTGCCGCGCGATCACCACGTACGACCGACGAGGGTCTTGTTGCGTTCAGCGAGGCGCTCGGGTACGAGGTCGTCGCGTTCGACGCTTCCGACGGCGGTGGGGGCTCGGTGTACCACACCAATGTCATGATGGCGATCGGTGACGGGTTCGTGGTGTGCTGCATGGACAGCGTCGCGGTCGCGGATCGGGATCGGCTCAATTCGGCGTTCGATGCCTGTGGGCTCGAGATCGTCCCGATCAGCGAGGCGCAGCGGGACGCGTTTGCGGGAAACATGCTCGCGTTGCGATCGGGGAGTGGCGATCCGCTGTTGGTGATGTCGTCACGAGCGTTTGGCTCGCTGTCGTCGGATCAGCGGCGGGCGTTGGAGAAACGGTCGCGGGTTGTGTCGGCGGATTTGGAGACGATTGAGGCGATCGGCGGGGGGAGCGCGCGGTGCATGATTTGTGAGGTCTTTGGGGTGGGGGGATGACGTCGGTCGGCACCCGGCACCCGGCACCCGGCACCCGGCATCCGGCACCCGGCGCCAGAGGCCAGGGATCAGGCGCCAAGGATTTGGGATCAGGTGGTGGGGATCAGGGTTGGGCCGGGCTCAGAGTTCGGTTCGGAGGCGGTGGGCCCAGCGGTGGTAGCGGGCGATGTTGGTTGTTTGGAGCGTGGCGATGAGTTCGGCGCGGCGGGTTTCGGCGTCGGTGGGTGTGTTGAAGGGGCGGGTGAGGATGACCTCAAGCGAGGCGAGGAGGTTGTCGAGGGTTTCGCGAGAGCCGGCGGGCTCGGTGGCGGGGTCGCTTGCGGGAGCGTCTGCTGGTTCGGCGGCGGGGATGTGTTTCTCGATGAGGATGTTGCGCATGCGGCCGGCGATCTGGCGGAGGACGCGGGCCTTCGAGTGGCGGGCGTTGGGGCGGGCGACGCCCGCGAAGGGATCGCGGCGGTTCTTGCTGGGCATGCTTCAGGCTCGGCCAAGGACCTTGCCAATGACCTGGGCGGGGACGCCGGCGACGGTGATGTCATCCGGCACGTCGCGCGTGACGACCGCTCCAGCGCCGACGACCGCGCCGGCGCCGATGCGGACGGCGGGCAGGACGACGGCTCCGGCGCCGATAAACGCTCCCTCGCCGATGGACGCCGCTCCGAGGACGATCGCCCCGGGGCAGACGTGGGCGTGGGCGGCGACGCGGGCGTCGTGCTCGACGATGCCGCGGGTATTGACGATGACGTTCTCACCGAGGGTGGCGCCCGGCTGGACGACTGCGCCCGCGGCGATGTAGAGGCCCGTCTCGAGTTCGGCCTTGTCGGCGACAACGGCGGTGGGATCGATCACGGCGTAAGCCGTGAGTCCGGCGCTGGTCGCTCGTTCGAACGCGCTTCGACGCGCGGCGTTCGAGTTGGCGCCGCCGATGGCGCAGACGAAGCCGTCGACCCTGCTCGAGAGGTCGGCGAGGCGTTCGTCGCTGCCGATGATCGTCGTGTCATCGAGGTGTTCTCCCGAGCGGCTCGGGTCGGCGTCGAGGAAGCCGATGACGGCGAGGCGGTTTTCGCGGCGGATCGAGGCGAGGACGACTCGGGCGTGACCGCCTGCGCCGAGAAGAACGACGCGGGGTCGCGGCGTGGGCTCGGACGGACCGCCGGTTGTCGATTCAGCAGGGGATGACATCGGGCAGGTCCTGGAGCGCTGCGGTCAGGACGCGGGGGCCGTCTTCGGTGATGAGGACGTCGTGCTCGTAGTGGGCGGCGAGGGAGCCGTCGGCGGTGTAGATGGGCCATGTCCGCGGCGGATGGGCGGTGTCGCCCGTGCCGAGGGCGAGCATGGGCTCGACAGCGAGGAGCATGCCTGGCTTGCAGAGCGTCGAGGCGTCGGGCCATTCGCCGGGGTAGCGGGGTCGGGTGTTGCTGACGTGCGGCGGGGCGTGGAGCTTGCGGCCGTAGCCGTGGCCGCCGAGGCCGCGGACAAGGTGGAGGCCTGACTCGTCTTCGACATAGCTCTGGACGGCCTCGGCCCAGTTCAGGAGCGGGGCGCCGGGCTGGAGTTCCTGCACGCCGAGCTCGAGCGAGCGCTTGCCGACGTCGGTGAGCCGCTTGACCTCGGGGGTCATTTCACCGAAGACGTAGGTCCACGCGGCGTCGCCGATCCAGCCCTTGTAGGAGACGCCGATGTCGATCTTGAGGACATCGCCCGGCTTCATGCCGGCTTCGTAGTAGCCCGCGGTGCCGTGGACGACGCACTCGTTGACGCTGAGGCAGGCCTGAGAGGGGAAAGGGGGCATGGCGCCGCCCGCTCGATAGCCGTAGAAGCAGGACTTGCATCCGAGCTCGGTGAGCTTCTCTCCCACGAATCGGTCGATTTGGGCGAGGGTGAGGCCCGGTTCGAGGAATTCCGCGAGCGCGCGGTGCACGTCGACCACGCGTTCGGCCGCCGCGACGGCGCCTTCAACGTCCTGTTGTTTCAATTTCGTTCCTGTCATCGAGGGCCACGCCATGGGGCCATGGTAGGGGCCAATGATGGGGCCGATGCGCGCGGTTCTGCTCGGCAATCCCAAGTCCGGTCGCGGTCTCGCGGGGCGGTTGCGTCCTCGTTTCGAACGGACGCTGCGCGATGGTGGGATCGAAACGGATTGCGTCGATGTCGATCGGACGATCGCGAGCGGCGTGGATCCGCGTCGGATCGACGGGGCGGACGCGTTGGTGGTGTTCGGCGGGGACGGGACGATTCATCACGTCTCGGCGATTGCGATGGAGACGTCGACGCCGATCTATCACGTGCCGGCTGGGAACGAGAATCTGTTCGCACGCGAGTTCGGGATGAGCCGTAGTCCGTCGCGCCTTCTGACCGCGATGCGCGAGGCTCGCGTCAAGCGGATCGACGTGCCGACGTGGAACGATCGGAACTACCTGATCATGGCGAGCACCGGTCTCGACGCGGGCGTGATCGGGCGGCTTCACAGCGCAAGGTCGTGGGCGGTTGGTCACGCGGCGTACTTCGAGCCGATGCTCCGCGAGGCGTTCTGGCCGACGCGCTGTACATGCACGGTGACGGTCGATGGCGAGCGGGTCGTTGAGAATGAGCGTGGGACGGTGATCGTGGCGAACTCGCGTGAGTACGCGGGTCGGCTGAACCTGGCGCGGTCGGCGGCGGTGGACGACGGGATGCTCGACTACGTGTTCATCCCGCACCTCTCCATGCTCGGAGCGAGTCGGTGGGCGGTGCGGGCGTGGCTGCGCGTGATCCATCGTGGGCCCGGCGCAGCGGTCGGGCGTGGGCGCGTGATTGAGATCGAGACCGCCGATCCGGGGCCGTGGCAGATCGACGGAGAGCTTGCCTCGAGCGAGACGGCGTCGTGCGTGTGCAGGGTGCAGCCCAAGGCGCTGCCGGTGCTGATCCCGGCGGTGGGCGGTCGTCACGCGGCGGTGATGGCCTGACCGTTTCGGATGACCGTCGAGACTGAGCGGGCGCCGAAAGTGTGGCCGAGCTCGAGCTCGGAGCGGTGGGGGAGCATGACGAGGTCGGCGCGCGCGCCAGGCGCGACGCGGCCACGGTCGTCGAGGCCGAGGAGCGCCGCGGCGTTGCGTGTGCAGGCGACGATGGCCTCGTGGACGGTGACGCCGAGGAAGCGCGCCGCGAGGGCGATGGCCATGGGCATGGCGTAGCACGGCGCCGAGCCGGGGTTGACGTTGGTCGCGATGACGAGCTTGCCGCCCGCGTCGGTGAAGGATCGGCCGTCGGCGTAGCGACGGTCCACGTGAAAACCCGAGCAGGGGAGCATGACACCGAACGTGTCGGACTTTGCGAGTCGCCTGAGCGCGTCGGGCTCGGTTGCTTCGAGGTGGTCGACGCTGAGGGCGCCGAGATCGATCGCGGCGTCGAGCATGCCGAGTTCGTTGAACTGGTCGGCGTGGAC
>PAKY01000033.1 GCA_002706885.1 Phycisphaerae bacterium
CGCGGCGGTCGAGCGGGCGGACCCACGCCGCATCAACGTCGAGGTCCGCATGGACAACCACTACCGCACGTACCGCTACAGCGCGACCGTGTCGGGCCCCGAGCCCGGCGGCTTCACGCCCGAAGCTCGCGCCCAGTTCGGGCGGGCGTTGCTCGCCCTGCGCGACGCGATCGAAGCGCCTTTCGCCGAGGAGATCTTCGGCGACTCGGGCGACGTGATGATGATGCACTGAGACACTAACGAGCGACTTGAACACGGATCGACGCCGGACACCGCACGCTCTTACCGAGGCTCAACCATGACCCAACGCACGCTCGTCGGAGCCATCAACAACGCCCTCGACATCGCCCTCGAGACCGATCCGGAGGTCGTCATCCTCGGTGAGGACGTCGGCATCAACGGCGGCGTTTTCCGCGTCACCGAAGGTCTCGCCGCGAAGCACGGGCGCCACCGCGTGCAGAACACGCCCCTCGACGAGTCCGGCATCATGGGCGCCGCGATCGGCCTCGCGATGGCGGGGATGAAGGCCGTCCCGGAGATCCAGTTCGAGGGCTTCCTCGGCCCGGCGTACGACCAGCTCGTGAACCATGCCGCTCGCTTTCGTACACGGACGCGCAGCGCGATCACGATCCCGCTGACCGTCCGCGTGCCCGTGGGCGGCGGCATCCACGCTCCCGAACTGCACTCCGACAGCCCCGAGGCGATCTACGCCCATCACCCGGGCCTCAAGGTCGTCATGCCCTGCACGCCCTACGACGCGAAGGGGCTCTTGCTCAGCGCGATCAACGACCCCGACCCGGTCGTCTTCTTCGAGCCCAAGCGGGCGTATCGCTCGTTCAAGGAAGAGGTTCCCGACGAGGCGTACACGATCCCGATCGGCGAGGCCAAGGTGGTCTCGGACGGCGATGACCTCACGGTTGTCACCTGGGGCGCGAGCGTCTTCCAGTGCCTCGAGGCGATCGATAACCAGCCGGACGACGTGAACATCGAGTTGATCGACCTGCGCACGATTTATCCGTACGACCTCGACACGATCGCGGAGAGCGTCGAGAAGACGGGGCGGTGCGTCATCGTCCACGAGGCGCCGCGGACGGCGGGCATGGGCGCCGAAATCAGCGCCGCGATCCAGGAACGCTGCTTCCTCCACCTCGAAGCGCCCGTGCAGCGGGTGACGGGGTTCGACACCGTTATGCCGTACTACAAGCTCGAGCTCGAGTACCTGCCCGACGCGGAGCGGATCGGGAAGGGGATCTCGGAGTGTCTGGCGTATTGAGAGGCCGGCCGAAAGCGGCGTAGGCGAAATCGCAATGAGCATCGATGTGGTCGGCGTGGTGATTCGCCGTCGCCCTGCGTCGTTGCTTCGGGGCCGCGAACGGGTCTGCCCATGCAACCGAAGCCTGTTGAAAGGCCGCTCAGCGATGCCCGTCTGGCTCATCGGTCCGCTCGTGTTCCTGGGGATCGTCGCGTACCTCTGGCTGGTGCTCTGGAGCCACAACGGCGACGGATGGCTGCGCGGAATGCTGCGGTGGCTCGCAGCGAATATCAACCATCTCTGGCCTTGGTAGCCCCGTCGATCTGTGGTAGCCCAGCGACTTTGCCCCTACCATGAACGTCCGGCGCAGACGCGCCGAGACGGACGCCGGACGCAACAATCGGACGCGGCGTGACCGATCGGGCGTCAGGACATCAGATTTCTTCAGACTGGATACCTCCCCATGGCCCAAGCAAAGAGCACCGACCCCAACGTCTTCATCCTCCCGGACCTCGGCGAGGGCGTTCACGAGGCCGAGCTGATCGCGTGGAAGGTCAAGGTCGGTGACACGGTCAAGGAGCACCAGGTCGTCGCCGAGATGGAGACGGACAAGGCGCTCGTCGAGGTGCCCAGCCCCCGCGACGGCGTGATCCAGACGCTCCACGGCAAGGAGGGCGAGACGCTCCACGTCGGCAACCCGCTTGTCAGCTACGAAGGCGCCGCCAAGGGGGGCGCGACCCAGCAGGCGTCCCGGACAACGGACACCACGGCGCCGGAGAAGTCGAAGAAGGTCGAGCAGGCCGACGCGGGTCAGGACGAGGACGCGGGCACGGTGGTCGGCGCCGTCGGCGGTGTGCTCGCGGGCGTGTCGGGCAACGGGAAGGTCCTCGCGGCGCCCGCGGTGCGACGCCTCGCTCGCGACCTCGGCGTCGACCTCGAGAACGTGGAAGGCAGCGGCATCGGCGGTCGCGTCACGGCGAAGGACGTCCGCGCGTTCGCCGAGGGTGGCGGCTCGCGCAAGCCGTCGGTCGGCGCCACGTCGCAGCGCCCAACATCGAGCGACGCCCCTCGAGCCGAGGGCGCAAGCCCTCGCCAGACCTCGCCCGCTCCTGAACAAACCCGCCGCCCGCTCTATCCGATGCCGGGCCAAGCCCAAGGCCAATCGCAGAGTCAGCCGAGCTACCAGCCGCCCCACTACCCGCAGCCGCATCATGCCCCCGCGGGCTACGGCCAGCCCCAGCCCGGCTACATGCCGATGCCGTACCCCCAGCCCATGCCGGCGTACGGCTATCCGTACATACCGATGCCGTACCCGATGCCCATGCCGGGGTACGGCTACCCGCAGCCCGGATACGGCGCGGGCTACCCCCAGGGGTACGGGCAGAGCCAGCCCGGAGGCGTGCCGCACGCCCCGGGGTTCACGCCATTCCCCACCGGCCGGCCGATCCCCGATCCTGCGCAAACGAGCCAGCCCGGAGCGCGTGTGCCGTTCCGGGGTGTGCGTCGAACGATCGCGCAGCGTCTCCGCGACTCGGTGAACACCGCGGTCCACTTCACGGTCGTCGACGAGGCGGACGTCACCGAACTCGACGCGATGCGCCGCGCGATCAGCGAGCAGTCGGGCGTGAAGCTGAGCTTCCTGCCGTTCGTGGGCGTGGCCGTATGCCGGGCCCTCGCCGGGCGTTTTGGAGCGCTCAACGCGACGGTCGATGACGAGAACCAGGAGATCGTGCAGCACGGCGCCGTGCACCTCGGCATCGCGACGGATACAGAGAGCGGGCTGATGGTGCCCGTGATCCCGAACGCGAGCGCGATGGACGCGGTGACGCTCGGGCAGTCGATCGCCGACACCGCGAGGGCGGCCCGCGACCGCAGCCTGCCGCGCGAGCGGCTCATGGGCTCGACGTTCACGATCAGCAACGTCGGCAGCCACGCCGGGCGGTTCGCGACGCCCGTGATCAACTACCCGGAGGTCGGCATCCTGGCGGTCGGCAAGGTCTACGACGGCGTGGTCGTCCGCGACGGCGAAGCGGTCGTGGGCAAGGTCATGCCGCTGAGCCTCGCGTGCGACCACCGCGTGGTCGACGGCGCGACGGCGGCGTTGTGCCTGGCGGAGATCGTCGGAATGCTTCGGGACCCGGGACAACTGGCGTAATCCAATACAAGCCCCTGGCGCGAGCTTGGGGCGGACCAAGCCCGACAACCATTCCGCGACGAGCGTGCAGCGACTGGCATCGAGCGGCTTGGCGATTCGCACGCGGGTCTCTCTGCGCCCCAGGCTTGCGCCAGGGGCTCGTCGATGCATGCTTACAGTGCGTTCATGATCCCAACCGCCACCCTCATCGCCGGCGTTCCCTCCGACAACATGACCCTCTTCCACCGCGTTCGGTTCGCCGCGCACGACCCGGCGGCGCTGATCGTCGGGCCGGACGGAGCGAAGACGCTGATCGTTCGGGACGTCGAGCTCGAACGCGTCCGCAGGCTCCAGGGTTTCGACCACTTCCACAAGTACGAAGACTTCGAGCCCGAGGGAGGGCTCGCGAGCGAGCGGGCGATCAAAGCGGCGCAGTCGTTCACCGAGTGCCTGCGTCGCATGGGCGTGCAACGGGTCATCTCCGACCGCTCGCTCGCGCTGCTCTACGTCGAGGAACTGATCCGCGCAGGGATCGAGGTCTCGTGTGACCACGACCTGGGAACAGCCGACCGCCGCTCCAAGACGCCCGAGGAGATCGAGCATCTCCGACATGCGACGCGGGTGACCGAGGCGGCGATGGAACTCGCCTGCACGACGATCGCGCGGGCAGACGTGGGCGCGGATGGCGTGCTGCAACTTGGCGGCGAGACGCTGACCGCCGAGCGCGTCCGCGGGATGGTCATCACGAAGCTCGCGGAGAACGGGGCGATCGTTGACGCGGTGATCGTCTCGGGCGGCCCGCAGGGCGCCGACTGCCACAACGCAGGGACCGGGCCGCTTCGGACATGTGAGCCCGTGATCGTGGACATCTTCCCAAAGGTCCTCGCGAGCGGGTACCACGGCGACTGCACGCGGTGCGTCGTACACGGAGAGATTCCCGATGCGGTGCGCGCGATGCACGCGACCGTCAAGCAGGCCAAGGCGGCGTGCATCGCCGCGATCCGCGAAGGCGTCACCGCGGACGCGGCCCACGCGGAGACCATCAGAGTCATCACCGGCGCCGGCTACACGAAGGGCTTCCCCGATCGGCCGATCCCGGAGAGCGGCCCGCCGACCGGATTCTGCTCGATGCAGCACGGCACCGGTCACGGCCTCGGGCTCGAACTGAAGGAGCCGCCGCTCGTGGATGTGGGTGGGCCGATGTTTGTCGCGGGCGATGCGGTGACGATCGAGCCCGGGCTGTACGCGCCGGGCCTCGGGGGGATCCGCCTCGAGGACCTCATCATCGTGACGGCGTCGGGGAGCGAAAACCTCAACTCGCTGCACGAGGAGCTCGATTGGCGGTGAGGATTTACGAGCCCCTGGCGCGAGCCTGGGGCGGATCGCGGGCGGTTGCCGATTCACCCCAGGCTCGCGCCAGGGGCTTGTAAAGGCACCGGGACCCGAGTTATTTGGACGTTTGTTTGCCCGTGTCGATTCTGGGCAACGTTTTTCCAGATCCGCGGCCCGGCGTCCGATGACGTGATGCCGTGACGCATCACAACCGCGAGCAAACTCCCGATCGTCCTACGCCACCCGCGCCAGAAGCGGCGGAACGTTTGACACGCCTCACGCACGACCTGAGCGGGCTGCTCGACGGGTCGCTTCGATGGATGTCGATCGTCGAACGCCAATGGCCCGACGTCGAGGCCCCGGAATCCGCCGAGCTCGAGCGGACGCGGGAGCAGCTTCGAACGGTCCGAGGGGCGTTGGAGCGGATGGTCGAGCTGATCGCCCACGCCAAGGGAGCGCCGATCGATGGCGCCTCGGCCCCCACTGTGGGTGAGGCGATCGATCACGCGCTCGATGTGGTGCGCCCGTTGGCGTCGGACGTGGGCGTCGAACTGGCGGCAGATATTGCGCGTGACGCAGGAGCGTTACCGATGGGTCCGCTCTACAGCGTGATCCTCAACGGGCTGCGGAACGCGGTCGAGAGCGTCACGTTGCATCGGCGCGACGCGCGGGTCGTGGCGCGCGCGGCGATCGAGGACACCCCCACTGGCGGGGTGCTGGCGCTCGAGATCGTGGACAACGGGGGCGGGCCGCCCTCGCAGGAGCGCGAAGGCGTATTCTCGCCGGGGTACACGACCCGCGGGCACGGTCGCGGGCACGGGCTTGCGATCGCGCGTGAGATCGTCGCGGAACTCAATGGGGAGATCACGCTTGAATCGGGGGATGCGGGGGGCGCCACACTCCGGGTTCGCATTCCGCTGGAGGAACTGTCGTGAGCGATCGCCCTCGCGTGCTCGTGGTGGACGACGACCCGATTGTCGCCGAGTCGATCGCCGAACTCCTCCGCTCTGAGGCGTACGACGCGACGAGCGCTCTCGGGGCGAACGAGGCGATGGAGATCATCGCGGCGGATGAGACGCGTCCGATCGGCATCGTCGTGTGCGACGTCAACATGCCCCAGCGTGACGGGATGTCGCTTCTCGGCGAGGTCGCGGAGAAACGCCCCGACATCGCGATGATCATGCTCACGGGGTATGGCTCGATCGAAAGCGCGGTGGACGCATTGCGTCGCGGCGCCGTTGACTATCTGACCAAGCCTGTGATGGACGACGAGCTCCGGCTCTCGCTCGAGCGCGCGATGCGGCAGTCCCGCCTGGCGAGCGAGAACAAGAACCTCAAGCAGCAGCTCGAAGGTCGGTTTGGCCTCTCGAACATCGTCGGACGAGACCAGCGGATGCAGCGGGTTTACGAGCTCGTCGAGGCCGTCGCGCCGAGCAGGACCACCGTCCTGATGGAAGGTGAGAGCGGCACCGGCAAGAGCCTGATCGCCCGGGCGATCCACCAGAACAGCCCGCGGGCGGAGAAGCCGTTCGTTGAGATCTCGTGCGGATCGATCCCCGAGACGCTCCTCGAGAGCGAGCTGTTCGGGCACGTCAAGGGCGCGTTCACGGGCGCCCACGCGGACAAGGTCGGGCGTTTCAAGGCTGCGGACGGCGGGACGATCTTCCTCGATGAGATCAACTCGGCAAGCCCCGGGATGCAGCTCAAGCTGCTGCGGGCGCTCCAAGAGCGACGGTTTGAGCCCGTCGGGTCAACGGAGACGATCGAGGTCGATACGCGGGTGATTCTCGCGGCGAACCAGCCACTCGAGGCGCTGGTAGCGTCCGGCGCGTTCCGCCAGGACCTCTATTACCGCGTCAATGTCGTGAAGATCCAGCTCCCGCCGCTGCGCGAGCGGGTGAGCGATATCCCCATGCTCGCCCAGCACTTCCTGCACAAGCACGCCGAAGAACTCGGAAAGACGGTCACGGGCTTCGACGCGGCCGCGATGGACGCCCTTCGTCGGTACACGTTCCCGGGCAACGTGCGAGAGCTCGCGAACATCGTCGAACGCGCCACGGTGCTGTGTCGCGGCGAGGTGATCGGCGCGACGGACCTTCCCCCGGAATTGATCACGGGCGAGGGCGGCTCGCTCGCGGCGGCGATGCGTGCGCACAGCGGCGGTGATGACGAACCCTGGGCGCCCATGTCCCTCGTCGAGGCGATGAAGGCGCCGGAGCGACGGATCCTCCTCAAGGCCCTCGAAGCGAACGACTGGAACCGTCAGCAGACGGCCGAGCAGCTCGAGATCAACCGAACGACGCTTTACAAGAAGATGAAGGCGTACGGGATCGAGGAGCCGCGGCGGGCGGGATGATTGGGTAGGTCGGCTCTCCGAGCCGACGTTTGACCAACCAGGGGCGTCCAGCGAACGCCTGCATCACCGCTGGAACCGAGGCAGCAGAAACAGTCGGCTCGGAGCGCCGACCTACCCGGTGGTCCTGAAATCCCGGGCGGCCGGTTCCGGATAGTTCAGATAGACTGACCCCGTTGGGTGTGGGTGGAATCGCTCTGACCGCCCCAAGGCGCTGCCTTGGAAGGTTGTTGGCAGGGGGCATCCTCCCGGACCCGCGTGGGTGATGGAGGCGATGCACATGCATGAAACGGAGGCTCCCACGATGGAGCGTGAAGCGATCACCGCGGACGAGATCGAGTCGATTCTCGCCGAGAACGGGCTCGATGTGACCGAGCACAAGACCTCGAGCGGATCCTCGGTGCTGCGCATCCAGGACCCGGAGAGCGGGATCGTGATCCGCGGTGTCCTGGAGGGAGAAATCCTTTTCCTGACGCTGAGCTGCCTGAGCGTGCCGAAGGCGAAGATCACGCCTGACCTCATGCAGAAGATGCTTGCGAGCGACAACGGGATCTCGACGTCGTCGTTCCAGCTCTACGAGAAGCCGGACGGAACGGTCGCGATCACGCTGAACAACTTCTGCAAGCTCCAGGAGCTGGGCCCGGACGACCGGGACGACATCATCTCGTGCGTGCAATTCCTGATGTACGACGTGATGGCGGCTCGCGAGTTGGTTCACGGCTCTCTTTGACGGATTTCGTCGGGCGGGCGCGAAAGTCGACCGTCCCCGATCGGAATCGTTTGAGGGCGTTGGATTCTGGAATGACCACGGTCGAGCCCGGGAAAGCACCGGGCCGCTACGAGAGGTTGTCGTCAATGGGATTTTTCACGAACCTTTTCAGCCGTTCGTCGCGCGTGGCCAAGGGCCAGGTGAACAAGGCGATGACGGGCGTTGAGGACGCGACGTTCGAGAGCACGGTGAAGCAGTCGGTCCGCGACATGAAGACCGAGCTGAACAAGGCGGTCCGCGCGTCCGCTGAGGCGATGAGCAACTACAACCGCCTCGAGTCGGAGTACGCGAAGTACGAGCGTCAGTCGGCCGAGTGGCAGGACCGCGCGAAGGTCGCGCTGCAGGCTGGGAACGAGGAGCTCGCGAAGAAGGCCCTCGGTCGGAAGAAGCAGTGCGACGAGCAGGTCTCGTCGATGCGGGCCTCCGTCGAGGCGGCGCGGGCGACGAGTGAGAAGCTCAAGGAGCAGGTCTCCTCAATGCGTGAGAAGATCGACGAGGCTGAGCGCAACGCTTCGACACTCATCGCGCGGCGGAACGCGGCGCGGGCCCAGAAGAAGGTTGCCGAGGCGCTCGCGGGCGTGGGCGAGTCGGACAATGCATTCCAGGCGTTGAAGGACTTCGAGGAGACGGTGTCCCGCGAAGAAGCCAAGGCCCTCGCCTTCGAGCAGATGGCGAGCGCCGGCGGCTCGGACAAGGACCTCGAGGAAGAGTTCGCGGCGCTGTCGGCGTCGAGCGTTGACGACGAACTCTCCAAGCTCAAGGCCGAGATGAACGCCTGATCGGTCGGGTCGAACCCGGGGCGGACGGCCCCGGGCGGGGGAAGTCCGCTTGAAATGGATCGTGCTGCTCATCCTGGTCGCGGGACTGGTGGTCGTGCTCCGGATGCTATTCAACAAGAAGAAGCAAACCGCGACCGACACGCCGCTCGATCTGGCGAACCTCGGCCCGCTCGATGCTCGAAGCGGCGACACGGTTTCGATCGTCGCGATGGGCGAGAAGTACGACGACCTCGTCTTCACGATCGACGAGGTGAGTCGGTACGAGGCGGGTCGCGAGACCTGGAAGGAGTTCGGCGGTCGGTACCACGGCGCACGTGTCTACCTCGAGGTTTGGGAAGATGACGGCGTTCAGGTCGCGCTGACCAAGGCCGACAGTGACGTCTCAATGGCCGAGGTCGGCTTGAGCGAGCCCGACCTGATCCGTCTTGATGAGTCGGGCGACACGTCACAGGAATTCGACGCGATCGGCTCGCGGTGGCGCTTCAGCGGGAGCGAGGAAGTGACGTACTTCGAGGACGGACGCGGGAGCGGCGAAGGCTGCTACACGTGGTCGTTCGACGAGGTCGACGGACGCCGCACGCTGACGATCGAAAAGTGGGAAGGCGAGCCGTTCGAGGCGATGGTTTCGCACATGATCCCGCCGGGCGACGTGCAGGTCTTCCGCGGCTAGGCTCAATTGTGCTCCGTTCGCGGCTGGTGAAGGAAGGGATAGCGGATGCAACGCAAGGCGCTCGGCGTGCTGGCGGTCGCGCTGGTGGTCATGATCGTCGCCGTGCTGATGGTCGGCTGGAGCGGCATCGATCGGCGTGTCCGCTCCCTCGCGGCGAGCGAACTGGCCAATCTGGAGCAGGCGCAGCGGACCGTCGAGAGCCAGGCCGCGACGCTCGAAGGTCTCATCAGCGACGAGCGTGCGCTCTTCGCGGCGGAGGGATCCGACGTCGCGTGGCCCGAGGCCTTCAACGAGGCACAGGCGTCGCTCGACGAACTCGACGGCGGGCCAGCAGCGACGCTTCGCGAGATTCTCGACTCCAACGATGACAAGCGTGAGGACGAGGCCGAACGTCTGGCGGCGCAGATCGCGGCGACGCGGATCGCCGCCATGGCCCCCACCGCCGGCATCGTCGAGGGCGCACAAGAGCTCGTCCGGTTCAAGCAGGAGCTCGACCAGAACATCGCGCAGATCGAGGCCGATCACAAGCGGGCGATGGGCGCGAGCTTCGAGAGCGTCATCCCCATCGTGCAGCGGGCGCAGGCCGACTGGCCGGAGAAGCGTGAAGACCTGGCACAGCGGCTCGACTCGCTCAGCGGGACTCGACAGGGCGTCGAGCGCGTGTGGGAAGACATTCAACCGCTCATCGAGCGTGCCGAGGCCGACAACGCGACGCCCAAGGACATCCGAACGCTGGCGGACGCCGCCGCCACGATGCACACGTTCGCCGACGAACTCGAGATCGCGCCGGGCCGCCTCCGCTCGCTCGTCGAACAGCTCTACCTGTCGTGGGACAAGGTCCTTACGGATCTGACCATCAACGAAGGCGTCGACGTCAGCTTCTCGATGACGACCACGACGATCTACACGAGAGCGACAACTTCGACGGGCGCGGGCGCCGACGCGTCGGACGACCGCTCGTCCAGGCCGGTCATCCGCCGCGTCACTCAGTCTTCGGAACCTTCGTCGTCGCCGACCGCGACCAACGCCGTCTCCTGGGAGGGCGAGCCGCAGACCGCTCCGATCAGCAAGCAGACGTTTGAGCAGTACAAAGACAAGATCGGGATGGTGATCGAGCACAAGTCGGCGGGCAAGTACGACCATGAGGTCGAGACCGGCACGCCGCAGCCCGCGGGGTACGCGTACATCGCGCCGCCGGGCGAGAGCAACCGATACGGGCGCTGGGAGCAACGGAACGGGACAAGCTTCTGGGTCTTTTACGGCCAGTACGCGTTGATGCGCGACCTCTTCTGGGGCCCGCGGTGGAGCGTCGGCCGCGACGACTACAACGCCTACGGGCGGGCGAGGTCGCGCAACGCGACATACTACGGCGACGCGGGCGGCGGGCAGCAGCGGTACGGCTCGGGTGGATCGGCCACGCGGTCGAAGTACGCCGGCAGCCAGTACGTCTCATCGGGTGGGTACCGCAACTCCCGATACGTGCAGAGCGGCGGGACCTACCGCGGCTCCCGGTACGAACGAAGCACGTCGAGCGGCGGGTATCGCTCGGGCGGCTACAGCCGTTCGGGGAGCCGGAGCTCGGGCAAGTGAGCGGCCGGGAAGGCGAGGGCTGAATAGATGACAACGTTCGAAGGAATCCTTCTCGGCCTCGCGTACGTCGCTCTTGGCGTCGCGTTGCTCGTCGTGGCGAAGCTCGTCCGAGATCTCGTGACGCCGTACAAGCTGGACGAGGAGCTGACGACCAAGGACAACCCTGCGCTGGGCCTCTCGCTCGCGGGATACTTCCTCGGCGTGGTGATCATCTTCCTCGGCGCCGCGATCGGACCGGAACCGGACGAGGCGCCGAGCTGGACCGAACTCCTCTTCACGTTCGGGATCGTCGGCGCGTACGCGCTCGGCGGGATCGCGCTGCTCAACATCGGCGTGGTGATCCTCGATCGGCTGGTGCTATCGAGCTTCTCGATCCAGAAGGAGATCATCGAGGACCGGAACCTCGGCACAGGGGCGGTCGTGTTCGGCACGTACATCGCGACCGCCCTGGTTGTCGCGGGGTCGGTCTACGGGCAGGGCGTCGGACCGTGGTGGATGGGGCCGGTCTCGACGATCGTGTTCTTTGTGCTCGGTCAGCTCGCGCTCGTCCTGTTCGGCATGCTCTACCGCTGGATCACGACGTACGATCTGCACGGCGAGATCGAACGCGACAACGTCGCCGCGGGCGTCGCGTTCGGGCTGAGCATCATCGCCATCGGGATCGTGCTGCTCCGGGCGACGGGGCAGGACTTCGCGCAGGTCGAGGCGGCCGTCGCCGAGGCGAAGGAAGCGCAGATCGTCGAGGTCGCGCGGGCGGGCGAGGACATCGGGCGCTTCGTCGACGAGAGCGGCGCGATCGAGGTGACGCCTTCGGATCGCTGGGGATACGCCCTGATCGACTTCGGGTACTACGCCCTCGGCGGGGTCATCGTGATCGCGCTGCTCCGTCGGGTGACCGACGCCCTGCTCCTTCCGGGCTCCACGATCCACGAGGAGATCGCGGGCGACAAGAACGTCGCTGCGGCGTTGATCGAGGGCGTGGTGGCGATCGGCGTCGCGAGCACCGTCTACTTCATGATCTGACGTGACCGACGTCGCCACCCCACCATCGCAATCGATCGGCGACGCTCAAGGGCGTTTCCGCTTCGCGCGGGTCGCGCTCGCGGGATCGATGTTCATCATGGGCGTCGCGGGGATGCTCTACGAATACGCGTTGAGCGCCCTCGGCAACAACCTGATGGGCTCGAGCCACGAGCAGATCTTTGTGATCATCGGGCTGATGATGTTCGCGATGGGCGTCGGCGCCGCGGTGCAGCGGCGGATCGGCCAGCCGCTCATCGACCGGTTCCTCTGGATCGAGATCGGCCTCGGCGTGCTGGGCGGGCTGAGTGGGCTCGTGGCGTTCACCGCGTACGGCTACATGTCGTCGTACCCGGTGGTGCTGTACGGGCTCGCGCTTGCGATCGGACTGCTCGTCGGATTCGAGGTGCCGCTCCTGATCCGGATCAATGAGTCGTACGCGGGAGCCCTCCGGGCCAACCTGGGCGAGATCCTGTCGATGGACTACATCGGCTCGCTCCTCGGCGCCCTGCTCTTCGCGTACGTGCTGCTCGCGCGGCTGCCGCTCGCGGAGATCGCGATCGCTGCGGGCGTGGTGAGCGTCGTCATCGCCCTCGCCGGGGTCGTGTATTTCTGGCCGCTCGTGAAGCGACCGAAGACGATCGCGGCGTTCGGGGCGGCGTCGCTGGTCGTGCTCACCATCGCCTGGGTCAACGCCGGGCCGTGGGTGTCGTACGTCGAGCAGCGAAGCTACGAGGATCCGATCGTGCACCGCGAGACGAGCGTGTACCAGCACGTCGTCATGACGCGGCGGGACGATCGGGTGCGGCTGTACATCAACGGGAACCTCCAATTCTCGAGTCGGGACGAGGTGATCTACCACGACCTGCTCGTCCACCCCGCGATGCACGCCGTCCGGTCGCCGCGGCGCGTGCTCATCCTCGGCGGCGGTGACGGGCTCGGACTGCGCGAAGTTCTCAAGTACCCGGGCGTCGAGCGGGTGACGCTCGTCGACATCGACCCCGCGATCACGGGCCTCGCCGCGGAGCATCCGACGATGGTCGAGCTGAACCGCGGGGCGTTCCGCGACGCGCGGGTGCGTGTGGTCGACGCGGGTTCGCTCTCGGCGGGCGAAGCGTTCCGCGTCGAGCGGCCGAGTTCGCTCTCGGCGCAGCTCTGGTCGGACCGTGTGGTCGAGGGGCCGGAGGTGCGTGTTGCGCACATCGACGCGGACCTGTTCCTGCGCGAGGTGGATCCCTCCGAGCCGTACGACGTGGTGATCTGTGACTTCCCCGACGCGCGGAGCGTCGCGCTCGCGAAGCTGTACAGCGTCGAGTTCTATCGGCGCGTCGAACGCGTGCTCGCGCCGGGCGGCATGGTCGTGGTCCAATCGTCGAGCCCGTGGCACGCGTCCCGCGTGTTCCGCTGCATCGGCACGACGCTCGCGGAGGCGGGGTTCGAGGTGGCGCCGTTCCACCAAAACGTGCCGAGCTTCGGGCACTGGGGCTGGCACATGGCGTGGCGCGCGGGCGAGATTGAGCCGCCCGCGCGGAGGCTCGCGTCCCTCGATACGCTGCGCGTCGAGACGGGCTACGCGACCCCCGCGGTGCTCGCGGCGGCCTTCGAGTTCGGCGAAGGGCTGGTCGATCGGACGGGCGAAATCAGGGCGAACACGAAGATGCGCCCGGTGATCCTCGAGTACGAGCGACGGTCCTGGACGAGGTAGGCGGGCTAAGAGCGGGACGGACGGCGTGTACTTCAGGCTCCAACTCATCCGGATGACCCGCAAGCTCCGGGCGCGACGCTACCTCGGGTTCATGGCGGTCGGCGCCGTCCTCGCGGTGTGCGTGCTGCTGAACGCGGTGTGCTTCTGGTACTTCGATCGAAACGCGCACGGCGAGGAGCCGCTCGACTTCGGTTCCGCCGTCTGGTACAGCGTCATCTCGATCACGACGATCGGGTACGGCGATTACTCAGCGACCACCCCCGGCGCCCGCCTGAGCACCGCGCTGTTCATCGTGCTGATCGGGCTCAGCGCGTTCAGCGTGTTCTTTGGAATGATCGTCGACGCCGTGAACGACGCCGCCGGCCGCGGGCTGAAAGGGCTGACCAACGTGCTTGCCAAGGATCATGCGCTCATCGTCAACTTCCCGAGCGAGTCGCGGGTGCGGCAGGTGATCGACGAGATCCGCTCCGACCCCGAGCACGCGAACGACGAGATCGTCATCGTCACCGATCAGATCGACGAGCTTCCTTTCCGTCTCGAGAACGTCATGTTCGTCCGTGGCAGCGCCCACGACGCCGAGACCTACCGCCGCGCCTCCGCGCAGCACTGCCGCCTCGCGATCGTCCTGAGCAAGAGCTACGACGATCCGAATTCCGACGCGGTCGTGGCGGCGGCGGTGAGCGTGATCGACTCGATTGACACCAACATCCACATCGTCGCCGAGTGCCTGAACGAGAAGCACCGCGAACTGTTCAAGGCCGTCCGCTGCGACGCGATCGTCTCGGGCCTCCGGATGGCGGGCAACCTGCTCGTGCAGGAGGTCCACGACCCGGGCATCAGCCGCGTCATGGAGGTGCTCACCTCGAACCTCGAGGGCGACACGCTCTACTCGACGCTCGCCGAGCGGGCCGGCGTCGACTACACCGCGATGGCGGGCCGCCTCCTCGACAGGGGCGTCAACATGCTCGCGGTGAACCGAAGCGACCGCGTTCTGACGACGTTTCGAGGCGAATCGAGTGAGCCCGGCGACCGCGTGATCTACGTGGCGCCGAAACGCATGGCGCCCGGCGAGTTGTTCGCGGGATCATGACATCGATCCGCCGCCGGGCGACGAAGTCCGTCAGCTCCGCTCGGCGGCCTCGATGCGCAATGCCGCGTTGATCAGCGCCAGATGGCTGTAGGCCTGCGGGTGGTTGCCGAGCCCGCGCCCTGTCTCCGGGTCGATCTCCTCGGGCATCAGCCCGGTCGGGCCCGCGACCTGGGAATAGGCCTCGAAGAGCTGCTTGGCGTCGTCCAGACGGCCGATCAACGCGTAGCTCTCGATGAGCCAGCCGGTGCAAATGTTGAACCCGCCCTCAACGCCCGGGAGACCGTCCTCCATCCGGTAACGGAAGACGGTGTCACCCTCTCGGAGCGTCGACTCGACGCCTCGGACCGTCGCAGCGAAGCGTTCATCGTCGGGCTTGAGCAGGCCGCTCAGTCCGACGGCCAGAACGGACGCGTCGGGGTCCGCGTACTCGTACGCGCCGGTGAACATGTTGTGCTGATCGCTCCAGCCCTTCTGGATGATGTCCTCGTAGATCTCGTCGCGGAGCGACTCCCACGCGGGGCGCGCTCGACCGTGGAAGCGCTCGGCGAGCTCGGCGCCCAGGGCGACGGTCTGCCAGCACATCACCTTCGAATGGACATGGTGCCGCTGCGGGCCGCGGATCTCCCAGATGCCGTGATCGGGTTCCTTCCATCGGGCGTCCACGGCGTTGACCATCGCGTCGACGAGGCGCCAGTGCTCGCTGGAGATCGGCGCGCCCGAAACGAAGAGCAGATGAATGAGCTCCACGATCGGGCCGAACACGTCGAGCTGAAGCTGACGGCTCGCCGCGTTACCGATGCGCACGGGGCGCGACCCGGCGTAGCCCGAGAGCTCGGAGATCTCCGCCTCGGCCGGGATCTCGCCGCCGCCGACCGTGTAGAGCGGGCTGAGGCGATCGGGCGAGGGCAGTTCGTCGACCACGCCCAGCATCCAGTCAAGGAAGCGGACCGCCTCTTCGGTCGATCCGAGCCTCACGAGGGCTGACGCCGAAAGCGACGCGTCCCGCGGCCAGCAGAAGCGATAGTCCCAGTTCCGCACGCCCCCGATCGTCTCGGGCAGGCTCGTCGTCCCCGCGGCGGCGATCGCGCCGGTCGGCCCGTGACAGAGCCCCTTGAGAACAAGGGCGCTCCGCTTGATCAGGTCCGGACGAAGCGATTCAGCGTCGGGGATCTCGAGCCCACCGAGCCAGGTCGACCAGAACCGGTCCGTCGAGCGACGGCGCTTCGACTCGGCGACCTGCGAGGGGCCGAGATCGCCGCTGCCGAATCGCATGTCGAGCTCGCAACGCCCATCGAAGTCCGCGAGATCGATGATCGCGTACGCGGTCTCGTGCTGACCCTCGTTCTCGATCATCCACTCGACGCCCGGAGCCCGGAGGACGATGGGGTCGACCGTGTCCTGCACGACGAGCCCATCGGGGCGCTTCGTGATCCGCGTCGGAATGCGGCCGAAGTCGAGGCGAGGCGCGAACTCGACGCGGACGTGGCCGACGCCCTCGATCACGCGCACCAGATCGAGTCGCCCGGAACGATGCAGCGTTCGGCCGCCCGTGCAGTCGAGATAATCGGTGACGGTCATCCGAGGCCAGGTCGACTTAAGAACGAAGCTGTCGCCGAGGTACGACTGCGTAGGTGACGCGATCGATCCGGCGGGGCGGACGCTGAAGTGCCCCGCCGTCGGTCCGCCGAGGATCTCGGCGAAGATCGCGGGTGAATCGATACGTGGCACGCACAGCCAGACGATCCTCGCCTCGGGGCCGACGAGGGCCACAGTCCGCTGATCGGTCAGCATGCTGTGGCTCGCGATCGGCGTCGCCTCGGCGCCTTCGAGCCACGCCGCGCGCCGCTCGCAGAGCTGCGCGAGCAGCTTGGCCACGTCGTCGGTGTCCGCGACGCGGAACCTCGCCGCCGTCTCGCCCTCGAGCCCGACCTTGACGCCCGCATCCGGCCCCGCGAGCGTCACAAAGGCATCCTCGTCCGTGACATCGTCGCCGAAGAAGATCACACCCGACGCCCCGAAGCGGTGACGAAGCACGTTGAGCGCCATCCCCTTGCTCGTCGCGACGACCGCCAGTTCGATGACCTTCTTGCCGTACTTCGCGTGGACGCCCTCGAACGCCGCGGGCCCCTTCTCGATCGCCTCGAGTGACCGCTCCGCGACCGCCTCGTCAGCGTTGCGATAGTGAAACGCGACGCTCGCGGGCTTGGTCTCGACCGCGGTGCCCGGCGCGCCGTCCGAGATCTCGCGGAGTGATTGCTCAACGCGCTCACGCAGCTCGGCGGCCTCCGGATCGAGCGAGTCGGCGAAATCGAGGTCGAACTCGCTCCCGTGGCTGCCCACGAGCGAGACGTTGTCGGGCTCGCCAGTCAGTTCAACCAGATCGCTGAGCGCACGCCCCGAGACGATCGCGCCGTAGGTGTTCGGCATCGCGGCGAGCGACCGCATCGCGACCATCGACGACCGGTTCGGCCGCGCCTCCGCTGGATTGTCGACGATGGGCGCCATCGTACCGTCGTAGTCGGACGCCACGAGGAGCACAGGGAGCCGTGCGATCTCCGCGATACGCCTGCGGAGCGTGGCCTCATCGGTGGTCGTAGCTTGGGTCATGGTGCTCACAAGGTAGCCCGTTCTGGGGGTTCAGGCGTCATTCTCCCGCCAGTCGTGTCATGAACGAATCGGACCAATCGTGCACGGTGTGTGACTCAACCCGCTTGCGAAGGGCTCGCATCCGCTTTTTGCGCTCGGCGGCGTCCAGCTCGAGGGCGTGCTCGATCATGTTCGCCATGCCGTCAATGTCGTGTGGATTGACGAGCAGGGCGTCGTTGAGCTCAGAGGCTGCCCCGGCGAACTCACTCAGTACGAGGACCCCCGTGTCCCGCGTCCGCGTGACCACATACTCCTTCGCGACGAGGTTCATCCCGTCACGGAACGGCGTCACCATCATCACGTCCGCCGCGAGATAGCAGGCGATCAGCTCGCGGATCGGAAGACTGCGGTAGACGTAGTGGACGGCGATGAAGTCCGTCATCGCGTACGTGCCGTTGATCCGCCCGACGTACTGCTCGACGGTATCCCGCAGTTCGGCGTAATCGTCGACCGACTGACGCGTCGGAACCGCGATCTGGATCATCACCGCGTCCTTCGCGCTGATCGTCCCGCGGCGAAGCACTTCCTCAAACGCGCGGAGGCGGATGTCGATGCCCTTCGTGTAGTCGAGCCGATCGACGCCGAGGATGATCGGGCGGTGGTCCCACGCCGCCCGGAACCGCTCGGACGCGACCACGATCTCGGGGTCCATCGCGAGGTCCTGGTACCGCGAGACGTCGATCGAGATCGGAAACGCGTCGGCGATAACAGTGCGACCGTTGTACAACAGCCCCTGCTCATGACGCTTGGCGGCCGTGAAACGTTGAGCGGTCCGGATGAAATTCATCGCGGAAAGCTTGTCCTGGAAACCGATCACGTCGGCGCCGAGCAGCCCCTCGAGGACCTGGCGACGCCACGGCATCTTCGCGAACAGCTCCTCGGGCGGGAACGGCGTGTGCAGGAAGAAGCCGATCCTCGCCCCGGGTCGCTTCGCGCGGATCATCGCGGGGGCGAGCTGGAGCTGGTAGTCCTGAACCCAGACCGTGTCCTTCTTGCCCATGATCCCGATCGCGGCGTCCGCGTACCGCTGGTTCACCTCGACGTAGGGCCACCACCACCGGCGATGGAACTCGGGCGCCCGAAGGGCGTCGTGGTAGAGCGGCCACAGCGTGCGGTTCGAGAATCCCGCGTAGAACTTGTCGAGCTCGTCCTTGGTGACGTGAACCGGGTGGATCCTGAACCCGTCGTGGTCGAACGGTTTGACCGCCCGACCGCCCGACGTGCCGTCCCACCCGACCCAGGCGCCCCCGCGTTCGCGGAGCAGCGGGTGCAGCGCCGAAACCAACCCGCCGGGGCTCGTCTCCCAGACCCACGACCGCCCCTTCCGCACGCGCTTGGCGGGCAGGCGGTTCGCGACCACGATCAGCCGCCCGCCGGACTGTTTGCTCGATACCTTCGCCACGCGCTGCGCTCCATGCAGGACCGACGGGATCGGATCTCCCGGAGGCCAGCCGGATCGGGATCGCCTCCACCGCCTGCAGCGTAGCCGATTCACACGGACGGGCGTCGGCGGGCCGGGTGTCGCCTAAAGTCCCCTTCACCTCCAACGCGCCCAGCGGCGCACGGAGGATGTGGGGAGAAATCGCGGCCCCGGCGCCCGCCGGTCGGCCGTCGATCGATCGAGAGTCCGTCGAACAGTTCGTCAACTTCAAGACGAAGCGACAGAGAAGGAAGGGCACACGCCATGGCCGAGAACCAGCCGCAGAACCAGGTCCAGCTCCGCATCGACGAGTCGAAGATGCAGACCACCTACGCCAACACGATCCGCACGTCCGTCACGCAGGACGAGGTCGTGCTCGACCTGGGCCTCAACCTCCCGCAGCAGCTCCCGGGCCAGCAGCCGATGCTCACCTTCGCCGTCGGCAGCCGCGTCGTCATGAACTGGGCCGGCGCCAAGCGCCTCGCCATCTCGCTCGGCCAGCTCATCCGCCAGTACGAAGAGCGAAACGGCGAGATCCAAATCATGCCGAACCAGGCCCAGCAGCGCGTCCAGGAAGCCCCCGCTGGCGCCGAGAACGGCTGATCGGAATCCCGGCGAACGTCGAGATTCAATGACGGGACCCGGAGCGCCGTGCATCTTCGTAAGCGGCGCTCCGGTGTAACCGAACGGGTCGGCCGACCGTGCAGGACGCCGCGCGCCGCGATCCCGTAGAGCAACTGCTATCCGCTTTCAGCCAGCATCAGGACGATCGATTCGACCATGACGCAGACCGACGCCATGCCTTCCACCGAACTCACCGCGGAGCTCGTCGAGCAGCGTTCGGAGGTCCTCAGAAGGCTCGTCGATCAGGTCGGTCGCGTCGTCGTTGGCCAGCGGACGATGGTCGAACGCCTCCTCGTCGGGTTGCTGACCGGCGGCCATGTGCTGCTCGAGGGCGTCCCGGGCCTCGCGAAGACGCTGACCGTTTCCTCGCTTGCGGGCGCGGTCCACGCCGAGTTCAGCCGAATCCAGTTCACGCCCGACCTGCTCCCCGCGGACCTCGTCGGAACGCTCATCTATAACCCGAAGGACGCGACGTTCACCCCCCGCAAGGGCCCGGTCTTCGCCAACATCGTCCTCGCCGACGAGATCAACCGCGCGCCCGCGAAGGTCCAGAGCGCCCTGCTCGAGGCGATGCAGGAGCGCTCCGTCACGATCGGTGACGAGACCTACCGCCTGCCGAGCCCGTTCCTCGTCCTCGCGACGCAGAACCCGATCGAGCAGGAGGGCACCTACCCGCTCCCCGAAGCGCAGGTTGACCGGTTCATGCTCAAGGTCGGGGTAAGCTACCCGAGCCGGGAAGACGAGATCAGCATCGTCGATCGCATGGCGTCCAGCGCGGGCGCCGCGGCCATCGAGCCCGTCGCCACACTCGACGAGATCACCGAGGCTCGGCGGATGGTTGACGCCGTCCGACTCGACCCCGCGATCCGCGACTACATCGTCGACGTCGTCCGTCGGACCCGCGAGCCGGGCGACCTGCGCCTGTCCCGCGACCCGAAGACGCCGCTCGCGCGGCTCATCGAGTTTGGCGCCTCGCCGCGAGCGTCGATCGCGCTGGCCCACGCCAGCCGAGCCATGGCCCTCATCGCGGGCCGCTCGTTCGTGACCCCCACCGACGTGAAACGCATCGGCCTCGACGTCATGCGGCACCGCGTCATCGCAAGCTACGAGGCGGAGGCCGAGGGCGTCTCGACCGAATCGATCGTCGAGGCCGTCTTCGACCACACGCCCCTGCCCTGACCCTTCCACACCCTCCGGAGGCCCTGGACCTTGCTCACCGAAGAGCTCATGCGTGAGGTCAGGCGGCTGCGGGTCGGGACCCGTCGCCGCGTCGACGACCTGTTCGCGGGCGAGTACCAGTCCGCGTTCAAGGGCCAGGGCATCGAATTCGCCGAGGTCCGCGAGTACGAGCCGGGCGATGACGTTCGCTCGATCGACTGGAACGTCACCGCCCGCACCGGCAAGACGTTCGTCAAACGCTTTGTCGAGGAACGACAGCTCACCGTCGTCTACACGATGGACGTCAGCGCCTCGACCGCCTTCGGGAGCGTCGGGCAAACCACCGGCAGGCTCCTCGCCGAGGTCGGCGCGACGCTCTGCCTCGCGGCACAGAATCGCCGAGACCGCGTGGGCCTCGCTCGGTTCAGCGACAGTGTCGAGTCGTTCGTTCCGCCCGGCCGCGGACCACGCCATCTGATGCGGATCATGCGCGACCTGATCTCTTCAGAGCCCGCCGGCCAGGGCCTCGCGATGGGCGAGACCCTCGAACGCCTCCGCCGCGTGCTCCGACGTCACGCGGTCGTGTTCGTCGCGAGCGACTGGCTGCTCCCGGACGACGCCGCCCACGCCGAACGCGTCGAATCCGCGATCAAGCTCCTCCGCCGCCGCCACGAGGTCGTCGCGATCCGCGCGACCGACCCGCGAACGCTCCGGATGCCGAACGTGGGCCTCATCGAACTCCGCGACGCCGAAACCGGCGCCCGCCGCCTCATCGACACGGCCTCGCGCGACGTCCGCGAACGTCACGACCGCCGCGCCGCCGAGCAACGCGCATCCGTCGAGACGATGCTCCGCCGCTCGGGCGTGGACCTCGTCGATGTCCGCCCCGATCAGCCCTTCATCAACGACCTCCTCCGCTACTTCCGTCTCAGGGAGCGACGCCGATGAGCGGCCTCAGCGTCCAGATCAGCAACGCCTCGATCTCCTTGGTCGAGACGCTCGATATCACGATCGAAGCGTTGGCGCCGTCAACCGCCGAGCCGGCCTTCGATCCCCCCCTCGCGGATGCTCTCACCTCGGCGGGCTGGACCGTTCGAGAAATCAACGCCGCCCCGCCAGCAATGTCTGGCGACGGACTCCGCTACCGCTGGACCGCTTCCGTCGAGCCCTTCCTACCGGGCGACTACAACGTCCCGCCGTTGACGCTGACCATCGGCGACCAGACGCTCACGTCGAACCCGACGCCCATCGAGGTGTCATCGGTCATCGCCGACGACGCGACCGCGGCTTCTGAGATCGCGCTGGACCGCCCGCCGCCGCCCGCGAGCATGCCATCCAGCGCGCTCTGGCTGGTCATCAGCGCGATCGCGGCGTTCGTCGTCCTGCTCACGATGATCGGTGGCGGCGTCTACGTCATCCGTCGTTTCGGCCGTACGTCTGAATCACCGAAGCGTCCCGCCGAACCGACGCCCGCGATCGCCTCCGAGGCGATCCGCCACGCGATCGGACGCCTCGCGTCGCACCCCCGCGCCCGTGCGCTCACCCCCCATGAAATGCGGCGCATCGTCCTTCACTCCCCCACCGCGACGACCCTGATCGACGACCTCGAACGCGTCGAGACCGCTCGCTACAGCGGCGCGACGATCCCGACCGACGAGTTGAACTCGATCATCCGCCGCGCCGATCAAGCCAGCCCGACGGCGACGATGGAGCCCGCCGCGTGATCACCCGCCCCGACCAGTTTGCGTGGCCATGGGCGTTCGCGTTGCTCGTGATTCCGGCGCTCTACCTGCTCTTCTTCTGGGCGAGCGGATCGGGAGCCGCCGTCGGCTACGCCGCGCAGCGCTTCGTCGCCGACGGTCCCCGCGGATGGCGTACACGCCTCATGTGGCTCCCCCGCGTGCTCCGCGCTCTCTCGCTCGCCGCCGTCGCCGTCGCCATCGCGCGACCACAAACGATCACGGGCGAGGTGCGCACACGCACCGAAGGCATCGCGATCCAGCTCGTCGTCGACCGCTCGAGCAGCATGAACGAGCCGATGAAGATGGACGGCGCCGAGCTCACGCGCATGGAGGTCGTCAAACGCGTCGCGAAGTCCTTCGTGATGGGCGACGAAGCGAGCGGCCTCGGCGGGCGCGAGGGCGATCTGATCGGCATGATCTCGTTCGCCAAGTACGCCGACACCGTCTGCCCCCTCGTCCGCGAGCACGAGACGCTCTCCGACCTGATCGAGAAGCTCCGCACCGCGGTCATCCGTTCCGAAGACGGCACCGCGATCGGCGAAGCCGTCGCCCTCGCCGCCGCACGGCTGCGCCACGCCGAGGACGAGGTCGCGGCGTCGGTCACCGATGATCGCGCGGACGACGACACGCCGAACGAGTTCTCCATCGCGAGCAAGGCCATCGTCCTGCTCACCGACGGCCAGAACAACCAGGGCGAGATCGACCCCCTCGCCGCCGCCCGACTCGCCGCCGACTACGGCATCCGCGTCTACGCGATCGGCATCGGCGGCGGGCGCATGATCGAACTCCCGGGCTTTTCCCGGCGCGTCGGGCCGAGCGTCGACGAGCGAACCCTCCGCCAGATCGCCGAGATCACGGGCGGGCGCTATTGGCTCGCCGAGGACGCCGAAACCCTGCGCGAGATCTACGCCGAGATCGACGACCTCGAGACCACCGAGATCGAGTCTTCCGTCGCGACCAACACCGAGGAACGCTTCGCCCCGTACGCCGCCGCCGGCCTCGGCCTCGTGTGCCTCGAGACCCTGCTGGCAACGCTCGTCTTCAGGAGGACGCCGTGACGCCCATCCTCCTCGCGACCATCTCATCGATCGACGGCCCGGTCGATCGCCTCGGCGCCCCGGCCTGGCTCCACGCGCTCTGGCTCGTCCCCCTCTGCGCGGTCCTCTTCGCCATCTCCAGCCGCGCCCGCCGTCGAGCGCTCGCGCGGTTCGCCGAGAGTGGCCTGCTCGTCATCACGGGCGCTCGAACGCTCGTCGCCCGTCGATGGCTCCGCCATGTCATCGTCTGCGCCGCCGTCGCAGCGCTTGTCGTCGGGCTTGCGCAGCCGCGCTTCAACCCCACCGAGCACGTCGCCGAGCGCCGCGGTCGCGACGTCGTCTTCCTCGTCGACGTCTCCCGATCGATGCTCGCCCGCGACCTCGCCCCAAACCGCCTCGAGCGCGCCAAGCTCTGGATCAACGACCTCATCACGTCGCTCGGCGGCGACCGCGTCGGCCTCGTCGCCTTCGCCGGCGCCGCGACCATCGAGTGCCCCCTCACGCTCGACCGATCGTTCTTCCGCCTCACGCTCAACCAGCTCTCGCCCAACTCCGCGCCCCGCGGCGGCACGAACATCGGTGACGCGATCCGCAAGACCGTCGATTCCGTCTTCGCCCTCCGCGAGAACGAGGACGGCGAGGAAGAAAGCGATTCGACGCCGACCCCCAACCGCTACCGCGACATCATCCTGATCACCGACGGCGAAGACCAGGAGAGCTTCCCCGTCGAGGCCGCCAAACGCGCGGGCGACCTCGGCGTCCGCATCATCGCCATCGGCATCGGCAGCCGCGATGCCCCGGTCCCCGCGAGCGACGACGTCGGCGGCACGCTCACCTACAACGGGCAAACAGTCCGATCGAGCCTCGACCACGAGACCCTCTCGAAGATCGCCGCCGCCTCACGAGGCAACGTGTTCCTCAACGTCGGCGCGGGCGCGATCGACCTCGAGGACGTCTATGCCGACCTCATCGCGACCGCCGAGCAAACCAGCGTCGGGAGCGCCGCCGTCGTGACCTATGACGAGTGGTTCTGGGCCTTCCTCGGCCTCGCGTTCGCATTCCTCGCCGTCGAACCGCTCGTGCCGGAAAGGGGGAACGCATGATGATCCGGACACTCACCGCCCTCGTCGCTCTGCTCGCGTCGTCGCCGTCGCTGGCGACCCCCGGCCCCGCCGCGGCCACCGACCTCGCGAAGGTCCGGCAGGCAGCGACCGACGAGATGGCGGCCTCGCTCGCCGAGAACTTCGATCAGATCGACCCTAAAGAGTTATTCGCCTCGGCCCTCGGCATGCTTGAGAGCGGAGAGAGCCCGCGCATCGCCGCGTTGATGTTTCAACTCCTCGTCGACCGCGACGACGTCGACGACAAGCTCCGCGCCCGCGCCCTCTACAACGCCGGCCTCGCCATGACCGAGACGCGCGACGTGGCCGAGACCGAACGCCTGCTCACCGAAGCCGCACTGACGACCCGGGAAAGGCGCCTCGAAGCCGACGCCCGCTCCGCGATCGGCGCCCTCTGGTACCGAGAGTCGAACCTCCCCACCATCGACGAGCAGGGCGTCGAAACCGAACTCCCGCTCTCGCGTCGGATCGAACTGCTCCGAAAGTCCGAGCGCGCCTACCGCTCCGTCCTCGACCTCTCGCCACGCGACACCGACGCCGCGAAGCGGGTCGAACTCGTCCGCCGCGAGATCGCTCAGCTCCAGCAGCAGCAGGCCGAGCAGGAGCAGACACGCCAGGAGATGCAGGACCTCGCCGACGAACTCGAGAAGCTCGCCGACGAGCAGGACGCCGAGGCCGAGAAGACCGAGAACCAGTCCGAGTCGTCCGAGCAGCGTCAGGAAAGCCAGCAGGACGTCTCCGACCAGACCGAGCAGCGCCGACAGGAGTCCGAGAGCCTCTCCAACAGCTCCGAGGACCAGGCGCAGAAGGACGCGACCGAGAGCGCCGAGGAACTCATCCAACAGGCCCGCGACAAACAGCGCGAGGCACAGGAGAGCCTCGAGGCAGGCGACGACGAACAGGCCGGCCAGCAACAGCGCGAAGCCGCCGAGCGACTCCGCGACGCGGCGAGAAAGCTCCGCGAGGCGTCGGAGCCTCAGGAGCAACAATCCGACGACCAGCAGCAGCAGGACGGCGATCAGCAGGAACAACAGCAGGACGAAGCCGAGCAGAACGAGCAGGACAGCGAGGAGCAACGTCGCGACGACATCGCTCAGCAATTGCTCGATCGCGAACAGCTCCAGCGCGAGCGCCGCGACGAGCTCCTCCGCTCGATCATGGGCAGGCCCGAAGCCGTGGAGCGTGACTGGTGAGAACAAGAGCCCTGTACATCGCGATCCTGACCGCGCTCCTCGCGACATCCGCCGTCGCGGAGCCCCGCGTGTCCGCCGAGATCAACACCTCCCGCGTCTACGCGGGCGATCAGGTCGAGCTGACCATCACGATCGAGGACGACGACGCCTTCGAGGCCGAGTTCCCCACGCTCGACAACATCGCGGGCGCCAGGATCGTCGCGTCGCCGCAGTCCGTCTCGCAGAACTCCTACACGCAGGTCATCAACGGGCGAGCGAAGACCGTTTCGATCTTCCGCCTCTCGAAGACGTACGGCATCACGCCCCTGTCGGGCGGCCGCCTCGATATCCCGGAGCAAACCGTGATCGCCGCCGGCGCCGCGCTCACAACCAGCCCGCTCAGCCTCCGCGTGCTCGAGCCCGACCCGTCACCGAGCGATCAACTCGAACTCAGCCTCGATCAGAACGCGATCTACGCCGGCGAGACGGTCGGCTTCCGGATGACCTGGCGCGTCGCCGACGGCGACCAGGTCAAACGATGGAACTTCAACCGATCCGCTCTGCCAGACGGGTTCGAAGCCACGCTCCCCGCGCCCCGTCAGCGCCGCGGCTCAGACGCCGTCTTCACGCTGTTCGGCGAGGACACCCAGGCCCGCATCGCCGAGGATCGCTCCGTCTCGGGAGGCTTCTTTGTCACCGTCGAGGGCCAATTCTTCGCCACCGAACCGGGCGACTACCTCTTCGACCAGATCATCGTCACCGTCGATCGCGAAACCTCCCCGGGTCGCATCGAACGTTTCGTCGCCCAAGCTCCGCCCGCCTCCCTCACCGTCAACCGCCTGCCCGACGCCAACACCCCGCCGGGCTTCACGGGACTCCTCGGATCGTTCAGCCTCCTCGCAGAAGCCGCGCCGACCCACGTCCGCGTTGGCGACCCGATCGAACTCACCGTCACCATCCGCGGGCGCGAGCCGATGCGTGGCGTCGCCGACGGACCCGATCTCGGCGCCCAGCCCGAACTGACGGGCCGCTTCAAGCTCGCGCCCAATGGGTGGACCTACAAGCCCGGCTCACGCGCAGGCCACCGCAGCTTTACCACCACCATCCGCGCCACGGACAGCGCCGTGACCGCGATTCCATCGATCCGACTTCCGTACTTCGATACCGACACCGAGACGTACCGCATCGCCCAGAGCGAGCCGATCCCGATCGACGTCGAGGCCGTCCGTCAGGTCACCGCCGCCGACGCCCTCGTCAACACGAACAAGCCGCAGTCGCCGGACGCCTCGCTCCGTCGCAACGGCGGCGAAGCCGACCGACAGGAACTCCGCGCGACCGGACGCGGCGTCTGGGCGATCGAGACCGGCCCCGCCGTCCTCTCGCAGCACGCGTTCGACCTCTCCGAACGGCTCTCGAGCCCCGTCGCGATCACCGTCATGACACTCCCCGTCATCGCGTTCGGCGCTTCCGCCTGGCTCGCGATCGCCCGCCGACGCCACGACCCCGCGGAGAGCCGCCGCAGGAACGCGCTCACGCACGCCCGTCGCGCCCTCGACCGAGCCGGCCCCGCCGCCGCGGCACAGACATATATCGCCGACACCTTCGATCGCCCCGCAGAGGCCCTCACCGTCGCCGACTGCGAACGACTCCTCGGCGAACGCGTCAGAGACAGCCAGGCCCTCACCCAACTCATCGCGACCGCGGAAGCCGAACGCTTCGGCGACGCCTCCTCCGCCAACGCCGCGCCGGCGCGTGCCGAAATGCTCGACCTCCTCCGCCGCGTCGATCGAGACCTCCGGAGCCTCGCATGATCCGACCGATCATTCTCATCCTCGGCGTGCTCTCGACGACGGCCGCCGCACAACTCCAGACGACCCTGGCGCCGTCGGCACTGCTCGATCGCGCCGAGAAGGCTGTCGCCGAAGCGAACGCGCTCGCAGCTTCAGATGAAGCCGAGAGCGACGCTGCCCTCCGCGAAGCCGCCGCCGCCTACCGGACGCTCATCGATGACCACGGCGTCGATTCGGCCGCCGTCCACCGCAATCTCGGCGTCGTCGAACTCCGCCGAGGGCAACTCGGGCGGGCGATCGCAAGCCTCCGCCGCGCCGAACGCATCGCGCCGTCCGATCGCGCCGTGCAGGACTCACTCGCGTCCGCCCGAGCCGAGGTTGGCTCGTTCGTCAACGAAACATGGGAAGACGAAGGCCTCCGCTCGCTCCTCTTCTGGCGCGCCGCCATCGGCCCCGCCGGCATGCTGACGTTCGGCCTGCTCGGATGGGCCGCAGGGTGGACCCTGCTCGCTGTCCGTGCGCAGATCCGAACAAGGATCCTCGGCGCCGCAGCCTTCCTCGCTTTCGCGATCGCGACCCTCTCCGCCGCCTCGCTCACGCTCGAACGTTGGTCGCTCGCGTCGCGCCGCCCGTGTGTCGTCGTGGCCGACGAAGTCATCGGAAGGCGTGGCCCGAGCGCCGATGTCTTCGAGCCGGTCTTCGAGAAGCCCCTGACCGAGGGTCTGGAAGCGGTGGTGCTGGAGATCCGCGACGGGTGGGCGCGCCTCCGGCTCGCGAGCGGCGATGAGTGCTGGACGCCGCGTTCAGCGATCGAGATCGTCTGAGCCTTCGCCGAGCGTGATCACCCGCTCCAGATCCGACGCCTTCTCCGCGACGTAACGCAGCGTCACCCTCGCCCCCTCGGGCGCCTCCACGATGAAGCGGTGAGCGACGACGCCCCGGCTCGGAACGCCCCCCGCGAGCTGCACCCGCCCGGGCTCGAACCGAGTCTCTTCGCTCAATCGCTCGTCCCACCAGTTCTCGATCGAGCCCGACGCGACGACCGTCCCGCCGCCGACCTCACACTCCAGCCGATCGTTCGTCCCGATCTTCCGGATCCGCGCCCGCTCCGTCCGCGTCGGGATCAAACTCTCGTTGCGCACCTCGACGCTCACGCGCCAGACGTCGGCGCCGGGCGCCAGGCGCTCGACGTCGACGCGCTCGAACGAGAGCTCGGGCATCTCCGAGGCGTGGTACATCGTGAACGCGAAGTTGCGGTGGCACTCATCCTCGAGCATGAACGTCGGCGTCGATCGGCTCGACCACTTGTTCGCCCCGCCGATGAGCACCTCGCCGAGCTGCGGATGATCGAACGGCTCGTAGTCCTTGAACGTTGAGCCGAAGTCGAGGCGATCGCGGAACATCATCATCTGCTCGGCGTTCGGGTTCTCGAGCCCGTCCCGCATGAAGTACTTGCCCGCCGTGAACAGCTCGTTCGTGAAGCTCACGATCCCGAGCCCCTCCGACGCCCATGTCGCCTCGCCGCCGTGGACGTCGTAGAGATCGCGGTAGATCACCAGGTCGCGATAGAACGGCAGCAGTTTCACGCCCTCGCTCGCGAGCTCGTCGTACACGCGCCGATCCGCCGACGGATAGTCCCCCTCCCGATAGCTCGTGCCGGGGCCCCTCAGCACCATCCCCCCCGTGTTGTGGTAGCTCTGGAACGCCGCGATGTTCGGTTGCTCGTAGATCCACGTCGCGATCGCCCGCGTCTCCGGATGGCTCAGCGGGTACGGCCCCGCGCCGCGCTGGACGTACGGTGGCTTCCAGTCGCTGGGCCAGTTGCGGTTCATGTCGTCGCCGCCAGCGCCGTCCTCGTTCAGCCGCCCGTCGCCGTCGCTGTCGACGCCCTCCCATCCGAGCCGCGACCACTCACCACGCTGCCCACGCGGCGCCCGCTCGAAAACGCGGTCGTCGAACCGATTTCGGATCCAGTCGCCGTTGGGATCACGCTTCCACATCCAGGTGATCGATCCGTCACCGTCGAGATCCTCAAACCCGTCCTCATCAACGCGCCCGTCGCCGTCGTCGTCGATCGGCCGCTGGTTCCCGCGCGGCGAGTGAGGGGTCGACGGATCGCGGAACCAAGCCGCGCGGCTGTCCGGGTTCACCACAGGGAGCATGTAGAACGTCGTGCGGTCGAGCAGATCCGTGATCGCGGGCGTCTTCCCGTACTCCTTCGTGAGGTACCAGATCGAGTACGTGACAACCTCCGCGGCCTGGATCTCGTTCGCGTGGATGTTCCCGTCGATCCACATCGCGGGCTTCGCGGCGTGCGCGTCCGTGCCCTTCTCGACGTCCGGCGACGTCACGATCGCGAGCCACATGTCCCGCCCCTGGAGGCTCTTCCCGATCGATCTCAGCTCGACCAATTCCGGGTACGCGTCCGCGAGCGACCTGAGCTGACCCTCGATCTGCTCGTACGTGTAGTACCGATTCCACGCAATCTCGACACGCGACGCGTTGTGCGCCTGCGCCGCCGCTTTTCCTGACGTCAAGGCGATCAGGACCAGCCCAAGCAACCTCATCGCCGATACCGACATCAAACGCATCCGCCGCTCCCATTGATCCCAACTCATCGCCCCACCTCGATCCCGATCTCCCGATCACCGAATCGAGGCGACCGCACCCGCGCGGTGAGCCCCCCCCCGTCGCCCGCGACGACGAGCCACTCGGCATAGACCGTCTCGCCTCCCGCGATCGAATCGAACCGCTGCACCCGCTCACCGCCGACGAGCCGCTCGCTCACGGCCTCCAACTCGATGACCGTCGGCGCGAGGCGCCGCGTCTTCCGGCCGATGGCGTTCACCGTCGGAAGCACGCCCGTGTTCGTCAGCGAAACGGTCACGCGAACGAGCGAC
>PAKY01000034.1 GCA_002706885.1 Phycisphaerae bacterium
CCATGCCCGAGGACAACTGGCACCGCGCCGACGAAGAGCTCGGCGGCCCCGGCCCCCACGCCCAGTTCCACAACGTCTACGGCATGCTCATGGTCAAGGCCAGCCGCGAAGGCGTCATGGAGGCCAACCCCGACAAGCGCCCCTTCGTCCTCAGCCGCGCCAACTACATCGGCGGTCACCGCTACGGCGCGACCTGGACAGGCGACAACAGCGCCAACTGGTACCACGTCGACGCCTCCATCCCCATGATGCTCAACCTCAGCCTCTCCGGACAGCCCTTCTGCGGCCCCGACATCGGCGGCTTCGCCGGCGACGGCGACGGCAAGATGTTCGCGCGGTGGATGGGCTTCGGCGCTCTCATGCCCTTCGCCCGCGCCCACACCGCCAAGGGCAATATCGACAAGGAGCCCTGGGCATTCGGTGAAGAGGTCGAGGCCACCTGCCGGCGCGCCATCGAGCGTCGCTACCGCCTCATGCCGCTCCTCTACACGCTCTTCGACGAGACCCACCGCACCGGCATGCCCATCGGCCGCCCCCTCTTCTTCGCCGACCCCACCGACACCGCCCTCCGCAGCGAGGACGACGCGTTCATGCTCGGCGACAACCTCATCGTCTCCGCCGATCCCACCCCGGGCCGCGAGCGCGTTCACGTCCTTCCTCAGAACGAGAACTGGATCGAGTTCGACTTCCCGAGCTTCGACGGCGGTCGCGACAGCGAGGACCCCGACCAGGCCCGACTCTTCGTCCGCGCCGGCGGCATCGTCCCCACCGCTCCCGTCCATCAGCACTTCGGCGACCGCCCCGACCAGCGCGACGAGCTGACCCTCATCGTCGCCCTCGACGACCAGGGCCGCGCCGAGTGCGAGCTCTACGAGGACGCCGGCGAGGGCTGGGGCTTCCGCGACGGTGAGTTCGTCCGCACCCGCTACGAAGCGCGCCGCCGCGGCGACACCGTCGTCATCTCCTCCCGCGTCATCGACGGCGACATGGAACGCCCCAGCCGCACGCTCAACGTCCGACTCTTCGACGCCGACGGCGCCGAGGTCACCGCGAAGGGCAAGGACGGCGATCGCCTGACCATCGAGATGCCCAAGGGCTGATCGGGCCCCTTGGCACAGCAAGGAGCCGGATGATCTCGGTCAACGGCACGACGCACACCCTCGGCGAACGGAACGTCCTCGGCGGACCGCTCAAGCCCTGCTCGCGCGATCCGCTCACGGGCTTCTTCCGCGACGGATCGTGCAGAACCTGCGAGGAGGACGCGGGCTCACACACGGTCTGCGCCGTCATGACCGCCGAGTTCCTGGCGTTCTCCGCCGCCGCGGGCAACGACCTCTCGACGCCGCGGCCCGAATGGGGCTTCCCGGGCCTGAACCCGGGCGACCGTTGGTGCCTCTGCGCCCCCCGATGGCTCGAGGCCTACGAGGCAGCCGCCGCCCCGAGCGTCACCCTCGAAGCCACCCACGAACGGGCGCTCGAACTCATCCCCCTCGGGGCCCTTCAGCGATACGCGACCGAGTGACGCCACAAGCCCCTGGCGCAAGCCTGGGGCAAACCAAGCCAAACGCTCACCGCGCCCTAACCGCCCAACCCGCCCTCACCGCGCCGGATACAGCGCCCGAAGCCCCGTCCCCAACCGCTCGGCCCACGCCACCTCGTTGTGGTGATGCCCCTCACCCATGACGACCGTCACGCTCTGCTCCGACATCCCCGCGCCCACGAGCGCATCCGCGAGCCGCCGAACGTAGTCGCGGTACTGCTCGTTCCGCGCCGTGTCCATTTCGCTGAAGCTCACCTCACGTGTCCCCATCCCGAGCACGACCCGCCGCGGCAACTCCCGAAAGTGCTTCACGATGTGCGCGACCAGCGGATCACCCTCCTCCGAAAGGATCGAGCAGCTCTCGACCAGCGCCATCCCGAACGCCCCGGGCCGCGTCGTCGCCGCGTAGAGGCTGATGATCCCCCCGAGGCTCGACCCGCCGATCGCCGTCCGCTCCGGCGCGTCGTCGACCGAGTACGCCGACTCGACCGCCGCCATCACCTCCTCCACGAGCCAGTCGACGAACGCCTCGCCGTCGGGCTGCACGCCCTGCAGTTCGCCGAGCCCCTCCGGGATGTATTCGTCCGCGCGGAACAGCCCGCTGTTCGGAACGCCCACGATGATCAGCGGCTCGATCGCGCCCTCAGCGATCAGCCGCGTCGCCGTCTCATCCGCGCCCCACTCACCCGGCAAGCCCGGGGGCCGCTCGAAGACGTTCTGCCCGTCCATGAGGTACAGCACCGGATACCGCCTGCCCTCCGACGCGCCCTGCTCGTACCCCTCCGGAAGGAACACGAGCAGATCGCGTCGAAACCCGTCAGCCACCCGCCCCGCGCCACCCGTGACGCGCAGCCGGCGCACATCCCCAGTCACCTCCAGCGGCCGATCCGGATCACGCATGTCGCGGCTGTCGAACTGCCCGGGCTGATCGAACCGAGGAACGCTGAACCGAAGCTCTGGCGTCTCACCGTCCCTGAGCCCCGTGGTATCGATCATCGGCAGCGTCCTGTTGTCCCGCTGCTCCCCGTTCGCCGCGAGCTCCACCCGATCCCACGACCCGAGCGTGAACTTGAACTCCACCCGCGCGTCCGCCTCCGGCCGCGGAAGCGTCAACGACCAGGTCTTTCCGCCCTCGCGCGTCAGCCGCATCGCCGGGTCGCCCGCGTTCCAGTTCGAGAACACGTTGCTCGCGAAGTAGATCGGACGATCCTCGGACGCCGTTCCCGACTCGTCCGTCACGACGATCCGAAACCCCTGCTCAAGGTCTTGAGGGTCCGCCATATTCATCCGACGACGCGCCTCGACGTCCGCCGCTCCAACCTTCGGCGGGAACAGGTGCATCAACGCCGCGGAGGCCCGTTCCGCCCACGCCAGCTCATCGCGGGCGTGCTGCTCGACGACGTACATCGACGTGTCCGTGCGCGGGCTGATCAGGGTGTAGAGCGATCGCGCCGCCGCCACCGCGTCGCCGGTCGTGTCACCACGAGCCATCTCCGCGCCGCCAACGCCGATGAAAGCACGCGACGGCGCCGCCGACTTCTTGTCAGCGCGACGCTCGCCGATCCAGGACGAGAGCGAACGCTTCCCGCCGCCCTCGACCAACTCGAGCGACGGGCTCTCCGCGATCACCAGCCCGAACGTCTCCGGCTCCGCGTGCGACGCGTAGAGCGCAAAGAGCCCGGCGAGCCCCGCCCCACCGATGCCCGTCCGATCCGCAGCGTGATCCACACGGAACGCCCGCTCGACCCGCGGCATCACCTCGCCCGTCAGCCAGTCGAGGAAGCGATCGCCACGTCCGCGCTGATCCGCCTCCGCCGCTGCGAACGGCGGTGCGTACTCCGCGTACCGCGCCCCCTCGTAGCTCGGCACACCGACGATGATCATCGGCTCCACAAGCCCCGCGGAAACCAACGCCTGGGCCGTCTCGTCAAGCTTCCACTCGCCCGGAATGCCCGCGTGGTCCTGAAACACGTTCTGACCATCGAGCATGTACAGGACGGGGTACTCCCGATCGTCCGATCGCTCATACCCCGGCGGCAGCCAGACCAGCAGGTCCCGCATCTTCCCCGCCGCCAACCCTTCGCCGCCCGCCACCTGCAGCCGCTTGACCGTCCCGGTCGCCTCGATCGGGCGATACTCCGCCGCAATGACGTAACCCTCGTCGCCCGACTTGAATCGCGGCACGCTCAGCTCGATGACGGGCCGCTCCCCCGCCGCCAACGCCGAGACGTCGAGCTCCGGCAACTGGCGGTTCGAGATCTCCTGGCCCTCAGCGTCGAGTTCGACGCGAGCCCAGCTTCCGAGCGTGAACTTGAACTCCGTCCCCTCGCCCAGCATCCCGGGCTCCATGACGATCTGCCAGCGCTTGTCCGACCGCGGGCTCAGGACGTAATCCGGGTCGCCCGGATCCCACGAGTTCACGCCGCTCGCCATGTAGATCGGCGCCGAGGCGTTGGCCGCCTGGCTCTCGTCGTTAACGACGATCACGAACCCTTGCGGAAGCGTTTCCGGACGTACCTTCTGGCCCCATGCGATCGAGGAAGCCAGAAACAGGGTCATGAGGGCCATCAGCGCGGCCCGGAAGTGGTGCTTGTGCATGGCGCCATGGTATTCCGGAGGCTCTGTGGCGGTCGGCGCGGCGGACGATCCAATCACCGCCACAATCCGCCCGAGAACGGGGATTCCGACCCATGTAAACGCTTGTCTGGGCGGGACGTTGGCACTATCTTTGGGGTACCAGGAGAGGTAGCGCCTGGCCGCTTCAGGCCCGTGCGCTGGATCGGGACATCCTTCAACAGGAGAGACACGATGATTCGTGCAACGGTTGCGCTGGCCCTCGCGGCTGGCCTCGCTCAGGGCCAGCTCGCGACCATCAACGGGTCCGGGACGGTCAACGGCAACGGCAACGCCGGCTTCGGCGGTGAGATCGGCAACGGCAGCCTGACGGTCGAGACCCTCGCCGACGGCACCGTCAACCTCACGCTGAACCACGGCTCCGACTCCACCTTCGACAACGTCGGCATCTACGTCGATTCGGTCGCGGGCGGCATCAACGACACAACGGGCCTCACCGACAGCCAGGACAACGGCCGCGGCATCCTCTCGGGTGGCAATGGCGTTTCCGACCTCGGCTTCGCGGCCGGCTTCAACGCCGACTACGGCATCACCTTCGACCAGTTCTTCAGCGGCATCTTCGGCCTCACCCCCGCCGATCCCGCCAACCTCGACTTCGTCGCGGGCATCGGGACCGATATGTCCCGCTCCCCGGAGGACGCCGTCTGGACCGCGAGCTTCAACCTCTCGCAGATCGGCCTCACCGCGGGTGACTCGTTCACCTTCGTCCTGACCTACGGCAACGGCGGCAACTACCGCTCGGGCGAGTTCATCGGCGCCAACCCCGATCAGGGGTCGTACCCCGACGGCGGAAACATCGGCGCCAACTTCTTCCAGCTCGGCGACAACGACTACGTCCTTGTCAACTCCGTCCCGGCCCCGGGCGCCCTCGCCCTCCTCGGCCTCGGCGGCCTGACCGCGACCCGCCGCCGCCGCTAAAACCGGCTCGCACGAAGACATCCCCCCAACCCAGCCGTCACGGCTGGGTTTTTTCATGCGCCCGCGCCGTCAAGGTCCTCGCATCAGACCGGATACACGCAGCCCGGGCCGCTGCGAACCGATTCGATGAGGACCACCGGTTCTGGGTCGTCGACCAAGGCCGAGGGGCGGCTCCCAACGCTCGACACCCTGTCGCCAGCCTGTCGCCTGGGCGCAAGAAAAAGGGCCCGGACCATGACGGCCCGGGCCCCTTGGAGGAACACTCAGCCCTCAGCGAGGGGGGATTACTTCGCGACCGGGCAGCCGCCGCCGAAGACCTGGAGGAAGGTCACGACGTCGGCGATGTCGAACGTGCCCATCGGCGCCGAGAGGTCGGCCGACGGGTCCATCGCGCCGAAGCGCTGGAGGAACGTCACGACGTCCGCGATGTCAAGCGTCCCGAACGGCATCGCGAGGTCAGCCACGTTGCAGCCCATCGGGCCGACGGGCGCGGTCAGGTTGACGTACTGCATGCCCGGGAAGCGGACCTCGTCGCCGAAGTCGATGTCACGGACCTCGCCGAGGTTGTCGACGATGCCGTTCATGTCGCCGTCGTTCTCAGCAAGCGACGGAGCGTCACCGAGGATCTGGTTCGACACGAAGTCGAAGCCGCCGCTGACGATCCAGCCCGCGAGCAGGATGTCCTGCTCGCCGTCCCAGCCGAGCTCGTCGAGGTCGATGCAGATCTCGATGCCCGTGTTGACAGCGTTGACCGCCGAGGCGACCGCCATGTCGTTGGTCACGCCACCGACGTTCGAGTTGTCGATGCTGACCTGGATCAGGCTCGGGACCGGGTTGCCGATCAGCGGGTTCTCCGGATCGCCCATCATCAGCGCCGAGAACAGCGCGTCGCTGCTCGTGCGCGGAGCGAACTGGCTCTGCAGGATTTCGGCCGTGCCGTCCTGACCGTCGATAGCGTCGCCGTTCGGGCCGCCGTCGAAGTCGATGAGCTCGACCGGGTTGGCGACGGGGGCGCCCGTGGCGTCGGTGACGTCGCCGCCGCTGAAGCTGCCGTAGTCGACGAGCACGTCCTCGAACCGCGCCGCGCCGTCGGTGCGGAGCACCGCGGCGTCAACGAAGTTGATCAGGTTGCCGGTGCCGCCGTCGACGCCGTTGTTGATGTCGAGCCAGTAGTCGGCCGCGAAGCCGTCGTCGAACATCAGGCCGGTCGACATCTCGTCGTCCGGGTTCGGGCCGTGACGGTTGAGGCCGTTGAACGCGATGTCCGGGTTGTCGTTGCGGGCCTCGTTCTGGCCGCCCGGCTGGGCGTCGAACCACCACACCGACTTGTTAAAGTTGTTCTGAAGGTTGCCGCCGATGAACACGTACAGGCGGTTGTTCGGAAGGTCGAGCGCCGCGCGGACGTTGTCGATCTCCGAGCCGTACGCCCAGTTCGCGTCGGGGCTCACGGGCGACGCGAGGCTCGGCGAACCGATCACGCCGAGGATGTTCGAGTTGTCAACGCCGAGCTGGATCGCCGGGGCGCCCGCGTCGCCGTCGACCAGCGCGCCGCCGTTCGCGGCGCCGTAGCCCGCGAGGTTGCCCGCGAGATCGAACGAGAAGTTGTTCGCCGCGGTGTTCTCGCCGTACCACGCGCGAGGAACGTTCGGCGTCTCGCCCATCATGTCCGCGTCGAACGCGTCGATGCTGATGACCTTGTCGGGCGTGAAGCCCGCGTCGAAGACCATGCCGCTCTGCGCGTTGACGATGAAGCCACCGTCGCCCGAGCCGCTGTTCAGGCCCGTCGCGCCGCCCGCGACCGTGTCGAAGTACAGGTCGAGCGCGTTGCCGTTCGACTCCAGGTTGCCCGCGACGAACAGGTAGATGTTGTTCGCGTCCTGCATCGCCCAGACCGCGTCGATCTCGGAGCCGCCGCCGCCCTGAGCGGTCGCGTCACCGTTGTCGCCGAAGCCCGTGAAGTTGGTCTGCTGGAAGTACAGCGCGTATCCCGCGTCCAGCGTGCCGTCGACCGTCGCCGACCCCATCGGGATCGAATCGACCGTCACGAACTCGCTGCCCGGGAAACGCGAATCCATCGACCAGTCGATCGGACCGTTGCCGACGTTGGTCGTGTCGATCGGCAGGCTGCCGTCGTGGATGAGCTGGTTGCTCAGGAACGTCCGGTCGCCCGAGTTCACCCAGCCCGCAAGGCCGAAGCTCGTCGCGCCGTCCAGCGCCGTCTTCGGGATGCACAGCTCGATGCCCGTCATGACCTCCTCGGTCGGCTCACCGAAGTCGCCGCCCGTGAACATCCCCGCGCTGTTGTCGCCGAACCCGGTCGGAACCGTCTGCGACCAACGGATCGGTCCGTAGAACGAAACCTCGGACGCCGACAGCACGCCGTCCACGGTCGGCTGCGCGACCGCAAGACCAGCCGCGCCGGCAAGCGCGGCGGCGCCAATGACTCGCATATTCATGACAATGTCCTCCGGTTGAAGAGAGCTCTCCGCGCCGCAGGCAAGGCAAACAAGCCCACCAACGGACTTGGAAAGCGTATACAAACGGCGCACGCGGACAACCCGAACCGGCGTTTCCAAGCCCAAATGAGGGTCGCCTCCGCAAGTTCTGCGCGGGACATCCCGAATTCGCCGACTGGTTATCGCCCCTCGTCCAAAACCCAGGCCGCCGCCCCCTGTCCGGGAAGCGTTCCGGGGCGAGAGCTCCCCAGAAGAGGCGACACCCTCCCGGTCAGCCCGAGCCGATCCACTGAGACGCTCGCCGTCCCCCGATTGAACGCCGCAACCACCCGCCGCCCGCTCAGCGACCGTTCGATCACGACCACGTCCGAAGTCACCGCGCGAACGCTCCAGTCGCCATACCGCAGGATCTCGCTCGCCTCCGACTCACTCCGTAGACCCAGCCACCGCGCATACCCCGCCGCCACCGCGCGATCGGGCCGCCGATCCGCCTCAACCTCGTCCGCGATGTCGGGCCAGATAAGCGGCTGCCGATTGCTCGGATCGTCCGGCCCCGCCAGCCCGAACTCGTCACCCCCGTAAATCATCGGCGCCCCCGGCGCCATCGCCTGGATCGCCGCCCCCACGACTGACAACGCCTTCGCTCGCTCCAACAACGGCCCGCGCTTGTAGTCCCCGCGGAACACCGCCCCCGTGTCCGCCCCGCCGTCATAGTCCCCGCCCGGGTTGTCGAGCATCGATCCAAGCCGCGCCGTGTCATGACTCGCCAGCAGGTTGAGCTGCACGAGATCGACCTGCGCCCGCTCCCCCCACACCCCTCGAAGCGCCTCGACGAACGCCTCGCCCGTCGTCGTCCCCTCGAGCCAGTCCGTCACCGCGAACGCGAACGGGTAGTTCATCTGACCATCGAACGCCGTGCCGTCGTAGTACGCCTCGCCGTCGAACCATAGTTCCGCGATGATCAACGCCTCCGGATTGATCGACTTCACCAGCGCCCGCCAATCCGCCCAGAACCGCCGTCCGACCTCCGCCGCCACATCCAGCCGCCAACCGTCCACCCCATCCGATGGATCCCCATCCCCGTTCGGATCCATCCACCGACGCGTCACCTCGAACACATGCGCCTTCGCCGCGGGCGCCAGATCTCCCTCGGGCGTCTGGCGAAACTCCGGCAGATCCCCGTTCCGCCCCGTCCACCCCTGCCACCCGCTCACACGCCCCGCGTCGTCGAAATCAACCTCAAACCAGTCCGCGTACGCCGACGCCCGCCCCCGCTCCATCACATCACGAAACGCCCAGTGATCCATCCCAACGTGGTTCCACACCCCGTCGAGCATCACCCGCATCCCCCGGCGCCGCGCCTCGGGGATCAGCGTGTCGACGAAGTACCGATCCGCCTCCGTCCACCGCCACGTCCGCGGGTCCGCCGTCTCCCGCGCGTCATGCCGGTGGATCGTGTCGACCTCGCCCGAGCCCCCGAACGACGAGTCGACGTGCCGATGGTCCGCCGCGTCGTACTTGTGCAGACTCCGGCTTTGGAAGATCGGGCACAGGTACAGCCCGTCCACCCCGAGCCGCTCCAGGTGATCAAGCCGCTCCACGACGCCCTGCAGATCGCCCCCATACCGCCGCGCGAACACCACACTCGAGAACGCCCCCGCCTCCCCACTCGGCCTGTACCCGTGCATCCGCGGATCAGCCTGCCGCCGCAGCCAAGCCGCCTCGACCTCCCGCCCCTGAACCTCCCACCACGGATCCGTCCACCCGAGCGTCACCACCCGCGGATCGCGCGGATCGTTCGACGCCTCCCCGTTCCAGAACCGCTCCGGGAAGACCTGGTACCACACCCGCCCCATCGCCCAGCCCGGCGTGTCGAACATGACATCCCGCGGCCCGCCAAGGCCGCCGCCACCACTGATCCGACCGAGCATGAACCGCCGCTCGACCGCCTCACCGTTCGAGGCCGACGCCTCCACGAACACCACCGCCTCGGGCGCCCGCGCGCGATCCACTCGAATCCGAGCCCCGATCGCCCCGTCCGCTCCTCGCTCCCGAAGCGAAATCCATCGATCCGCTCGCCGCGACCCACTCACGCGCACCCTGCCCTCGACCGACGCGCCCTCCGCTCCGACCACCTCGACATCGATCAGCCCGAGCTCGCGCGACACCCATCGCGCGTCCACCCATAGCCCCTCCTGTCCGGCTGCCGTGAGGCACGGAAACCACATGATCAGGGCAAGCGCACGGATCAACGAGGCGTATCGCACGAAAAGGCTCCCAGACCGAGGTCCGCGACGGATATGTTTGATGACGTTTGACGGGGTGAGCACAACTCAACCCCGAAAGGTGGCGATGAAAGCGATTGATGCGATCATACCGATCGCGTACCATACTTGGATGTCCGAAAGGCAGCGCGACCGGCGAACCGGAACGCCGATCAGCGACGCAAACGCCTTCGGACGGGAGGAATCCCTCATGCAACGGCATCAAGCCCGTCACACCCGCGACACGGGCCGCGGTTTCACCCTGATCGAGCTCCTCGTGGTCATCGCGATCATCGCGCTGCTCATCGGCATCCTGCTCCCCGCCCTCGGCAAGGCCCGCGACTCCGCCCGCCAGCTCCAGGACCTCACACAGGTCCGTGGCATGGGTCAGTCCATGACCTTCTACGCCAACGACGAGAGGGGGTGGTATCCGCTGATGCCGTTCAACGACATGGGGCAACGAGCGTGGGACGGAGTCGATGGGGATGCGCCGCGCCTCGATCGGCAGTACGACTACGGCGTCGCGGGACTCTTTAGTCCGAACCAACTCGGTGACGCGTTTGAACTCTGGGACGGAACGTCGACCGTCGCGGAAGGCCCCGACGCGCATCCGGGCTATCAGGGAACGAGCTTCGGCGACGGACCCGGTAACTACAACCTGCAGGATCGCACACGCCAAGACGTCGCGCCGTACACCGACATGGGCGTCATGGAGTCATACATCGAATCGTTCGAAACCCTCGCGTCGCCGTCGCAACGTCAGGATCGCTGGTGGGGCGATTCGTCCTCGAACACGCCGCTTCCCGGCAGCCGCTACCGCCAGGCGACCGCCGTTCTCGACGTAGAGGCCCCGGCCCGGCGTGAACAGGTCGTCAACTACAACGTGAGCTACCTCTACATCGCAGGCCTCCGCACCGACGATCCCGCCATCCTCTTCCCCCCGCCGTTCTGGGGTACCGAGACCGCTACCGCCGACGCCAGCACCAGCTCCTGGTGGCAGGCCGAGAGCGATGAAGTCAAGAGCGAGGTCGGCTACAACCCCGACACGGGCTACGCCGACGTCGACATGTTCGGCGACCGCGGCGGCAACTTCGTGTTCGCCGACGGCCACGGTGAGTTTGTCACCAACAACCCCGCCGTTGAGTTCTTCAGTGAGAACGGCTCGAAGAGCATCGACATCCTCGGCTCGCGAACGGTCTATGCAAACGGCAGCCGCTTCGAAGTCACGCGCAGCCGCACCGTCCAGACCATCGACTGACCCAACCGATCAACCGATCCCCACCGCGCCCGCCCCACCGGTGGGCGTTTTCTTTTGCCCCGACCCGACGCCATAGAGTGCCCCATGCCCGCCTCGCCCCGTCTGCAAACGATCATCCGACTCACCGAAACGCTCCACCTCGCCGCCCTCGGTGTCTGGCTCGGCGCCGTCGTCATGGCGGGCGCCACAGCGGGCATCGTCTTCGGCGCCGCTCGTGAGCTCGACCCCACGCTCGCGACCTACGCGAGCTACGACGGCTCCCACGCCGACCTCGCCGCGGGCTTCGTCCAGAACCGCGTCTTCCTCGCCGCCGACGCCGTCCAGTTCGCCGCCGCCGCCCTCACGCTCATCACCCTGATCGCCCGCATCCTCATGGGCCTCCCGCTCCGGCGCTGGTCGACCGGCCTCCGCCTCGCCTTCTTCGGCCTCGCGCTCGGACTCGTGAGCTACTGGCTGATGGTCCTCGGCCCGCAGATGCAGACCGAGATCACCGCCTATTGGGCCGCCGCCGCCGCGGGCGAGAACGACGCCGCCGCCACCGCCCTCGCCGCGTTTGAAGAACACCACGAGCCCGCCCGTTCCGCCCTCGGCGCGATCGCGCTCGCCGTCACCGCGACCCTCGGCGCCGCGGGCTTCAGCGCCACCGCGGGCCCGCGCGTCGAAGACCGCCCACCCAGGCCCGAAGCGAACGCCCCCTCGCTCGAAACCCCGCGCCTCGCGCGCGGCGCGAGGTAGCGCTGATGGCCAAGCAGGCAGACGCAACGCCCACCAACCCGCGCGGCCTCCGCGACCTGCCCTTCCAGCTCCCGCAGGTCACCGACGCCGAGAAACGCCGCGCCCGACGCCTCGCCGCCGCCCTCGCCGAGCACTACCCCGACGCGGTCTGCGAGCTCGACTTCACCTCGCCGCACGAACTGCTCATCGCGACCATCCTCTCGGCGCAGACCACCGACGCCGCCGTGAATCGCGTCACGCCCGCGCTCTTCGAGGCTTTCCCCACGCCGCGGGCCTTCGCCGACGCTTCGCCCGAAGCGATCGAGCCCTACATCAAGTCGATCGGACTCTTCCGCAACAAGGCCAAGGCCGTCCACGCCGCGATGACCACGCTCGTCGAGGAGTTCGACGCCGAGGTCCCGCAGAACATGGCCGACCTGCTCAGCCTCCGGGGCGTCGCCCGCAAGACCGCGAGCGTCGTCCTCGGCAACAGCTTTAACATCAACGACGGCTTCGTCGTCGACACGCACATCCACCGCCTGGCCCGACGCTTCGGCCTCATCGACCCGGAAGCGAACGTGCAGCAGACCGAGCGCCGCCTGATGGCGCTCTTCCCACGCAAGGACTGGTGTGAACTGAGCCACCGACTGATCTGGCACGGCAGGCGCGCCTGCCAGGCCCGTGGCAAGGCGTGCGCGTCACACCCGATCTGTCAGAGCTTCGGCGTCGCGTGCGACCGCCGCGACATCAATCACGACTGACAAACGCGGCTCAGCCGCCGGACGCCGAACCGTCGTCTGCGGGCGGCTCGCCCATCGACTCCGGCGCCGAGTAGTCATGCTCGTCACCGCCGAAGATCGCGTCACGGAGTTTCCAGATCGATGGCCTCGCGCCGTCACGCGCGATCTGCTGCGTGATCTCTGTCGGGATCATGATGCCGTCGAATTCCTGGTACTTGTCGTACGTGACGGTGAACGGCAGCCGCTTCGCGCCTTCGGTGACGTACGCCTGCACGCCCGCCTGCAGCCCCGAGTCGACCTCGAAGACAACGATGTACTTCCGACCACTGTGCGTCTCCGAAGCGACGAGGTAGCACTCCTTGTCCCGGAAGACCGCGCGCCGGAGCGTCTCGATCGACTTGTAACGCTCCTTGTAGTTCGCTTCGCCGTAGAACTCCGCGTTCTCTCGCATCTCGAGCGCCTTCGTGCCCTCGAGCCACATCGAACGACCCGGCTCCACCGACTGCCACCCGTGCTCGCCGTCGAACACCGAGTTCACGGTCCGACCCGCGGGCTCGGAGATCCGAAGCGCCCACTTGTTCGGATACTCCTGCCACAGCCGCAGGATCACCGTGTTCTCGAACGGCTCGCCGTCGTAGACGCCGCGGAACTCCTTGCGCTTGATCGCAAAGCCCTTGTCCCGCCCGCCGATGGCCTCGATGTACCGCTCGTAGATCTCCTCCGCGGGCGGAAGGTTCATCGTCGCGGGGTCATTCGACGCCTGCGCGGAAGCGGCCGACGTCGAAAACGCCAGGGCCACCAACGCCGCGACGACCGGGAGCCAGGAACGCTGAAGGGCTGCTTGCATGACACCACCGATCGTCATCGGAACGTCCCATCTTGATTGGAGGGCCTGATTGGGAGGCCTGATTTCAGGCTCCGAGCGAGCCCCGCGCGGACGAAAGCCGCCGTCGATGCGGAACCTCTCTGACCGCCCCACACGCTCAGAACCAAATACACCCGCCGCGATTCGAACGCGGAACCTTCGGCTTCGGAGGCCGACGCTCTATCCAATTGAGCTACGGGTGCTCGGGCCCGATTGTTCGGCGGGCCGGGTTGGATGCCGCTCAGTCTACGATCGCCCCCCACCCATGGCAACGCTATCGGAACATCGCTCGCCCGAAGCCTCGCCGCCCGCCCCAGCCGCTCCCACAGGCCCGCCGCCCCCCGCGCCTCGATCCGAGGACCGCGCGGGAGCCCCCCTCTGGGCCGTCCTCGCCTTCACCCTCGTCAACAGCCTCGGCACGGGCGCCATCACCAACGGCATGTACTTCCTGACCGACAGCGCCTTCGCGTTCAGTCAGCGCAAGCAGTACATCCTCGGCGTCTCGTTCGGCGTCGCCTACATCTTCGGGGCGCTCGTCACGGGACGGACCCTCGCGCTCGTCCTCGCCCGCGCGACCTGGCTCTCCGCCCGCGCCATCCTCCTCGTCCTGATGGGCGTCCTCGCGATCGCTTCAAGCCTTCCGGCGCTGGTCGCCCTCGCCACCGACGCCCCCGCGCCCGAATGGTCGCTTTGGACCGCCGCCCTCATCTACGGCCCCTTCAGCGGCGCCCTTTGGCCCATCGTCGAGAGCTACCTCGCGGGCGGACGCAAGGGCGCCTCGCTCCGTCGCGCCACGGGCCACTTCAACGTCTTCTGGTCCGCGGCCCTCGTCCTCGCCTTCTTTGGCATGGCGCCGCTCCGCTCGATCGGACGCCCCCTCGACACCCTCACCGCGCTTGCCGCGATCCCCCTCGCGGCCGCGGTGCTGCTCGTCTGGTTCCGCCGGACGCCCGCCCCCCACATCGAAGGGGCCCACGACCCCAGACCGCCGGTCTTTGATGATCTCCTCATCGTCTTCCGCTGGCTGCTCCCAACGAGCTACGTCGTCCTCGCCACCCTCACGCCCTTCCTCCCGGGCGCCCTCAAGCGCATCGGCCTCCCCGATGGGTGGGCCATGATCGCCGCCGCCACCTGGATGGCGGCCCGCGTCGGAGCGTTTGCCGTTTTCCAGCGCTGGGAGGGGTGGCACGGTCGCTGGTGGGTCCCCGTCGCGGGCCTCCTCGGCGTCCTCGCGGGTTTCGCCGCCTGCATCCTCGCGCCCCTTGTCGGGGCCGCGGGGCTGCCGACGATGCTCCTGGGGCTCGCGGTCTTCGGGGCCTCGCAGGGGATGATCTACCTCGGCGCCCTCTACTACGCCATGGAGGTCGTCGACGACGGCGCCGAAGCGGGCGGGATGCACGAGGCCCTCATCGGCGTCGGCTACACCGTCGGCCCCGCCTTCGGACTCGCCGTCGGATTGGCGGTGGGCGAAGAAAACGCTTCCTTCGAACCCATCCTTCTGGTGGGTGTCATGCTCCTGTCATGCGGCCTGTGCGCTCTGGCAGGGCGGGAGATCCACGCCCGCTCACGACCCGCTTGACCCCCTGCTACGAAAACTGAAGCTATCTCGGCGTTTGTGCGCTGTTTGCTGGTGATACCCCCCGGAATGGAATTACGGCTGAAACCGCGCGGTCTACTCATCGGAAACCAGTATGGTGACCAACGCCGGCCCCTGGAGGCGAACCCGCACGGCTGCGGGTTGGAACAGGGCCGATAGGACGCGCGTCGATCCGCTTCTGCTCCCCTCCTTCACGGGAGCATTTCTGGGGTCGATAGCGGTGAAACACGACGCCCTCCATGGGCGTTGAACAGGCGGGCCGAGGAATGGCCCGTTTGAGCGAGCCCCCCGTGGGCAGAGGAGGCGACATTGTCGAGCGATGTGACAAACACTGACGCCAGGCGAAGCGGCCGGGGCTGGATGACCGCGGCCGCTGTTGCAACGCTGTTCGCCGCGCCCTTCACGGGCGTCGCGTTCGGCCAGGCCACGGACGGCGCAGGCGGCATCATCGAAGCCGCCGAACGAACCAGGGCCGAGGCAAGCTACCGCGAGTTCGCCGACCTCTACGCCGAATCGGTCCACCAGCGCGAGAAGACCCGCGCGGAGAAGACCGCCGAGGCTTTCAACGAACTCGACGAGCACCTCGAGGCCTCCGCCAACGAGTCCGAGTTCAAGAAGCACGCCGTCGAGGTCTCCGAGGCCGTCCGCGTCCTCGTCGAGCTCGACGTGCTCATGGGCGACGATCGGCGCGACGAGCTCGAAGCCGACGAGCGTTTCCGCCCCACCGTCGAACGCGCCACCGAGCTGGCCCACCAGGCCGAGGAGCGTCACGAGTGGGTCATCGCGGGCGAGCTGTTCGGCCGCCTGAACGCCCTCTTCGAGGACGAGCGAGCCTTCGAGAAGGACATCGACCGCCTGGCTCGGCGCCTGACCATGATCAGGCTGTACGTCCCCGAGCGCCTCTGGGAGCTCAACAACGAGCGCCGCGTCCTGGCGGGTGAAGACCCCTTCCCCGCGTACAACCCGTTCGGCGACACGTACGAGGAGAAGCTGGCGCCCGTCCACATGCGCATGATCCGCGCCGCGCTGGCCCGCGCCACCTACGGCCACATCGAGCAGGTCGCGCTCCAGGACATGCTCCGCGGCGGCGTCGACGCCTTGGAGACCTTTGTCACGACCGAGGACCTCCGCGAGGCCTTCGAGGGCATGGGTTCGCCCGACAAGCGCAAGGCCTTCCTGGAAGGCTTGAACGACATCCGGAGCCGCATCGATTCCATCGAGGGACCCGCGAGCCGCGCGGACCTCGAGTACGTCCTCCAGAGCATCACCCGCGTCAACGACCGCAGCGTCGACGTGATGGAGCAGGCCCTCCTCCACGAGTTCGCCAACGGCGCCCTCGAGGAGTTGGACAAGTACACGGGCGTGATCTGGCCCGACGAGATCAAGCGCTTCGAGCGCTCGACCCAGGGCCGCTTCACGGGCGTGGGCATCCAGATCGAGATGGACGAGAAGTTCAACATCCGCGTCGTCACCCCCCTGCCCGGCACCCCCGCGCAGAAGGCCGGCGTTGCCGCGGGTGACGTGATCACCAAGGTCAACGGCCGCTCGATCGAGGGCTTCACCCTCGATCAGGCTGTGCAGGTCATCACGGGTCCCGAGTACACCGACGTCACCCTGACGCTCGAGCGCGGTCACGCCGCCGACGGCGAGGAGGACGAGGGTCCGATCGATACGTTCCCGATCACCGTCGCGCGTCGCTCGATCGATCTGCCCACCGTCAAGGGCTGGCGCAAGACCGGCCCGAACGACGACGACTGGGACTGGTTCGTCGACGAGGAGGCGGGGATCGGCTACGTCCGCATCACCAACTTCTCGGAGACGACCACGCGCGACTTCGACCGCGCGATCGACCTGATGCGCAACACGGGGCTGGAGGGGTTGGTCCTCGATCTGCGCTTCAACCCGGGCGGCCTGCTCGATCAGGCGGTGAGCATCGCCTCGCGCTTCGTCGACAGCGGCCTGATCGTCAAGACCGAGGGCCCCGACGGCAGCGTCGTGAGCCAGGAGAACGCGACGCGGGTTCCGGACCGTCGTCGCCTCAACGGGATCCCGGTCGCCGTGCTGATCAACAACGGGTCGGCGTCGGCGAGCGAGATCGTCTCGGGCGCGATCCAGGCGTACGCCCACGAGGGCGGGCTGGACGCGTGGGTGATCGGCAAGAACAGTTTCGGCAAGGGCTCGGTGCAGAACGTCTTCTCGATCGACCGGAGCAACCGGGCGATGATGAAGCTCACCACGCACTACTACAAGCTGCGTGACGATCGGGTGATCCACAAGCTCCCGGGCGCCACGCGCTGGGGCGTCACGCCCGACATCGACGTCGAGATGCTGCCCGACCAGATCATCGAGGCCCTCGAGCTGCGTCGCGACGCGGACATCTTCGAGCTCGACGCCGAGGGCGCGATCGTCGAGAACGCCGAGCGGCCCGATGTGAACAAGCTCGTCAAGGACGGGATCGATCTCCAGCTCCAGCGGGCGCTGGTGAAGATCCACGAGGCGCGGGCGGGCGTGGTCGCCGCGGCCCGTCTCGACCTCGACGACTGAGTGATTTCAGCCGCGGCGGGCCCGAACGCCCGCCGACGGCCTTGGCCTTGGACGCCCCGGCGACCCCGCTGAGAACGCCTACACTGCGGCGGGAGCCCTTTTCCGCGGGCAGGAGGCGTGCGTTCATGTCGCAGACCATTTCAGAACCTACGGAGCGTGCCGTGCAGGACCAGTCGAACGGCCCTCGGATGTCGGACGACCAGGCGCTCGAGGCGCTGCGCACGATGCAGCTCATTCGCGAGTTCGAGTCGCGGACGATGCAGGCCTACCAGCGGGCCAAGATCGGCGGTTTCTGCCACATTTACACCGGTCAGGAAGCCTGCGCGGTCGGCACGATCATGAGCCTCGAGAAGACGGATCCCGTTGTCACGGCGTACCGCGACCACGGGCACGCCCTCGCTCGGGGGATGCATCCCTCGGCGTGCATGGCCGAGATGTTCGGCAAGCTCGCAGGCTGCGCGAAGGGCAAGGGCGGGTCGATGCACATGTTCGACCGTCCGAACCACCTGTACGGCGGTCACGGCATCGTCGGCGCGCAGACGCCGCTGGGGCTCGGGCTTGCGTTCGCGTGCCGGTACCAGCTCGACGTGATGGGCTCGGGCGAGAAGCGCGTGGCACTCTGCTACCTCGGTGACGGGGCCCTGGGTCAGGGGGCGTTCTACGAGGCGCTGAATCTCGCGACGCTGTTCTCGACGCCCGTGATCTACGTGCTCGAGAACAACGGGTACTCGATGGGCACGGCGCTGAAGCGTCACGCGGCGAACGCGGACCGATTGGTCGACCGCGCCGAGGCGTTCGGCGTGCGTGGCGTGGAGATGGATGGGCTCGACGTGATGAGCCTGTACGAGCAGTTCCGCCCGGTCGTCGACGACTGCCGCGAGCGGCAGGTCCCGGCGTTCGTCGATCTCAAGACGTACCGCTACCAGGGCCACTCCATGTCCGACCCGCAGAAGTACCGGACGAAGGACGAGGTCGAGCAGTACAAGGAAAAGGACTCGATCGCCCGCCTCGCGAGCCAGCTCATGACGCCCAAGGACGACGGGGGCCGCGGCATCCTGTCGGAGGACGACTGGTCGGCGATGCAGAAGGAGATCAAGGACCTCGTCAAGGAGGCGATGGACTTCGCGGAAGAGGCGGAGGCGCCGGGCGAGTCCGAGTTGACGACCGACGTCTACGCGAACCCGCAGCCGAACCTGAGCCCGCAGTCGGTGTATGGGCACGGGGTGAAGAACCCGCTGCTCTGAGCGAGGAACGAATTGGGCGTCGCCGAACTGCCGGACCGGCGCGAGCTCGCGGCGTTCTGGCGGCGTTGGAAGATTGGGGAGCTCGAGATCTTCGGGTTGGCGACGCGGGATGACTTCGGGCCGGAGAGCGACATCGATTTGCTTGTCGAATTCGAGGTTGGCCACCACCCCGGCATCGATGAGTACATCGCCATGCACGACGAACTTCACGCGCTCTTCGGACAATAGGTCGACATCGTCAAAAGGCGCCGCTTCACGAGTCCGTATCTTCGACACGAGACACTGTCGACCCGACGGGCGCTTCTCGCGGCTTGAGTGGAGAGATTGGTTCGTCCGCTCGTGCCGGCCCTGTTTGGGTGTCAGGCTCGGACGGAGTAGCCGCTTCGCGTCTCCACCGTGGCGCCCGGGGCCTGGTACAGCGGTTTCGCGTCGGAGGGGGGTGGCGCAGCTATCCTTCGGCGGGCGTTCGAGGACCCGGAAGGGTCGGGCCACAAGCATCAGGATCTGAACACATGACCACCGCCTACACACCCGAACTCACCGAGATCAAGGACGCCATTCACCCTGCCCTGGGCAAGGTGGAGATCCCCGATTTCGTCAGCGAGAGCGAGCTTCCGAGCCGGGACGGCGATCGCGTCATCCAGTACCGCGAGGCGCTCCGGGAGGCGATGACCGAGGAGATGCGGCGGGACGAGCGGGTGTTCCTGATCGGCGAGGAGGTTGCGGAGTACAACGGGGCGTACAAGGTGAGCCAGGGGATGCTCGACGAGTTCGGGCCGAAGCGGATCATCGACAGCCCGATCAGCGAGAACGGGTTCGCGGGCATGTGCATCGGCGCGGCGATGATGGGCCTGCGGCCGATCGTCGAGTTCATGAGCTGGTCGTTCAGCCTCGTGGCGGCGGACCAGATCCTCAACAACGCGCCGAAGATGCTGTACATGTCGGGCGGCCAGTGGGGTTGCCCGATCGTGTTCCGCGGCAACGACGGGGCGGGCGGGCAGCTCGGGTCGACGCACTCCTGGTGCGTCGAGGGCATGTTCGCGAACGTGCCCGGGCTGAAGATGGTCATCCCGAGCAACCCGTACGACGCGAAGGGGCTGCTCAAGACGGCGATCCGCGACCCGGACCCCGTGTTCTTCCTCGAGTCTGAGCGGATGCTCGGCGACAAGGCGCACGTTCCGGAGGAGGAGTACTTCATCCCGTTCGGCCGCGCCCGCGTCTGCCGGGAGGGCGATGACATCACGCTCATCAGTTGGGGGCGTCCGGTCCACTTCTGCATGGAGGCGGCGGAGAAGCTCGCGGGAGACGGGATCGAGTGCGACGTGCTCGACATGCGGTCGGTGCGCCCGCTTGACATCGATTCGGTGATCGAGAGCGTGAAGAAGACGAACCGCATCGTGGTGGTCGACCAGTCGTGGCCGTTCGGGTCGGTGGCGAGCGAGGCGATCGCTCAGATCTGCGAGCGGTGCTTTGACTGGCTCGATCATGAACCGGTGCGTGTCAACACCATCGACGTTCCGACGCCGTATGCAAAGAATCTTGAGGCTGCGTACTTGCCGAATGCGGAGCGAATTCTCGAAGCTGTGCGGGCTGTGGTGAGTGAGTGAGCCTTCTCGGCTGGCTCACCGTCCCCGCCTTCCTCGCGCTGGCGGTCGTCGTCGTCGCCTTTCGAGAACATCGCCTCGCTCAACGCTATGAGCGCGAGGATCTGCTTGGCATCGTCCATTTGCCGTCGCTCCTGCAAATGCGACGCCTGGTGCGAGAGCTTGCGTCGGGCCTCATCACAAACGACCAGTTTGAACTGGGATTCGCGACCGCCGCCGCACGTATAGAAGTGGGGTCGCCGGACGAAGAAGTTCTCTGGCGGGTGTACGACTTCTGCTGGATGTTCTATGACGACCTTCACGAGCATCGGCTGCGTGGTCGACACGCGTTGACGGCCGAGGCACGGCGAGCATTCGCTCGGTGCGTGCTGCTCCTCGGAACGGACCGGCCGGCGAGCCTCATGAGCGGGTCAAACTCAGGCCATCGGCAGTCGCACTGGCCCTTCGCAGACGAAGACGCCTATCGGGACGCGCTTCGGCGCCCGCCTTACCTGGCGGGGAGTCGCGCCGAAATCGCCTGACAACAGCCCGCATCCGCGCCGTCGCCCGCCTCCGAGGGGGTGTCGCCTCTATGATCGCGTCGTCCCAGCAGAACGGAGATCACGATGCCCATCGAAGTCACGATGCCGCGGCTGTCCGACACCATGGAGCGGGGAACCGTTGTCGCATGGCACAAGAAGGAGGGTGACGCCGTCTCCTCCGGTGAGGTCATTGCCGACATCGAGACCGACAAGGCGACGATGGAGCTCGAGGCGTTCGACGACGGCGTCGTCGCGAAGCTCGCCGTCGGTGAGGGCGAGGAGGCGGCGGTTGGGTCGGTGATCATGGTTATCGCCGAGGAGGGGGAGGACCCGGCGGAGGCGGCGAAGTCGGTTGGGGCTTCGAGCGGCTCGTCGGGTGGCCAGAAGAGCAAGGCCGCGTCCGAGGGCTCCGGGGGCGACGAGGAGGAGAGTGATGGCGGCGGATCGACCGCGGTCGCCGAAAAGGAAGAGAAGAGCTCGGCGAGCGGGACGTCAAACGGGTCGGCTTCGGGCGGCGACGGGGGTCGCGTCTTCGCGAGCCCGCTCGCGCGGAAGCTCGCCGAGGAGAAGGGCGTCGATCTGAGCGGACTGTCCGGCTCGGGGCCGCGCGGGCGGATCGTCAAGGCGGACGTCGAGGCGGCTTCGAGCGGTGGCGGCGCGCGTTCGAACGGCGCTGCGAAGCAGAGTGGCCAGAGCGGGGGCAAGGCGGCTCCGGCGCCGGCGCCGCTGCCGGCGCCCGGCGCGGCGCTCGAGGACGAGACGGTCCCGCTGAACAACATGCGTGGGACGATCGCGCGGCGGCTCGTGGAGAGCAAGCAGACGATCCCCCACTACCAGGTCACGGTCTCGGCGCGTCTGGACGCGTTGATGACGCTTCGGGGACAGCTCAACGAGCAGCTCGAATCGCAGGGCGTGAAGCTCAGCGTGAACGACTTCCTCGTCCGCGCGTGCGCCCTCGCGATGCACCAGCATCCTTACGTAAACTCGTCGTGGGTCGAGAAGGGCCCGGCGATCAAGAAGCACGGGCGGGTGAACGTCGGCGTGGCGGTCGCGCTGCCCGAGGAGCGTGGCGGCGGGCTGGTCGTCGCGACGATCCGCGACGCGGACCGCCAGGGTCTGCGGCACATCAGCGCGGAGACCAAGCGGCTCGCGAAGAAGGCGCGCGACAAGGGGCTGAGCGTCGAGGACATGTCGGACAGCACGTTCACGATCTCGAACCTCGGGATGTTCGGCGTCGACCACTTCACGGCGATCGTGAACCCGCCGAACGCGGCGATCCTCGCGGTCGGGCGGGCGATCGAGAAGGTCTTCGTCGTTCGTGACGATGACGGCGAGCCAGCGTTCGAGGTCGGGCACGAGATGGCGATGACCATGTCGAGCGACCACCGGATCGTCGATGGGGCGATGGCGGCGCAGTACCTCTCGACGGTGAAAGAACTGCTCGAGAACCCGGCGGCGCTGCTCGTCTGACCGGCGCGAACGGGTTCTGATCGGCAATTCCGCGTCGCGAAACGGAATGCGATCCGCGTTCCGCGGGTTATGCTTGTGGTATGGGACAGGTACTCGACGATGCCCCGAGCGAGCTGATCGAGCAGGCGCGGCTAAAGCTCCGCGCCGAGCACGCGGCGAACACACACGACGAGCAGGGTCGGCGGTTGGCGCGGCGGATCTTCGTGTCGTTCGCGCTGCTGCTGCTTCTCGGCGTCGTGTTCTTCGTGGTGCTGCCGCTTGTCGGGATGACGCTGCCGCCGATTGTGCCGCTGGCGTCGTTCGCGGCGATCGTGGTCGGGGCGGTGATGACGCACTCGTCGGAGGCGCCGCCGAAGCCGAAGACGGATCGGCCGCTGGATCAGGCGCGGGCCGTTGGCTGCTGCTCGGGGCCGGGGCACATGCGGTGCGTGTGTAAGCCGACGGACGCCGAGCGGTAGCGGTCGGCGACCTTATCCGAGCGAAGCCATCGGTCCTGCATGCCGCCAGAGGCGCCCATCGACGACTGTTCTCAGGTGGCTGCGTCGCCCCGGCCTCTGTCTCAGCGGCGCGGGGTCGCGTTCGCGGTCATCGTGGCGGGTGGGCTGATGCTCACGTTCAGCGCTGGGTTCGTGAACGCCGTCGCGTTGGGCGTCGCGGGGCGGCCGGTCACGCATGTCACGGGCGCCGTGTCACGTCTGAGCACGGATCTCGGGAACGGCGACGCGGTCGACGCGAAGCGCGCGTTTCTACTGATTGGGTCGTTCGCGGCGGGCGCCGTGCTCAGCGGCCTGGTGATCGGCAAGCCGTCGGTGAGGCTAACGAGGCGGTACGGGCTGCTGACGATGGCGGCGGGCGCCTTGCTCGGCGGCGCGGCGGCGGTGTTCGTCGGTCGGCCGATCGCGGGAGCGATGCTTGCGTCGATGGCGGCGGGCGTGCAGAACGCGATGGCTTCTTCCTATGGGGGGCTGATCGTCCGGACGACGCATGTGACAGGGGTGCTGACGGACCTCGGGTTCCTGATCGGCCAGACGCTGCGAGGGCGGCGGACGCCGATGTGGAAACCGGCGCTGCTGACGGGCTTATTCGGGGCGTTCTTCGGCGGCGGGGTCGGTCGAGCGATCGCGCAGGAGCGGTTCGGCGCGGCGGCGATGTACGGGCCCGCGGCGACGCTGATCGTGGCAGGGGCGATGTACGCCGCGTGGCGGGTTGCCCGCCAGCGGATGACGGGTTCGTCTGAAGCCGGCGGTCAGTCGGCTGCTCGGCGGTAGGCGTCGACGGTCTTGCGAGCGGCGTCGTCCCAAGTTAGGGCCCTTGCTTCCATCTCTCCGTGGGTTCGGAGGGTCTGGCTGAGCGGGGGGTACTTGAGGACGGCGACGATCTTGTTGGCCATCTCGTCGACGTCCCAGAAGTCGACCTTGAGGGCGTGGCGGAGGACTTCGCTGACGCCCGACTGCTTGGAGATGATGACGGGCGTGTCCTGCTGCATGGCCTCGAGCGCGGCGATGCCGAAGGGTTCGGAGACGCTCGGCATGACGTAGCAGTCAGCCATACGGAAGACGCGCGGGACGTCGCGGCCGCGGAGGAAGCCGGTGAAGAGGACCTTGGAGCCGATGCCGAGGGTGGCGGCTTCTTCGATCATGCGCATCGCCATGTCGCCCGAGCCGGCGACAACGAACTTGATGTTGTCCATCTTCTCAAGGGCGCGTTTGGCGGCGCGGATGAAGTACTCGGGGCCCTTCTGCATGGTAATGCGGCCTAGGAAGAGGACGATCTTGTCGTCGCTCTCGATCCTGGCGTGCTTGGAGGGCTGGTCCTCGTCGCGCTCGACGCCGTTGTAGACGACGTCGACGTTCTCAGCGGGGACGTCGTAGCGGCCGACGACGATGGCCTTGGTAAGTTCGCTGACGGCGACGACGCGGTCTGCGGCGTGCATGCCGGCGCGTTCGATCTCGTAGACCTGCTGGTTGATGTGTTCGCCCGAGCGGTCGAACTCGGTGGCGTGCATGTGGCAGACCAGAGGCTTGCCGGTCTTTCGCTTGATGGCCATGCCGGCGGGGTAGGCGAGCCAGTCGTGGGCGTGGACGACGTCGAACTCGAGGCGTTGGGCCATGGCGGAAACGAGGCGGGCATAGCGCTCGGCGTCGCCGAAAAGATCGGAGCCGTAGGTGGTGTCGGGGCGGGCGCCGAGTTCCTCGATGGCTTCAAGCGCGACGAGGACATCGACTGCGGTCGAGAGCGGGAGGTTCTTCGACCACTCGGGGAGCTTGGCGGGGTCGGAGCCGAGTTGGCGCATGAGCTCGCTGACGCGCTGGTCTCGCTCGGCGCCCGCGGCGGGCTGCCCTTCGTTGTACGGGCTGGTGAAGCCTGCTTCGACGCCGAGGAAGCTGGTGCGTTCGAAGACGCCCGGGGCGGTTTCTCGCTCGGTTTGGGGAGCGGGCTCGGTCGGGTCGGGCTTGACGTAGTTGTGGGTCGGCTCGGCGGGGGCGCTGGTGGTCCGGTGCTCGACGACGATGCGTTCGACGACGCGGGCGGGCTCGGTGAGGAGCGGCTTGACCGCGTCGGGGCCGAAGAGCTTGACGTGCTCAGCGGTGGCGTCGCCGATGGGCCTTGGGAGCACGAAGATGACCTCATGGCCCGCGCGATCGAGGGCCTTGGTCAGGCCGAAGCACGCTGTACCGAGACCGCCCGCCTTGAAGGGAGGAAACTCCCACCCGAGCATCAGGATCCGCATCGATCGCGCCCCTTCGCCGCCGTTGACCGCCATCGCCGTTCCGCCCCGCTCAGTCCGCCTCGTCCGCGCTCATGTCACCGAGCTGCGCGAAGCAGGCCTGGTACGCGAGCAACCATTGCGACACCGTCTCCGCGGCGCCGTCTCCCGCGGTGGTCTTCAGCGGGATGGGTGATCGGAAGGTGAAGAGCATGTCATCGCTTCTGAAGTGTTCGAAGACCGGCTTGGCCGAGCCTTCGTAGCCCTGGTCAACGAGTTCCTCTTCGAGGAGCTCCTCGAGCGAGTCACCCGAGTTCATCAGATCGGCCTCGATGGATTCGCTCTGCCAGCGATCGGACATCTCGAGGGCGACCCATGCCTTTCCTTCGTCGTGGAGGACGCGGTATGTCGCGGGCTCGGCTGAGCCGGAAGCGGCGCACTTCAGTGAGCCGCCATCGATCCTGACGTCCTCGAAAACACCCGATTCAGCGGCTCTGGGCTTGACCCACTCGAGCAGCGAATCGAACCCCGACCTGTCGACCTCTGCGGTCATCGCCAACCTTTCCATACTCCTGACGCCCACCGGATCGTGACGCCCACCGGCTCGGGGGTCTCGTCAGAACCCGATGAACTCCGGGAAGGTTATCGCCCCCGGAACGCACGCGTCGGGTGTATTCGCGTTGTTGATCGACTCCGGCGGGAGGTTGGCTATCATCACGGCCCCGGCGGTGGGACTCAGCACCCATCGCCAGCCACTTGCCCAGGTGGCGGAATTGGCAGACGCGCTACCTTGAGGTGGTAGTCCGGGTAACCGGGTGGAGGGTCGAGTCCTCTCCTGGGCATTCCGTTCGACGGGTTCTCCGTTGACGACAACAGGCTTGGCCGCGGCCCCGCATTGGCGGGGTTCGCGTGCCGACCGTTTGCTCCAACTTCTTTCCGATCGCGGACCTCTGGAGACGCATCTCCCCATAGCAAGCGGGGCGGTGGGCGTGAACTCGTCCGACGATCGGTTCGATATCGACCACTGGGTCCGCTCCGGGCCTTGGAGGTCGAAGCCGTGCGCATCCTGATAGTCGACGATTCCGCGTTCATGCGTCGCGTGCTTTCGAAGCTGCTCGAAACGGAGCCGGGCTTCGAGATCGTCGGCACCGCTTCGGATGGACGAGAGGCGCTCAAGCTGGTGGGTGAACTCCACCCCGATGTGATGACGCTCGACATCCAGATGCCGAACCTGAACGGTCTTCAGACGCTTGAGGAACTTGCGAAGCGGCCGCGGACAGAGAGGCCGCCTGTGCTTCTGTGTTCGAGCCTGACCAAGCAGGGCAGTCACGAAGCGCTCGACGGCCTCCGTCTCGGCGCGGCGGACTTCATTCTGAAGGACTCGGTGAAGGCGGCGGGCGCTGACGGATCGTTCCGCGAGGAGCTCGTGCGCAAGATCCGCGCGATCGGGCGACGTCGGGCGACTGCGACCGGCGGGGCCGGGGGAGGCGACGCGGCGCTGAAGCCGCTGGCTCGGGTGGACCCGAAGGACGCGGCAACCACGCTCGACACGATCGCGTCAAAGACGTGGCGGACGGTGCTGATTGGCTCGTCGACAGGCGGCCCGCCTGTCCTGGACACGATCATCACCGCAATCCCGGCCGACACGCAGATCAGCTACGTCATCGCGCAGCACATGCCAGAGTTGTTCACGCGGAGTCTCGCGGAGCGACTCGATCGGCGGGCGAGCGTTCCCGTTGAGTTCGTCGATTCGGACAGGCCGCTCATGCCCGGGCGGGTGTACGTTGGCGTTGGCGGGCGGCACATCCGGCTCAGCGGGCTTAGCGGTGAGCGGCTTCAGATCACCGACAAGCCGGCGGAAGCGCCGTACAAGCCGAGCGTCGATGAGCTGCTCAAGAGCGGGGCAACGGCGCGGGCTGAGCAGGTTCTCGGGGTTGTGCTGACTGGGATGGGCAGCGATGGCGCCGAGGGCGGCGCCGCACTCGCGGCTCGCGGAGGCACGATCATCGCCCAGGACGAAGCGAGTTCGGTGGTGTTCGGCATGCCGCGCGCGGTGCTCGCAAACGGGTCGGCGAAGCTCGGGCTGAGTCCTGAGCGGATCGGCGAGTTGTTCAACGCCATTCGTGGCGGCGGGGCGGCGCTCGCTGGTGGTGTGGCTGAGCGGCGCCGGTCGTGCGCTTGACCCCCCCTTCGTAACCGCCGCGATGGATTGAACCTTGGCAATCAACCGGTCGATGTTTCGCAGTCCGCAGGACCCGTCTCGCCGTTGAACCTGCGGCGCTCCGCCGCGCACGTGCCTCAGGAAGGACCAGACCGATGGCGACCCTCAGCGATTCGACCAAGGCCGGCGCCGCCGGCGTGAACGAACTCCAGCTCGTCAGCTTCGAGCTAGCGGGCGAGGAGTTCGCCGTCGACATTCTCGCGGTTCACGAGATCAATCGGATGATGGACCTGACGCGGGTCCCTCAGAGCCCGCCCGAGGTCGAAGGCGTGATCAACCTCCGCGGTCGGATCATCCCGGTGGTGGACCTCCGTCGTCGTTTCGGGCTTCCGAACGTCGAGCGGACGGACGAGAGCCGGATCGTGGTGATCGAGGTTCGCGAGCGGGTGATCGGGTTCATCGTTGATGGCGTGAACGAGGTCCTTCGGATCCCGTCGTCGATCGTGGAGGCGGCGCCTCCGATGGCGTGCTCGATCGACGCGGACTTCATCGCTGGCGTGGGCAAGCTCGAGGACCGTCTGCTCATTCTCCTGGACATCTCGAAGCTGTTCGGTGTGAAGGAACTGGAAGCCGTCGCCGAACTCGCGAAGGCGGCCTGAGAGCGACTCCGGAATCATCTTCGAAAGGACGACGCCCGTGCCGATGCCGAGCCAGCCGACGATGAATGATGAGCAGTTCACGCGCTTGAGCGACGTGATCTACAACCGCGCGGGGATTCACTTCCCGGCGAACAAGAAGTACGTGCTCGAGTCGCGCCTCGCGCGGCGGCTTCAAGAACTCGACTTCGAGGACTTCGAGCAGTACATCGCCTTCCTGACCATGGGACCGTACCAGATGGACGAGTTCCAGGAGATGTTCAACCGCATCACCATCAACGAGACGAGTTTCTTCCGGAACGAGCCGCAACTCAACGTGTTCGAGTCGGTCCTGCTTCCGGAGATTCTCGAGGCTCGTGCGAGCTCGAAGCGGATTCGGATCTGGTCGGCCGCGTGCTCGAGCGGCGAGGAGCCGTTCACGCTCGCGATGATCATGGACCGTTCGCTCGGCGTGCGGCTGGCCGACTGGAAGGTCGAGATCCTCGGCACGGACATCTCGGAGCGGACGCTCGAGATCGCGTCGAGCGGGGTGTACAGCGACTACGCGCTGCGCACGACGCCGCCGCTCGTGAAGAGCCGCTACTTCGTCGAGGAAAAGGGCGGATGGCGGCTCCACGACCGCATCCGCAACATGGTGAACTTCGAGCTGCACAACCTCAAGGACCGGCTGGCGGCGAAGCGGCACGGCACCTGGGACGTGATCTTCTGCCGCAACGTCATGATCTACTTCGACGACCCGATGAAGGCGCAGGTGGTCGAAACGTTTGCTCAGCAGCTCGCCTCGGATGGGGCGCTGTTCATCGGTCACTCCGAGAACATCCGTGGCTGCACGACCGCGCTCGAGGCGGCCCCGATCCCGCAGGGGTTCTGCTACCGCCCGATCGCGATGACGAAGAAGGCCGCAGCCTGAGCGCCGGGCAAGGGGAAGAACAGTGTCGATCCAGAGCATCGATCCCGAAATCCTGCAGGACTTCCTGACCGAGTCGGGTGAGCTGCTCGATCAGCTCGAGGGCGATCTCGTCGAGCTCGAGCACCGAGCCGACGACACCGAACTCTTGAACCAGGTCTTCCGGGCGCTGCACACCATCAAGGGCAGCGCCTCGTTCCTCGCCCTGACGAACCTCGTCGAGATCGCCCACGCGGCGGAGACGGCGCTCAATAGCGCACGGAACCACGAGATCGTGGTTGACGCGCCGACGATGGACCTCCTCCTCCGCGCGGTCGACATTCTCAAGGCACAGTTCGAGGTGCTCTCGGGCGGGAGCACCGACCTTCCGAAGGCGGACGACGAGGTGGTGCACGGCCTGATTGCGCTCGGCGAGGGCGGCGGCACTCCCGCGGGGAGCGCCGCCGATTCGACGGAGAACACCTCGGCGCCCGCTCCAACGGACCCCTATCGCACGCCGCTGACACTCGGCGAAGGAAAGGCCGACCTGCTCGAGCTGTTCATCGCGGATCTCGACCAGCAGCTCGAGAACGTCTCCGAGATCATCGATGAGCTATCGAATCAGGCGGACCGCGACGGAGCGGCGCAGCGGCTCGGCGAGGGCGGGGACGAACTGACGAAGACGGTGCGATTCTTCGATCATGAGCCGATGCTTCGCCTGACGCGAGCGCTGCTCGAGGCGGGCGCGGGCGCGGTGAAGCTCGAGAGCGAGGAGCTCGACCAGCTCCTCGCCCGTGTCCGAGCGGTGCATGCGCTGATCGACGAACAGACGAAGGCGCTCGGCGACAGCGTGATTCTCGATCGTCCCTGCGACACGCTGATTGAGCGGCTGAATGCTCTCGCCTCTGGGCAATCCCCCGATGCGGACTGGATCGTGGATCCGACCGATGGCCCCTCGGGCGTGTTCGAGCGCGACGCGGTTCCGTTCGACAAGGGGGATGACGAGGACGATGCGGACGCCGAGGCGGACGAGGAAGTCAGCGCTGAGGCAACGGCGGCGGCGAACGCCGGCGGGAACGCGCCGCCGACGAGCGGATCGCCTCCGGCGAAGGAGAAGGCCCGCGAGCGCGCCCCGGCTGCGGAACAGACGATCCGCGTCGAGGTCGCGCGGCTTGAAAAGCTGATGAACCTCGTCGGGGAGTTGGTGCTCCAGAAGAACCGGATCGGCGAGATCGCTGCGAACCTCATCCGCGACCACGAGGCGTTGGACGGCGAGACGCGCGAGCATGTCGAGCTTGCGAGCGGCGCGCTCGACCGCGTGACGGGCGACATTCAGACCGCGGTGATGCGGACGCGGATGCAGCCGCTCGACAAACTGTTCGGCAAGTACCCGCGTCTGATCCGCGACCTGGCGGGCAAGACGGGCAAGAAGATTAAGCTCGAGATCCTGGGCGGCGAGACCGAGGTCGACCGGAGCGTGATTGAGGAGCTCGGCGATCCGCTCGTTCACCTCATGCGGAACAGCGCCGATCACGGGCTGGAGCCGCCAGAGGAGCGGCTTGCGACGGGCAAGGGCGAAACCGGGACGATCAAGCTCTCGGCGAGCCAGGCGGGCGATCACGTCGTGATCCGCATCGCGGACGACGGCCGAGGGCTGAACCGCGAACGGATCGCGGCCAAGGCGCTCGAGCAGGGGCTGACGACCGAGGCGGAGGTGGCGGCGCTCACCGACGCGGAGGTCGGAAGGGTCATCTTTCTTCCCGGGTTCTCGACGGCGAGCGAGGTCTCGGACCTCTCCGGTCGTGGCGTCGGCATGGACGTGGTGCGGACGAACATCGAGAAGCTGAAGGGCTCGATCGATGTCTCGACGACGCCCGGTAACGGGACGGTGTTCACCATCACCATCCCGCTGACGGTGGCGATCATGCCGGCGATGATGGTGCTCGTCGCGGACGAGACGTACGCGGTGCCGTTGGGAAGCATCATCGAGATCGTGAAGCCGACGGCTGAGCAGCGTGCGACGATCGTGACGGAACGGGTTCTTCGCACGCGCGGATCGGTGCTTCCGTTGCTCGATGCGGCGCGGGTGTTCAAGGTCGCGGACGACACGCCCGAAGATTCGAAACTCGCGTTGGTTCTCAACTCGGGCGACAAGGAGATCGCTGTCCTGGTGACGCGTGTCATCGGGCAGCAGGAGATCGTGATCAAGCCGCTGGACGGGGTGGAGAAGACCGGCCCGGTCAGCGGCGCGACCGTCCGCAACGACGGTCGGGTCAGCCTCATTATGGACGTGGCGGAGCTTGTGAGGCGTGGCGCCGCCGCCGTCAGTTCGTCGTGATCACCCAGGCAACGCGCCGACGGCACTTACCGGAGACAGCATGAACCCCAATTACATCGCACCGTTCGTCGCGAGCATCAAGAACGTGTTCTCGACGATGCTCCAGCTCGAGGTCAACGTCGGAGAACCCAAGCTCAAGAGCGCTTCGGAGCCGACGCACGACGTCTCCGGGATCATCGCCATGAGCGGCGAGGTCGAGGGCACCATCACGCTGAGCTTCGAGCTCAACGCGGCGACCGCGATCGTGGCGCTCTTCTGCGGTGACAAGCTCGACCCGAGCAGCCCCGACTACGTTGACGCGGTCGGCGAACTCGTCAACATGGTCAGCGGTGGCGCGAAGGCGAAGTTCCCGCAGGGCGGGAGCGTCTCGATCTCGTGTCCGAGCGTGATCGTCGGCGCGGGCCACACGGTCCAGACGCGCAGCGACACGCCGTGCGTGCTCATCCCCTGTACGACCGATTGCGGGGAGCTGACCATCGAGGTCGCGATCCGCGAGAACACCACCCAATCGTCAAGCGAGACCGCCTCGGGCGCCTCGGTCAACGTCTAAGGGCAGCAAGGAGGCAACCCCATGCGTGTCATGCTCATCGACGACTCGAAGACCATGCGGAACATCCAGAAGTCCGTCCTGCGTCAGCTCGGTCACACGGAGATCGAGGAGGCGTGCGACGGCCAGGACGCCCTGAGCAAGATCGGGAGCTTCGCGCCCGACCTTGTGCTGGTCGACTGGAACATGCCGAACATGGACGGACTGACGTTCGTTAAGACCTATCGAAAGGCGAACAAGACAACGCCGCTCATCATGGTGACGACCGAGGCCGAGAAGGCTCGCGTCATCGAGGCGATCAAGGCTGGCGTGAACAACTACGTCGTGAAGCCGTTCACGCCGGACCTGCTCGGCCAGCGGATCGACGAAACCATGGCCAAGCTCGCCGCAGGCTAAGCGGAGAGGCGGCGGGGAGTTTCCGTTTGACGGCGGGGAGGGCTTGGGCGACAATACGCCCATGGATGCCCTGCACGGGTGGCCACGCCGGAACGCCCGGCCCCGCCCCGGCCTGCCCGCGAGCTTCCTTCTGCTCATCTTCTGCCTGACCTCGGCGGCGGGTGTCACGTGCGCCCAAACGACGCCGCCCGATGGCACGCCGGACGCCGGGCCACCGACGCCCGGCGCCGACGCCGCGCGCCGGCGGCGCGAGAGCGAGGCGGAGATCGCGGCGCTTCGGCAGTTGCTGCCCGATCGGCCTGAGGCGCGGGTGACGACGGTCGACGGGCGTGTCCGCGAGGGCGCCCTGATCCGAGAATCGGCGGACGGGATCGAGCTCGAGGTGGGTGGGTCGAACCTCCTCATCCCCTCGTCGCAGATCGTGGAGGTCGAGAATCTCCCGCCGCTGATCGATCAGTATCTCGAACGCCGAGCGAGCCTCGAGCCTGGGGACCTGGCGGCGCGGATGTCGTTCGCGACGTGGCTCCGGAACCGTCGGGCGTTTCGCCTCGCGCTGCGCGAGATCAAGACAATCCTCGAGCTCGATCCGATGAACCCACTGGCCGTCGCCGAGGAGCGGTGGCTGGAGCTTCAGATCAAGCTCGGGCTGGCGGACGGCGATCGGCCGGACGGCGATCAGCCGGAGCCGGAAGACGCGCCGGACCAGAGTCGTCCGCGTCGGCAGCTCGGGTTCCCACTCCTGACGCGTGAGGAGGTGAACCTGCTTCAGGTCTACGAGATCGACCTGAACGATCCGCCTCGGTTCATCATCCCGCGGGACGCGATCGACAGCTTCTTCGATGCGTACCGGGATCACCCGCTGATGCCGCCGACCGAGATCGAGCGGGAGGCGCTGAAGCGCGCCCCTCGGACGAAGATCCTGGAACTGATGTTCAGGATGCACGCTCGGGAGTTCTACAGCGAGGTCCGTGTGCAGGAAGACCCGGAGACGTTCGCCCGTTTCCGCGGGGACGTGCACCGGCGGTGGCTCATGAACGCCTGCGCGACCACCGACTGCCACGGCGGGGCGGAGGCGGGTCGTCTGTACCTGAGCAAGGACGGGCTGAACCGCGACGAAGTCGTGTACACGAACTTTCTGATCCTCGACAAGTTCGAGCTTGCGGACGGGACGCCGCTGATCAACCACAACGCGCCGGAGCTCTCACCGCTGCTTCAGATGGGCCTCCCGAGGGACATCAGCCATCTGCCCCACCCGGAGACGCCCGTCGCGCGGGGGCGGCGGCCGTGGCGCGAGGTGTTCCGCGACAGCGACGACCGGCGGTTCGAGGAGGCCGTCGCGTGGATCAAGTCGCTATACACGCCGAGGCCCGAGTACCCGATCGCGTACACGCCGCCGACGCCCGAGGGGGTCATGGAGGCCGAGGCGGCGGCCGAGCCGGAGCCCGTCGAGCGGTGACCGCAGCGGCTACAGTGTGGCGGTGACGGACGTCGCGGGCGCCGCGAGGGCCGCCGGGCGACGCCTTCCCAGAACCCAACCACCGGAAGCCTTTGAACATGCCGACCCTTCGGAACCATGCCGCCGCCGCGTTGATCGCCGCCATGGGCGGGGGATCGATCTGCCTGCTCGGCGGCTGTGACACGCGGAGCGACGCCGAGCGGGCGTTCGAGGAAACGACCTACAGCCTCCGGACGACGTCGGTGAACGGCGCAACGGCGAGCGACCGCAACGCTCTGCTCGCGGGCGCCGAGCGATCGATCAACACCGCGGTGTCGGGCGGCGAGGAGCACCTCGCGGGCGCGGCGGCGCTCGTTCGGTCAGAGATCAAGCAGGGGATGGCGAGCGAGCGTCGCGTGGAGCTTGCGGAGGCGCAGAACCGCGTCCTGACGCTCTCGAAGCGGCTCCGAGACCTCGCGGCGATCTATCGGGATGAGCACGCCACGGCAGATGGCCTGCTCCGGTTCGATCCGTCCGGTGACATCAGCGACCTTGAGGACAGGGCGGATCAGCGGGATCGCCAGGCGTCGGAGATCGGCCAGCGGCTCGCGGAACTCAACAGCGAGCGGTCGGAGCTCGAGGGGCAGATCTCGACGCTCGACACGGCGTCGGTCGATGCGAGGCGTCGCGCCGCGGAACTCACCGATCGGGCGGGTCGCATGTCGGCGACGGACGCCGCGGGGCTCGGCGAGTCAATCCACCGATACACGCGACAGGCCGACACCAAGAAGAAGGAAGCCGAACGCCTCCGCGCCCGTCGTGACGCGACGCTGACGCCGGCGATCGAGGAACTCGAGGCCACGATGAGCCAGCGTCGCCAGCAGGCGCAGCTCATCCGCGACGCGATCAACCGGCTCGAGACGCAGAAGTCGGACGCCGAGTCGCGCGCCGCGACGCACCGCGCCAACGCGGCGACCGTCGCGACCGAAGCGGCGGACATCGTCGAGGAACTCGACGGGGCTCGAAACCTGATCGACGCGATCTCGGCCGACGTGCTGAACGTGCTCGAGGCGGCGGTGAGCGACGCGCGTCGGGCGAACCGCGAGACGCCCGAGATCGCCAAGAGCGTCTCCGCGGGGGCAAACCGCCGACTCGCGGAAGTCCGCGTTTCGGTGGCGGACGGGATGCTCGATGAGGCGAGCGCTCGCGAGGCTCTGGCGGACGCCCAGCCGCCCGTCGCGTACGCGGCGGAGCTGCGGCAGGCCGCCAGATCGCTGCGTGACCGCGCGAACGAGTTGGGACGCGGGGCCGTCGAGGCTTACGAGGCGTCGGCGCAGGACCTGACCGGTTCGCGTCCGCGCGGCGTCAACGGCGACTCGCTCCAGGCGACCGCGGAGCGTGTGGACGCCCTCGCGCGACGCATCGCGACTCGCTACGGCCAAGCGCCGGAGCCCGCCCCGGAGGCCGTCGAGGCTGAGCCCGACACGACCGAGGCGCCGGGCGACGACTCATGACGGCCGCCGTCGGGGATCCGACGTTCCCGGAAGTCACACAGAATGTGGTGCGGCCCAACGCCCCGGTCGTTGGACGTGTCGTCTCCACCGAACTGTGCACGAAGGCTGGCAAGAAGGCCGCGGGTTTTGTCCGTCACGTCGCGATCGACGTGTCCGGCACGGCTTTGGCGGGCGCCTTCCGAGCTGGCCAAAGCTTCGGCGTTGTTCCGTCCGGCGAAGACGCGAAGGGTCGACCGCACAAGGTCCGGCTGTACTCCATCGCCAGCCCTACCGCGGGTGAGGACGGGAACGGCACGACGCTGGCCACGACCGTGAAGCGTCTCCTCGACGAGGACTGGAACGACCACCGCCTCCGCGTTGGCGTCGCGAGCAACTTCCTCTGCGACCTGCAGGTCGGCGATGAGGTACAGGTCGCGGGGCCGAACGGCAAGCGGTTCATCCTCCCCGAGGACGCGAGTTCGTACAACTTCGTCTTCTTTGCGACCGGGACGGGCATCGCCCCGTTCCGGGGCATGATCGCCGATCTCGCGGCCCTGCCCGAGCCGCCTCGTTCGGCGGTGCTGGTGATGGGCGTGCCGTACGAGACCGACCTTCTCTACGACGAGCAGTTCCGCGAGCTCGAGGCGAAGCACCCGTGGTTCCGGTACGTCACCGCGATCAGCCGCGGGACCCAGATCGACACGAATCGGCCCCTCTACGTCGGGGATCGCGTGTCGGCGGATCCTGACGCGGGAACGGATCGGGGCATCCCGGCGTTGCTGCGTTCCGACCGGACGCTCATCTACGTCTGCGGAATCGGCGGCATGGAACTCGGGATCTTGCGGGCGCTCGCCAACGAGCTGACGCCTGACGAGCTCGCGCGGTACGTCACGATCGCCGACGAGGGCGTGGCTTCTGACCCCGCGGCGTGGACTCGACGCATGATCAGCCGCGATATCCGGCCGACTCGGCGCGTCATGCTTGAGGTGTACTAAAGTGACCATCCACCCCCCACCCCCGGTCGTGGTTGACCGGCGGGAAGGGCGGCGATAGCTTCCGCAGGCCCGCCAGACGCTTGCCAGCCCAGCGAGGAACGCCTTGACCGATACATCAGCAGATCGCGACCACGGGCGACCGCGCCGCGCCATCCGGGCGTCGAAGGGCGGGGTTCGCCTGCTCGCCGTCGCGGCGCTGATCGGTTGGATCGGCACGCCCGCCCTCGCGCAGCAGCCCGCCCGTTTGACCCCGTCGGTCATCACAAGCCCATCGATCTCGGCGACCGACGCCGAGGCCGTCGCCGCGTTCGGCAAGGCTCGGGGTGACGCGTTGCTTGCAGCATCGGCCGACGAGGCTGGCTCGGTGATCAACTCGATCCTGAACCCGCTCGAGACAACGGGCGTCAGCGTCCGTTTCCGTCAGCTCTACGGCGACGCGCTCGACCCGGCGATTCGCGAACTGCTCGACGATCGCGAGACGACCTGGCGACGCCTGACCGGCCTCCGCCTCGCCGCGCGCCTCGCGACCGAGAAGTCCGTCCGGATCATCGAGGACCGCCTCGATGACCAGCGGGTCGAGGACCGGTTCTTCGCCGCTTTCGGCGTTGAGCTCATTTTCGAGTCCGCTCGCCGATCAACCCCCGCCATCAGCCCCGCTCGGCTCCAGCGCCTCGTCGATGAACTCGCCGCGGGCGTTGAGGACGAGCGTAATCACCTGCTTGCGGGCGTCCGGGCCCGAGCCCTCGCCTCCGCCGGTCGTGTTCCCGACTCCGCGGTAGCGGGTCTCGGTGAATACGCCCGTGTGAGGCTTGCGAACGCGATCGCGGCCCGCGTGCGGGATCTTCCGACGGATCGCGGCGCCGCGGGTGACCTCGAGCTCCGGACCTGCCTTCAGGCCGCGGACAGCCTCCGTAACGCCCTCGTGGATCCGGGTTTGACGCCGACCGAGGAGTTCAGCCGCGCCGCCGCGGGCCTCGCGGGCGACATGATTGACCACGTCCTCGACAGGATGCAGGCGAACATCGCGGGCGCGGGCGATTCGGCGAGCATGGACGCCAAGCTCGTGGGCATCGCGGGCCAGCTCGCGGTCTTCGCCGACGAGAAGCTTGCGCAGGCCACCCGCGGCCAGCCCCGCCTGCCCGAAGTCGTACGCGACCTCAAGGCGCCGTTCGAGAGCGGTCGCCTCGGCGAGTTCCGCAACGCCGCCGCGACGCTGCTCGACGCCCTGGTGCGTTCGCCGTTCAACCTCGACGACAACCGTTTCCGCTAAGCCTTCGCCCCGACCGAGGAGACCCGCGTCGTGCGATGGATCGCCGCGCTGCTCCTGCTCGCTGCCCTCCTGATCGGCGCGGTCGCCACCGACGCCCCCGCTCCGCCCGCGGACTTCACGTTCGTCAATCGGGGCGATGTCAACACGCTCGATCCGCAGCGGATGAGCTGGCTCTCGGACATGCGCATCGGGCGGATGCTCTTCGAGCCGCTCGTCGTCAACGACCCGCTTGACCCCGATTTCGCGATCGCTCCGGGCGTCGCCGATCGGTGGAGCGTCTCCGAGGACGGGCTCGTCTACACGTTCCATCTCCGCGACGACGCCCGATGGTCGAACGGCGCCCCGGTAACGGCGGACGACTTCATCCGGAGCTGGCGGCGGGCGATGCTCCCGGACCTCGCGTCGGACTACACGGCGATGTTTCAGCTCGTCGACGGCGCGGCCGCGTTCTTCTCTTGGCGCGTCGAGGCGCTCGAGACGATGGCCTCGGCGAGCCGTCCATGGGCCGACGGCGACGCGTTGTGGCGTGAGACCATCGAGCGGTTCGACGCCGCGGTCGGCCTCGAAGCGCCGGACGACCACACGCTCATCGTCCGTCTCGCTCGCCCCGCGCCGTACTTCATCGACCTGTGCGCAAGCGTCGTGTTCGCGCCGATCTATCCACCGCTCGTGGAACGTTTCGAGACGCCCGACCCCGCGACGGGGCGGATCGTCCGCCGGGAGGGTTGGACGAAGCCCGACCAACTCGTCTCGAACGGACCGTTCCGGCTCGATCGATGGCGGTTCAAGCGTGACATGCGGTTCTCGCAGAACCCCCACTACTGGAACCGACACGCGCTCAACCTCCGGACGATCGAGGTCCTCGCGATCGAGGACCCGTCCACCGCGGTGCTGGCGTTCGAGTCGGGCGCGATCGACTGGATACCCGATGTCACCGCGGACTACCGCGCCGAGATGTGGGCGGAGAAGCAGCGCTTCTACGCGGATAACGCCGAGACCTACGCGCGACTCGCTGACGAGGGGCACGACCCGTTCACGATCGATCGGCTGCTCCCTGAAGACCCGCGGAACCGCGTCCACGTCGTGCCCGTGCTTGGAACGTACTTCTACAACTTCAATTGCTCCCCGCGCCTCGACGATGGCCGCGAGAACCCGCTCGCCGACGCGCGCGTTCGTCGCGCCCTCGCGATGGCGATCGACAAGCGGGCGATCACCGAGCAACTCCGTCGGCTCGGTGAGCCCGTCGCGTCGTCGGTCGTCCCGCCGCGCTCGCTGAGCGGATACACGCCGCCCGCCGGGCTCGAATCGGTCTCTGGCCATCCGGCGGCCGACGCGACCATTCTGACGCAGGCTCGGTCGCTCCTCAGGGCGGCGGGGTACGAGGATCCACGCGACCTCGGGGCGATCGAGATTTCGTTCAACGAGGACGCTGGGCACGGATTGATCGCGCAGCTCGTGGCGCGGAACTGGTCCGACAACCTCGGGATCCACGTCACGCTCGAACAGACCGAGTTGCGGGTCTTTCGCGACCACCTGAAGAACCACTCGTACATGGTGGGTCGCGCCGGGTGGTACGCCGACTACCCCGACCCGCTGACGTTCCTCGACATCAACCGCACGGGCGACGGCAACAACGACCGCGCGTATTCGAGCGAGCGGTTCGACGGCCTGCTCGACCGCGCCGCGACCGAGCCCGACCCCGCGGAGCGGCTCGCGCTGCTCCGAGAGGCGGAGCGGATCATCGTCGAGGAAGACCTCCCCCTCGTGCCGCTGTTCCACTACGTCGACATCCGCATGTTCGACCCCCACCGCGTGACGGGCCTCACGCCCCACCCGAGGGCGCAGAACTGGATGACCGCGGTCGACGTGCTTGGAGACGGTGTCGGCGCCGAGGAGCCGCGGTCGGTCGGTCGCTGATCGCGCGTGAGCGTTGCTCGCTCACAACGCTTGATCGGGTAGTCTGGGATCTCACGACGACCGCGCGAGCAGGGGAAAGCACATGGCGAACCGCACGATCACCGTTATCCGCCCGGCCAGCGGCGACAAGGGCACGCTCCGCTACGCGGGGTCGAAGGCTTTCACCACGAACTGCGGGTGGCCCCCCGCGGTCCGCATTCCCGCCGGTACCTACTCGGGCTGCTCGGCCA
>PAKY01000035.1 GCA_002706885.1 Phycisphaerae bacterium
CACGAACTTCTCACAGGGTAACTTCCCCTATCCGCCGGAGGTCGGGGCGGCCCTCGGTGATGGCCCAGCCGCCCGTCTCTTCGTCCTGCTGCGAGCGGAGGTACTCGATGGCCCTCGTCGCGAGTTCGCGGCCCTTTTCGCGGGTCTCGGCGGGCATCGCGGCGGTCGGAAGCGTGAGCAGCGCGGCGACGGCGCACGCGACGGTTCGGGTCAGGCTCGGCATGAACCGATCGTAGAGGTGTTTGGCGATCGCGGTCGGATCTTCGCAACGCGCGGCGGAGGGTGGATCGTCAGTGTTCGAATGCGGCGACGAGGCCCGCGGCGACGACGGCGGCGGTCTCGATCCGCATGATGTGGCGTCCGACGCGGACGGGCTCGACGGCGGCCGACCGCGCGCGGGCGCGTTCGTCGTCGCTCCATCCGCCCTCCGGTCCAATGAGGATGCGAACGCGGTTCGACCCAACCATGGATGTAAGGGGCTGGCCTGTGGGGTCTGCGATGAGGGTCCGGGCGTCGGTCGCGGGCGTGAGCGCGGCGTCGAAGGGGAGGGGTTCGGCGATCTCCATGGCCCATGCGCGGCCGCACTGCTTGATCGACTCGCGGGCGATGCGGCGGAGGCGGTCGATCTTGTTGTCGCGTGGTTCGACGACCGAGCGCTCGGTCAGAATCGGTTGCCAGAGAGCGACGCCGACCTGGCTGAGTTCTTCGATCATGTGGGCGAGACGATCGCCCTTTGGGCTGGCGCTCCATACCTCAATCGAGGGATTCATTGGCGGCTCGGTGGAGACGGCGTTGATACGTAGGGTGATGTGATCGCCGCGTTTGTGTCGATCGATGGATTCGATGGTGGCGAGGATCCGGGCGCCCGCGGCGTCGAGGGCTTCGACCTTGTCACCCTCATTTGCGCGGCGTGCGCGGGTGAGGTGGCGGGCCTCGTCGCCCTCGAGGATGATGGAGTCGTTCTCGGCGGGAGCCGGGGTCGGCAGCGTTGTGGGGTCGATCAGGACGCGGTGCATGGGGCGAAACCCCTGGGGTCAGAGTCGAGACCGACCCGATAGTCGGGGAGGGCGCGGTGGAAACGTTACAGCTTAACGCTGCGCGGGCTTGAGTCGCCCCGCGTCGCGTCCGATGATCGGGGCAAATGGCCGAACCGCCGGAGAATCCTTCGGGAGAGGAACTCGACGCGCAGATCGAGTCGCTCCTCGATGAAGTCGCCGACGCGATCGACGCGGTCGAGGAATCGGAGGACGGGGCGAAGGCGGCGGATGCCGACGACGCGCCGGAGGACGCCGATCCGTTCGACGCGTTGGACGACGAGGACGACATCGCTGCCGCGCCGTCGAGGCCGAAGTACGAGCCGATCAGCAACATCTCCTACACCGAGGAGGACGAGGAAGCGATCGCGGCGGGGATCGACGCGATGTTCTCGTCGCCTCCGTCGTCGCGGCATCCGGAGCCGGATCTCCCGTTGGATGACGAGGCTGACTTCGATTCGTCGGTCGTTGACAACGAGTTGCAGATCGACGAGTTGGACAGCGAACTGGCGGCGCTGATCGAGGACGAGCTGGGCGACGAGGCGCCCGAGGAGGTCGCCGAGGAGCCGGCGGTCGACATCGACGCGCTCGACGACGCGCTGGACGAGGAGATCGCGGCGGCGGCGGCGGAAGACGCGGTGGACGACGCGTCCTCGACCGACGAAGAAGACGCGGCCGACGCGGCTGACGACGACGACTTCGACATCGACGACAAGCCGGCCGCGAAGGAAGACGAAGAGGAAGACGTTGTCGCGGAGGCGGCGCCTGAGCCCGTTGTCGCGGCGGTCGCGGCGGCGCCGAAGGAGTGGCCGAAGTTTCCGAGGCTGCCCGAGGACTCGGATTGGCGCGACTGGCTGAAGTGGATCGCACGGATCGGCGCGTGGGCGGCGCCGATCGGGCTCTCGATCGGGCTCCGGTACCTCAAGCTCGCGCTGCGCTGGCTGGATCCGCGGGCGGCGAAGGGGCTGGTGCTCATCGGGATTCCGGTGGATCGGCAGAGCGCCCTGGTGCGGTCGTGCGTGGGGTGGTTCGCGTTCTACACCGGGTTCGTGGCGATCTGCGTGTGGGGGTTTGTCCTGATTTTCCGCGAGCCGCCTTCCCCGACGCCCCCGGAGGACCCGGTGAGGCTGACGGAGGTTTCGGGCGCGGCGCCCGGGGAATAGCGGGCGGGTCGACTGCGAATGATCTGGTCATGACCGGATCCTCTTCAGCCGTGGCGCCCGAGCGCCTTCTGAGCCCGATCACCGCTGGCGAGCTTGAACTCCCCCACCGTGTCTGGATGGCGCCGCTCACGCGCAGCAGGGCCGAGCAGCCTGGGGACATTCCCTGGGAACTGAACGCCGAGTACTACGCGCAGCGCGCCGACCCGAAGACCGGCGCGGGGTTGATCATCTCCGAGGCCACACAGGTCGCGCCGACGGGAAAGGGGTACGCGTTCACGCCAGGGATCCACAGCGACGAACAGGTCGCGGGCTGGAAGAAGGTGACCGACGCGGTCCACGCGCGCGGGGGGCAGATCGCGCTCCAGCTCTGGCACGTCGGGCGGATCAGCCATGTGGACCTTCAGCCGGACGGGCGGAAGCCCGTCGCGCCGTCGGCGATCAGGGCGGCGGGCGGGCAGACGATCACGAGCGCGGAGAGCGGGCGTGTGGCGGTGTCGGAGCCTCGCGAGCTTGAGACGGACGAGATTCCGGGCGTCATTGACCAGTTTCGGCACGGGGCGCAGCTCGCGAAGGACGCGGGGTTCGACGCGGTCGAGATCCACGGGGCGAACGGGTATTTGCTCGATCAGTTCCTGCGCAGCGGGAGCAACAAGCGGGAGGATCGGTACGGCGGGAGCCTTGAGAACCGCTTGCGGTTCTGCCTCGAGGTGACCGACGCGGTGGTTGGCGTGTGGGGCGGCGGGCGCGTCGGGTATCGCGTGGCGCCGCTCGGGGCGTTCAACGACATGCGTGACGATGACCCGATGGAGACGTTCGGCGCGCTGGCGGAGAAGCTCGGCGAGCGCGGGCTGGCGTTCCTGCACGTCGTCGAGGCTTTCGGGCCGACGGAGCGGACGGATGAGAGCGAGCGGGTGTACGCGGCGTGCCGGGAGCGGTTCAAGGGCGCGGGCGGGGGGATCTACGTCGGCAACGGCGGGGACGACGCGCAGCTCGCTGAGGAGCGGATCGCGGAGGGGCTGACGGACGCCGTGGCGTTCGGCAAGCTGTTCATCGCGAACCCGGACCTGGCGGAGCGGATGCGCCGCGGCGGGCCGTACAACGCGTGGGACGATTCGACGTTCTACGGCGGGACTGAGAAGGGGTATACGGACTATCCGTCGCTCGCGTGAGCGTTGGCTGTTCGATCACGGGCACCCCGCTCCGAACGCGTTGAGGAACGCGATGACGTCGGCGATGTCGAAAACGCCCGCGGGCGGAGCGAGGTCGGCGGCGGCGTCGCCTTGTTCGAAGAGTTGGAGGAACGCGACAACGTCGGCGATGTCGAGCGCGCCCGCTGGGGGGGCGTAGTCGACGAGGCACGGCTGCTCGATGGTCATGATCTCTGATGCGACGATGGTGTTGTTGGTGGCGTCGCTGTCGGTGTCGTCGGGCACGGAGACGGTGGCGCCGAAGTAATAGGCGCCAGCGAGCCGCATGCCTTCATCGTCGATAGCGGGCAGCTCGATCTCCGTGTCGAGGATGCGCTCGACCCCCGGCTCGGTTGAGGAGAAGTTCAGGAACGACGAACCGAGGACGAGGGCGTTCGGGGGCATCGATTGGGGGACACGGCCGGTCTGCGGCGCGATCCACCAATCGACGCGGACGGCGGCGATGGGATCGTGCGGCCCGCCGTTGACGATGAGCGCCTCGAGTCGGAGGTCGTCGCCCGGGGACACAAAGAGCGGGAGGACGTCGCCCGAGAACCAAGCGGCGGCGAGGGCTTCGAGGTCGATCGATGTGCCGGCGCTGAACTCGTAGCGGAAGAAACCGTCGATCGGGAACGAGACACCGACGGGCTGACCCGCGGGCTGGCCTTCGCCGATCGAGACGTAGTAGCGATCGCCTTCGCGGACGGGGAAGGTCAGGTCGCCGCCGTTGACGTCGCACGCGCGCACGAGAAGCGGGCCCGCCGGCGCCTCGGGGTCGTTGGAAGCGGCGCGGACGTTGAGGGCGCTCGGGCCGCCCGAGCTGTCCCACGTGAGGTCGATGTAGCCGTCGGCTTCGGGCTCGAACGCGTACCAGAGCTCGTTCCAGACCAGGCCGCAGGGGAGGCCGTTGACGATCTGCGTCGTCGCGTCGGACGTGTCGAACTGAACGGATGCGTTGCAGGTCGCCATCTCGTAGGCGTCCTGCCAAGCGTCGTTGGCGCGTTGATCGCCGTGGAAGGCGAAGCGGAGATCCTCGATGTCGCCCGGGCTGAGCGCGTCGGTGTTGCCGATGGTGGTGTCGCACTCCGTCAACGGAACGAGCGTGCGGCAGTCGCCGAAGCAACCTGGCGCGACGAAGGCGGTCGCTCCGTAGTGCATGATCGAGGCGTAGTCGTACGGGCCGATACCGCTCCAGGCGTGGTCGAACTGGTTCTCCCGACCCGGCTCGACGTTCTCGGGGCGGTAGTCGATGAACGAGATGCGGTCCCAGCGCTGGTGTTCGTGCGCGAACCCGGCGGTGTGGAGGAACTCGTGCTGGATCAGCGCGCGGTTGTCCCAGTGAGCGTCGGCGATGAACATGACGGCGAAGCCGTTGTTGTTCGTGTCGCCGTAGCTCACGGTCGCTTCGGGGCTGCGGGTGATGTAGAGGCGTCGGCCGGTGAACGGCGCGTCGGGCGTCCAGAACTCGAAGGTCAGGTCGCAGTACGAGCCAATCTCGACGAACGCGGCGAGGACGGCGAGGCGTTCGAGCGGCTCGATGTCCTCATCGAAGAAGTAGTGGACCGTTCCCGAGTTGTAGTTCGCGGGGTGGGTGAAGACTGGGACGATGCCGGCGGGCGACTCGGGGTTGATCGAGCCGCAGAACGCTCCTCCCGGGAGCGGGGCGGAGGGCCGATCGACGACGCCGCCGCGTTCGAGACGGACGGTCTCGCGCGCCTGCTCCATGAGCGCCAGAGTCGGGTCGGGGTCGGTCATGTCCGCGAGCGCCATGCTCGCGTGCGCGGCGAGGACGATGATCGGGGCCGCGATGAGGCGGGCGATGGGATTCGCGCTCATGTTTGTTTCCTCTGGTGGCGGGCGTCAGTGACGCGTGATCGGCCAGAGGGGACAGCGTGTGATCGTGTTGCATGTCACGCCGAGCTTGGGATCGGAAGCGATTGCGGTTCGATCTCAATCGTCGGAATTCATCGTGAAAATCGGTCTCAGCGTTCAGTTTTGACAGCGCTCGTCTATCATTCATGATGTCTGCGCGGCGCTCACGCCGCGGCGGGATTCACGATGGCGAACGCCTGGAAGAACCCGGTCAATCGCGTGCTGAATCTGGCGCTGTACCTGGTCCTGTGCCTCATGATCGGCACGGGCGGGATCATGTGGTTGCGCCTGCCGCCCGGGTCGGGTGGTGGTCATGGGCGAGGACGCGGCGGCGGAGAAGCGGCGCGCGAGGTGCTTGGGCTGACGCGGCACGAATGGGGCGACTGGCACCTCTACCTGGGGCTGGCGTTCCTGGCGATCTGCGTCGCGCACATCGCGCTCAACTGGACGTGGATGATGAAGATCGCGGCGAGCAGGAGGCCGTGGCGCGTTTGGGTTGGGCTCGGAGCTGGCGCGGCGATCGTCGCGGCGCTCATGCTCGCGCCGTGACGCGACCATCGAAGAGCGCCGCTTCGGCGTGGGCGCCTTCGTGCTCGAGCAGCCAGCGCTTGCGATCGAGGCCACCGCCGTAGCCGATGAGGCGACCGTCGGCGCCGATGACGCGGTGGCAGGGGACCACGATCGCGATGCGGTTGCGGCCGTTGGCGAGTCCGACCGCGCGGCTCGCTGCGGGTTTGCCGACGGCGCGAGCGATGTCGACGTAGCTGCGCGTCTCGCCCGTGGGGATCTCGAGGAGCGCTCGCCAGACCTCGACCTGGAACGGCGTGCCGTGGAGGTCGAGCGGGACGGTGAACGCGGTCAGCTCTCCGGTGAAATAGGCGTCGAGCTCGAGCGCGATCTGATCGATGACCGGATGCGAACCGCTCGAGGTGGGCTCGAATGGCTCGAAGCTGCGATCGCGATGGCCGAAGTCGAGCGCGGCGAGGCCTGCGTCGCTCGCGATGGCGGTGAGCGGACCGAGGGGCGTGTCGATCTCGGAGCGGATGTAGGTCATGACGGGAAGAGCTCGCTGACGGTGACCTTGGCGACGGGGACGTTCAGGGCGCGGACCTCCCCCGCGGTGATGGTGTGGATGGAGGCGTAGCCGCGTTCGGTCGGATCGCGGAGGACGAGGATCTGCTTGGCGGCGACGTCGACGATCCAGTAATCGGGGATGCCGGCGGCGGCGTAGCGCTCGGCCTTCGGGCCGCGGTCGAAGGGGAGGGAGGTGTCGGCGACTTCGACGAGGAGGAGGACATCGTTGGCGAAGATGCCATCGGCGATCCGGTGATCTCGGGGGAGCAGCATGAGATCGGGGTCGACAACGGTCTCATCGTTGACCTGCAGTGTGTATTGAACACAAACCTCTGCCGCCTCCAAGGATCCGAAGGCCTTGGCGACCGCGTGGAGCACGCTCAGGTGGCTCCATCCACTCGGTGACATCATGTCGACGATGACTCCTTCGATGAGTTCGACGCGGTCCTCCGACTCGAAGACGCCCGTGTCGACCATCCGGAGATAGCGGTCGGCGGAGATGCGGTGGAGTCGAAGAGGGGTCTGATCCTGCCCGAGATGAACGGATACGCTCGACATGACCTGAGTGTACCGCGGCTGAGAGACCCTACCAATGACAGAATTGCCTTCCGATAACGCGATCGACACCCCCACCGACGGGGCGGAGGGGGCGGGCGGCGCTCCCGAGCGGTCGCGCCACTTCATCGAGCAGCTCATCGACGAGCACATCGCGCAGGGGCGATGGGGAACCGCTGGCGATCCGACGGTCGTGAAGACCCGTTTCCCGCCCGAGCCGAACGGGTTTCTGCACGTCGGGCACGCGAAGAGCATCTGGCTGAACTTCAGTCTGGCCGAGCAGTACGGCGGCTCGTGTAACCTGCGTTTTGATGACACGAACCCGCTCAAGGAGGACGACCTGTTCGTCCGCTCCATCGTCAACGATGTTCGATGGCTCGGGTTCCGATGGGACGGCTGCGACGAGACGGGCGCGGACCCGCTCGCGGGCGTGAAGTTCGCGAGCGACTACTTCCGGCGGATGCACGACTGGGCGATCGAGTTGATCGAGAAGGGCCTCGCGTACGTCGATGAGCAGTCCTCCGAGGACGTGCGCAAACAGCGCGGCACGCTGACGGAACCGGGGCAGGCCTCGCCGTTCCGCGACCGCAAGCCCGAGGAATCGCGCGAGCGGTTCGAGGCGATGGTTCGCGGCGACGTGCCCGACGGCGGCGCGGTGCTGCGGGCGAAGATCGACATGGCCAGTCCCAACATGAACCTGCGCGACCCGGTGATGTACCGCGTGCTCAACGCCCCCCACCACCGCACGGGGAGCGACTGGCACGTCTACCCGATGTACGACTGGGCGCACGGGCTCGAGGACTCGATCGAGGGCGTGACGAACTCGATCTGCACGCTCGAGTTCGAGGCGCATCGCCCGCTGTACGACTGGTTCATCGACGCGATCAACCGGGGGCGGTCGGACCCGGAGAAGATCCACCACCCGCAGCAGACCGAGTTTGCGCGCCTCTCGCTGAGCTACACGCACATGTCGAAGCGCTACATGCGGCAGCTCGTCGAAGAAGGGCGCGTGAGCGGGTGGGACGACCCGCGGATGGTGACCGTTGCGGGGATGCGCCGGCGCGGCGTGACCCCCGAGGCGCTGCGGGCGATGTGCGCCGAAGGCGGGGCGACGAAGTTCAACGCACTCGTCGATTTCGGGCGGCTCGAGAACGCGGTGCGCGACGATCTGAACAAGCGGGCGCCGCGGCGGATGTGCGTGATTCGTCCGCTGAAGGTCACCATCACGAACTGGGGTGAGTACGGCGACGCGGGGCGGGTGGAGATGATGACGGCGGTGAACAACCCGGAGGACGAGGGCGCGGGCACGCGCGAGGTTCCTTTCGGCGGGACGTTGTACATCGAGCGCGACGATTTCATGGAGGACGCGCCCAAGAAGTTCTTCCGACTCAAGCCCGGCGGCGAGGTCCGACTTCGGTACGGCTACTGGATCACTTGCCATGAGGTCGTGAAGGATGGCGCGGGCGAGGTCGTAGAGCTCAAGTGCACGTACGACCCGCAGACGAAGGGTGGCGACGCTCCGCCGGCTGACGCGGAGGGGAATGTCCGCAAGGTCAAGGGAACGCTGCACTGGGTCGAAGCGTCGACGGCGGCGCCGGTCGAGGTGCGGCTGTTCGATCGGCTCTACACCGCGGAGCGCCCCGGCAAGGCGACCGGCGATCATCTCGACGATCTGAATCCCGACTCGCTCGAAATCGTCGAGGGCGCGTTGCTCGAACCGAACTGGCGCACGACGGAGGTCGAGCGGTCTTCGGGCACGGGCGCGTTCGCGGACGGGATCGAGCGGTTCCAGTTCGAGCGGCAGGGGTACTTCTGCGTCGATCCGGACTCGAAGGACGGGTTGTTGGTGTTCAATCGGACGGTGACGCTGAAGGACTCGTGGGCGAAGGCGGCGAAGGGCGAGGGGGGTCGGTGATGAGCGGGCTCCGCGTCGGATCGGTGATCGCTCTCGGAGTGGGCGTGATGCTCGTCAGTGTCGCGCTCGGGCTGCTCTACCGCGACCAGATGCTCTATTCGATGGCGCTCGCGGGCTTCGAGGCTGAGTTCGGCCGAGCGGGTGACGCGGACGATGTGTATGCCGAGCAGTCGCTGCTCTATTGGATCGCCGCGCTGGCCAGTGGAACGGCGGGTGTCGGACTGCTCGCGATGGGCGGCGTGGTGCTGCTCTACGAATCGCCGCTGTTCAAGCGGCGGGATGCTGCCTCGCAACAACCCTGACGAGCTGAGATCATTTGGGAGCGGTTCCTCGACGCGATCGATCGGCGCCGATCGTCCGGGCTACTCCATGGCCTTGAGCATCAACTCGATCGGCGGCATGGGGTTGGCGTACACCACCTCGCGGCCGCAGTCTGGGCAGACCGTCGGGCCGTCCACGCCTCGGTACATGTTGAGCAGCACGCGCGTCGGCTCACGCTTCGCGCGTCCGTCGGCGGTCCAGAAGCACAACTCGGCGGGATAGAGCGTCGCGGCGCCGCCGGGGCCGGTGAGCGGGAACGTGGCGCCTTCGGGGACGGTTGATCGCTCGAAGACCTTCCCTGTCTGAGCGCAGATCAGGTCGCGTTTGCGCGTGGAGGCGTCGAGCGCCGCTGACGGGTCGTACAGCGCGCCGGCGAGGGCCCACCCGGCTCCGACGACGAGCGCAACGACGGCCGAGAGACGCGCCGGCGCAACGATCGAACGCGTTCGCTCGCGCGTCGGTCTCGCGGGACGCCGACGCAGACGCGACGCGTCGTACGCGGCGTCGTCCTCCGCGGTCCAGAGCGGCGGGAGGTCGGCGAAGGGGCTGTAGCGACCGGCGATCACGGCGAGATCGCCTCACCCGTGAGCAGATTGGGAAAGCGAGCGCGCGTCGATTCCCAGAACTCGCTCGGCCCGCCGAGTTTCGAGCCGGTGGGGAACCAATAGGTCGGGTTGGTCGCTTCGAGGTCGGACATGATCTCGCTGTGGCCGTCGAAGAACGTCACGACGCCGTAAACGTCGTCGTACAGCTCGCCTTTGGGCTTGCGGTTGTGGCGGAATCCGAGGGCGCGGGTGTCGCGAGCGGAGAAGCTGTTCGAGCCGAACAGGGCGCGCTGGGGCTCGCCCGGGGCGTAGGTGCGGTCGAGGGCCTTGCTGCGGTTGTACCACGGGCCGGTGTCGCCGAACGCGCCGCCGAAGGGCGCGTCGAGGGCGTGGTGGAAATCCGGGCCCGCGAGGAGTCGCGCGTAGCGGTGGCCTTCAAAGAGGAAGGCCTTCATCGACCCCGGCCCGACCAGATCGATCCGCGGCGCGTAGTCGCGGCGATCGTTGTGGCGCTGCTCGGTGCCGAAAGGATCGGCGTCCTTTGTTGAAGTGAATTGCGTCGAGAGGGCGTAGGGGATCATGGTCCCGGCCTTCCAGACCTCCCCCTCGGTCGCTGCGGGGAACGGCGTTGCTAAGCCGGTGTTCTCGGGGCATTGAAGGAAGCCGCTAGATGAGCGGTACCAGTCGAAGCGTTCAGCGCGGAGCTCGTCGTGCGTTTCGCCCTCGACGACCTGCACGCCGTCGCCCGGCGCCGCGACGCCCGAGGCGTGGACGAGCGGGCCCATCCAGTCGTACGCCTGCACCGCCACGCCGTTGAACGTCGGCTTGCGATCGATGACCCGGCGGCGACCCGATCCGGAGCCGTCGTGTTCGAGCCGACCGTTTGGACCGGCCATCGCATCCCACCCACTTGTGGTGGGCGCTCCCATGATGGCGCCGCGGTGGTCAGCGAAGTAGGCCGAGGCGAGGTTGACGATCTGGCGCGTGTTCGACTGGCACACCGCGGCGCGTGCCGTGCCGCGGGCGGCGCCGAGCGACGGAAGCAGGATCGCCAGGATCAACGCGATGATCGCGATGACGACGAGCAATTCGATCATGCTGAACGCCGCGCGACAGACCGTCGGCGCGGACGCGTACGTTCTTCTCTTCCGCACGTCGCCACCCCCGCTGTTCCACCACTCCCGTTAAGCACCCTATCAAAAATCACCCCACAATGTTGGGTGATTTTCGGGTCGCTTGGTTGGCGAACGCCCACGCGCTAACGTGCTTGTCCTGACCGCGGGCGTTTGCGCCTTGCGGCGAGACGTTTCGAGCGCACTGAACGGAGAACCCGACACATGAGTCTCATCGTCACCGGCACGATCGGCATCGACACCGTCTACACCCCCGATGGCCAGCACCGCGAGGGCGTTCTTGGTGGGTCCGCGGCGTACTTCTCCGCGGCGGCGAGCCTGTACGGTGACGTCCGACTGGTGGCGGTCGTGGGCGAGGACTTCCCGCAGGTCCACCGCGACACCCTCGCGAAGTTCCCGCGCGTCGACGCGTCGGGCCTCGAGGTCCGCGCGGGTTCGCAGACGTTCAGGTGGGGCGCGAAGTACATGTCCAACATGGACGAGCGCGAGACGCTCTTCACGGATCTGGGCGTGCTCGCCGAGGCGCCGCCGACCGTTCCCGAGAGCTTCAAGGACTCGCAGTACCTCTTCCTCGCCAACAGCCACCCCGCGGTGCAGTACGACCTGCTCCAGCAGCTTCCGAACGTGAAGCTGAGCGTCGCGGACACCATGAATCTGTGGATCGAGACCGCGCCCGACGACCTGACCAAGCTCCTGCGGTCGGTCGACGGCCTCGTGCTCAACTTCGAGGAGGCCGAGCAGTACACGGGTCACCGCAACCCGGTGACCGCGGGTCGGCACATCCTCGAGCTCGGGCCGAAGTTCGTCGTCATCAAGAAGGGCGAGCACGGCGCGATCCTGGTGCACCGCGAGGGGCTGAGCGCGCTCCCGGCGTTCCCGACCGAGACCGTGGTCGATCCGACCGGCGCTGGCGACACCTTCGCGGGCGGGTTCATGGCCTACCTCGCCAAGACCGGCGACCTGAGCTACGACGGCATCCGTCGCGCTATGGCGCACGGCACGATCGTCGCGAGCTACACGATCGAGACGTTCAGCCTCGATCGCCTCGCCGACCTCAAGCCCGAGCAGTTGCAGAGCCGCTACGACGAGTTCAGCAAGATGACCAACCTCGGCTGAGCACGAGCTTTCCCGACGCATCCGATCGGTGGTTTTTGTTGCGTACCCGCCATGCGCGGGTACGTTTGATTGGCTTGCGCGCCCCGTGGGATGGGCGACTGAGGGGAAGATCACCGATGCATACGTTCTGCTTTGCCGTTGTCTGCGCCGCCGGTTCGATTGCTGGCGCCCAGGTCGTGGGATTCTCTGAGGACTTCAACGGCGACGGCGCGGGCTACGGCGGCGGTTCGTTTCAGGGCCTCGTCGCCGATGGCGGTGTCGGCGGTGTGGGCGACGGATACCTGCTCGTCGGCAACGATGACCTCGCCAACCTCGGCGCGTTCGCGACCACGGGGTCGGGTCTGGTCGGCGACCTGCCGGCCGCTGGCGTGACCGGGATCTCGTTCTACCTGAGCGAACTCGACACGGACGATGGCCTCGAGATCCACGTCGGCGTTGGCAATAACTTCACGAACTTCTGGACCACCACGATCGGCTTCGACGCCGACGCGGGCGGTTGGACGCAGTACACCGTCGATCTGACCGACGCTTCGCAGTGGACCCAGATCTTCGGGAACGGCTCGTTCGAGGACGCCCTTGCCGCGACCGACCGGATCCTCTTCCGCCACGATGTCTCGCCGATCGTCCGCAGCCCCGATCCCGCGACAGGCTTCTTCGGCGTCGATCGCATCACACTGCTTCCCGCGCCGGGCGCCGCGGCGCTGCTGCTCGCGGGCGCCCCGTTCGCGATCCGCCGCCGTCGCTGATCGTCCGTCGGCGACCGCCTCGCTCGAAACCTTTTCGTCCCCTACATTTGTGTTGCCCGGGCGACCGGGTCCTTGGTAGGTTCGGACAGAGGACTATTGGCCTCAGACGGGCCGATGGCAGAGAGCGAGGACGAGATGCGTTCAATCAGTTGGGTTATCGCGTGCGCGGTGTCCGCCGGGGCGGCTTCGGCCCAGACCGTCGGTCTCGTTGAGGACTTCAACGGCAGTTCGATCGGCTTCGGTGGCGGCGGGTTCCAGGGGCTCGTTGAGACCGGCGGCGTCGGCGGCGACGGCGATGGCTACATGCTTATCGGGCGCGACATCGTCGCGAACCTCGGCGCCTACGCGACGAGCTTCACCGACATCGTCGGCAACTTCCAGGAGGCGGGTGTCACGGGCGTCTCGTTCTACCTCAACGAGCTCGACGTTGACGACAACCTCGAGATCCACGTCGGCGTGGGCAACAACTTCTCGAACTTCTGGACGACGACGATCGGCTTTGACCCCGAGGCCGGGACGTGGACGAGGTACACGGTCGATTTCACCGACGAGTCGCAGTGGACGCGGATCATCGGCGGTGGCACGTTCCAGAACGCGCTCGCGACGGCCGATCGTTTGCTCTTCCGCCATGACCTCTCGCCGATCGAGCGCAATCCCGACCCGGCGCAGGGCTTCTTCGGGGTCGATCGCATCACGCTCCTCCCTGCGCCGAGCAGCGTCGTGTTGCTGGCGAGCGCTGGTTTCTTCGTCACGCGTCGTCGTCGCTGATTCCGGCTCACGGCCACGAGCGGCGACCTAGCCTCCGCCGTGCCGAAGCCCGACCCTGACTATCTCTCGCCGTACGTCGAGGCGGCGCGCAGCTTCGGCGCCCGCTTCGAGGCGCTGTTGTGGCGTGACGTTGAGGCGCAGCGCGCGAGGTTCGACGCGTTCATCGACATGGCCTCCCCCACTTCCAAGGCCGTCGCCGACTTGGGCTGCGGCCTTGCCGACCTGCTCGCGCGGATGAACGAGCGGAATGTCGGGCAGGCGCGGTACATCGGCGTCGAGGCCGTCCCCTCGCTCGCGGCGGAGGCGCGCGATCGGCTCGATCGCATGGGCCACGCGGGCGGGTCGTCCCGGCGCGCCG
>PAKY01000036.1 GCA_002706885.1 Phycisphaerae bacterium
CCACCTCGGTTGGACCCTGGATCGTGACCCAGAACTTCGGCACCCGGCAGGCGAGTGAGCCGCAACTGGTCGGAGTGGTGATCGATGATGCGGATGGCGACGGCGTCTACGACGCGGGCGAGGGCCTCTCGGGGGTCCGTGTCACCGCCATCGCCGCCGATGGCGGCGCGATCGCCTTGATCAACTGCGAGTCCCGAATACTCGGCGTGGCGTTCGACGACAACACCGCCGCCGGCGACGGTGGAGCGATCTATCGCGCCGCCGGACTGTTCTCCGAACATCCGTCCATGGTGATCGGGTCGTGTCAGTTCACCGGCGGCGCTGCCGAGCGAGGCTCTGATCTGTTTGTCAGTGATTCCGCCGCCCCGGCCGTGTTTGTCAACAACGTCGTGCGGGCAGGTGGGACCGCTGTGACGCCGATCTGGGCCGATGGCAGCGGCCGCGCGGCTGGGTTTCTCACGCTGGCCAACAACACGATCGTGAACGACCCCGCGGCCCCCGGCTTCGCGCTGGTGCTCGAGTCGAACGGGTCGCGCGTGTTCAACAACATCCTCGTGGGGTTCGGCCCCAACCCGGTCGCCGGAACCCCGCTGAGCGATATCCGATTCAATCTCTTCGACGGGCTCACGCCCGGCGACCAACGCTTTGACGCGACGAACATCGTGGGAGATCCGATGTTTGTGGACGCAGAAGCGGGGGACTACCACCTCAGTTCTGCCTCGCCGGCGATCGACGCCGGGTCGAACGAACTCATCCCCCGTGACCACCTCGACGGCGACGGCGACCTCAACACCTTCGAGACCCTGCCTGTCGACCGCCGCCTCGCTTTACGGATCATCGCCGCCAACGGCGGCGGAACAGCCACCGTCGACCTTGGCGCAATCGAGTTCGACCCCGCCGCCGACCCCACCTCCTGTGTCGCCGACTTCACCGGCGACAACCGCCTCGACATCGCCGACGTCGTTCTCTTCCTCCAAGCGTTCGGCGCCGGCTGCCCCTGACCCGCCCAGAGTGAACCAAACCCCCGACGCCCCTCGGAAACGCGGCGCGTCGCCTTCCTCGTTCTCGGATCCGTGTCCCAACACATCGAAAAGTGAACCGACTCTTGACAAACCACCTCCGAAACCGCACCGTATAGGCAATACGACTTCTGGATTTGAACTCGTGGATCGGGGCACAGGGGAAGACATCATGAAGATCACGAGCGCCGCCGCCGCCATCGTTCTCGTCGCGGGCCTCGCCGCCGCGGCCGAGATCAACATCGGGCCCGGAGACTCGCTCCAGGAAGCGATCGACATCGCCAATCCCGGTGACGCGATCGTCCTCGCGCCAGGAGCCTATCTCACCGACGAGCCGATCCAGGTGTTCGTTGGCGGCCTCACCATCCGCGCTGTCTCGGGCCCGGCGGACACGGTGATTGCCCTGACGGATGACGGGTTCGGATCACTGCTTGAGATCGACAACCCGGGCTTCGTTCTCGAGGGTGTCACGCTCCAAGCGCCCGCGGCCGACGATGCGATTCTTGCCGAGGTCCGCATCAACCAGGGCAAGGCTCTCTTTCGTGACGTCGTGTTCAGCAATGCGTCGGGAGGTGTCACGCTCGACTCATTCGGCACGACCATCGTGTTTGAGAACTGTGTGTTTGAACGACTCGCCTCGATCGAGCCCGGGGTCGCTGTGAGCGTCAGGAACGAGACCACCGCGGTGTTTCGGAACACGACGTTCCGACTGAACGAAACCACCGACGATGGCGTGGTGTTCGCAGACGCCGGTTCGCTATCGTTCGTTGGCTGTTCCTTCAGCGACAACACCGCTCATCGTGGCGGCGCAATCTACGCCAACAACTCGTCCGACGTCAGTGTGTCGGAATGCTCGTTTCATGCGAACGAGTCCACCGACAGCGGGGGCGCGATCTGGGTTCGCGGATCGACGCTCATGGTGCTCCGCAGCGAATTTACCGCGAACGCCGCAGAATCGAGCGGCGCCGCGATCGTAGCAATGTCGTATCGTCGACCTCAGTCACAGGTAGTCGTCGACGGCTGTACGTTCGTCGACAACGACGCCTCCAACATCGATGCAGTCGCTCTCTACTCGCCCTTGGCGATGTTCACCAACAACTTGGTCGTTGTGGGATCCGAGGCCATCGAAGGCGTTCAGGTTCGTCTTGAGGGCAACAGCATGGAGGGCGCCGTTGCGACGAACAACACCTTTGTCGGGCCGGGCGTCGAGGAGCCCCTTTGCTCCGCCCTCGAGTTCGAGGGGGGGCCCGGTCGGGTCGCCAACAACATCTTCATCGGCTGGGGCGGCGCCGTCGTCTCGATGAACGACAACGTCGACTTCAGCTTCAACCTCATCAACGGCGTCGACAACCCCGCACTCCTTGGCGAGGGCAACTTCAGCGCCGATCCGATGTTCGTGGATGTCCTGGTCAGGGACTTCCGCCTTGCCCAGACCTCCCCTGCGATCGACGCGGGCTCGAACGAGAAGATCGGACCCGACGCCCTCGACCTCAACGGCAACCTCGACCGTTTCGAGCCCCTCCCCGTCGACAAGCGAGCCCAGCCGCGCATCGTCGACGGAAACGCCGACGAGACCGCCGTCGTCGATCTCGGCGCGTTCGAGTTCAACGCCGACGCCGACCTCGGCGCCTGCCCCGCTGACTTCTCGGGCGACCGCCGCCTCGACATCGCCGACGTCGTCCTCTTCCTCCAGGTCTTCGGCGCCGGCTGCCCGTAACAGCGAACCCACGAACCCAGAAGGGAACATGACAACATGAAGCTGTCTATCCGGCTCGCCACAGGCGCCGCGGCGATCGCCGCGCTCGCCCACGGCGAAATACGCAACATCACCCCCGCGGATCACCTCGCAACGGTGGTCGCCGAAGCGTCCGACGGCGACGAGATCGTCCTCGCCGCGGGCACGTACGTGACCTCCACCGTCGAGATCAACGACGAACGAACGATCACGCTCCGCGCCGCTATCCCCGAAGCGTCCGTCGAGATCACCTTCGCCGTTCCCGATCCGACCGTCGACACGCCCTTGATCCGCGTCGGCGAGCGGAGCGAACTCGTGCTGGAGGACGTCACGCTCCGTGGCGCGAACGGAGAGGGCTGGCTCGTTGTTGGCGAGGCCCTGTCGAGGCACTACGTCGACAACGTCAATTTCCTCGACGCGACGCAGGCCGTGCGGATTCCAAGCTCGGGCCTCCTCGGAAACTCGTTCGCGCGATTCCGAGGTTGCCGCTTCGAGTTGGCGCCCGACGGCGTCACGAGTTCCGGAAACGCCATCAGAGCGGACGAGGCTCAGGTCGAAGTTGTTGACTGTCGTTTCGTCGGAAACGAACGGGGGATCCTCGCGATCTTCTACTCCGCCGTGAGCGTGACCGATTCGGAGTTTCGCAACAATCGCGGGGGCGCGATCGAGGTACAGGGCGACATCAACCGAGCCTGCCGCCTCAGTGTCGGCGACTCCAGCTTCGTCGATAACGGCGACGGAATCGGGTTTGCAGGAACCGACGCGGGCGCGATCTACTCGATTCTGAGCGAGCTCTCAGTCGCACGCTGCCACTTCGAAGGGAACAAGGGAGGAGGAGGCGGACGCGCGGTCCGAGCTCAGAAAATCTCCATCGACCCGTTTCCGGTTCAAGTAGACGCTTGCACGTTCTACGCCGACGGCGACGACCGCGTCGTGTTGCTTACCGGCGTGGATACGGTGTCGAACAACCTGTTTTTTCTTTCCGAGCCATCCCCTCTCGACGCGTTCATCTTCGGCGTTCAGGACGGAGTCATCGCCAACAACACCTTCGTAGCGATGAACGGCGACGCGGGCCCGGATGCGCCGCGAGCGATCTTTGCGGATTCCCGGTTCGATCGATCGGTCATCGCCAACAACGTGTTTGTCGGAATTCTCCCGCTCTACGAATCCTCCTTCGGGTATCCGTTCGCGTTCATCAACAACAACATCTTCGGACTTGAAGAACCGCCCGACCCTGTGTTGTACAGCCAGATCGTGAGCGGCAATACCGACGAAGACCCGATGTTCATTGATCCCGAGGCCCGCGATTTCCGCCTCGGCGCCGGATCCCAGTTGATCGACCGCGGAGCCAGCGCGTGGCGCGCTCCCGACCACGCCGATCTTGACGCGGACGGCGATACCTTCGAGCCGGTCCCATTCGACGCCCTCGGCCGCCCGCGCGTCTTCGACGGAGACGCCGACGGCATCGCTCGCGTCGACATCGGCGCCTTCGAGTTCAACCCGACCCCCATGGTCGAGCCGTGCCCCGCCGACCTCGCATTGCCAACGGGCGTCCTCGACATGGGCGACGTCGTCGCGTTCCTGAACGCCTTCGGCGCCGGATGCCCGTAACAGAGTCGCTACCCCACGATCGCAGAACCATCGAAAGGTTCAAGCCATGATGCCCAAGTTTCAACTCGCCGCGGCGCTCCTCTGCGCGGCCAGCAGCCTCGCCTGGTGCGCCGAGATCCCCGTCACGCCCGCCGACGATCTCCGCGCGCTCATCCTCTCCGCCGAAGTCGGCGACGAACTCGTGCTCGCCCCGGGCGACTACGCCATCGACGCCGTTGAGATCTCACAGTCGCTGACCATCCGTTCAACAGACGGTTCCGACGCGACGTCTCTTACCGTTCGCCAAAGCCAGCTCGCGCCGACGTTCGGCTTTTTGCGATTGATCGCTCCATCGGGTGTCCAACTGGAGGGACTCACGCTGAGACGTGAAGGCGAAGATCTGCTGCCTCTCCTCGCCACGGCCGGTCCCGTTGCCGCCATCGACATCGCGTTCCACTCGGATCCTCACGCGGTCTCGCTGGCGGGCGCGCTCCCGAGCCGGTTCGTCGACTGTGAGTTCGAAGGGGGAGGAGGGGTGTTCATGTCAAGGGGCGTCGCCGCTTCGTTCGAGCGCTGCGCGTTCATCGGCAACGACGCTCCGTTTGGAACCGACGTCGTCAAGCTCCTCTTCAAGGACTGCGAGTTCCGGGACAATCGGAGCGCGGTGAGGGCCACCGGCGACGTCAGCGTGATCGACTCCGTCTTCATCGGCAACTCGGCCTCTGGCTTCGGCGGCGCCCTCCAGTTCGGGCTCCCGGGCAGCGCGACCATCAGCGGCTGCACGTTCGAGAACAACACCTCGCCCGACACCGGCGCCGTGTCCTGCCCGTCGTCACTCTCGCAACCGGTCATCCAGAACTGTGTCTTCCGAAACAACCGCGGAGGCTCGATCGCCAACCACGTCTCGCTCGCGATACACGGAAACTTCTCCAACAACCTCATCATCGACACCGAGCCCACGAACGGTCTTCCAGCGGTCGCCTCGGGCGTCGCCGTCGCCAACAACACTTTCGTCGGTCCTTCCGATGCCGACGCCGGCCCCGCGTTCGCGACCGACATCGCCACCTTCGTCACCAACAACATCGTCCGCGGCTACGGCGCCCGAGCGATCGACCCCGACCGCACAGCGGGCGCCATCTTCCGCAACAACAACATCGAGGGCGCCGCGTCAATCGAGGGTCTCCACCCGAGCAACTTCGACGCCGACCCGCTGTTCGTCGACCCCGCCTCGGGCGACTACCGCCTGAGCCCGGGCTCGACCTCCATCGACGCCGGCGTGAACCGCTACGTCGGCGCTGACATGCTCGATCTCGACGCCGACATGAACATCCTCGAGCCAACGCCAGGAGATGCGATCGGCGCCACGCGCGTCGTCGATGGCGACAACGACCACGTCGCCCGCGTCGATCTCGGCGCCTTCGAGTACGACCCCCGCGCCGGCGAAGAACCCTGCATCGCCGACTTCTCAGGCGACAACCGCCTCGACATCGCCGACGTCGTCGCCTTCCTCCAGGCCTTCGGCGCCGGCTGCCCGTAACAGCCGCCCATCAGGTCGAGCGACCGCCTCACTATCGGACGCGACCGGCCACCGAAGGCCGGCGCGTCCGGTTGTTTTCTGAGGGCGTTTCGCTAACCTCCCCTGAGACCAAGCATCAGGAGAGAGACCCATGCGTGCACACGCCCCCTGCGCCGTCCTCGCCGCGCTCGCCATCGCCGCCCCCGCCTCCGCTCAGCCTTTCGCGTTCACACCGCTGATCGTCGAAGGCGAGCCGCTCGAGAACGACGGACGCATGCTCCTCGATGTCAACGTCGAGTTCGACCTGAGCGACGCGGGCCAGGTCGCCGCGCTCCTCTTCGTCGCCGACGACGAACGCGACGACGAGCGCTTGGTGGTCGTGCTCGAAGACGGGGCCGCGCCGACGGTTCGAGCGGTGGGTGGTTTCCTCTCGGGCGTCGGAGGCGCGATCGGTTTCGACAACATCCGAATCAACAACGCCGCGGATCTCGCCTACACCGCGCGGTACCGCCACCCGTCCAACGCAATCCTCACGCGCCTTGTCTTCGACTCACCACTCGCCCCGCCCGAGACCGTCATCGATGAGGCCGACGGCCAGTTCGACGACCTCGGCGGCTCACGCCCCCTCGATCTGTCGGACAACGGCGACCTTGTCTACTCGGTCATTCGCAACGACGCCGCCCTCACCAATGAGATCGTGTCGTGGAACCCCGACACAATGGACGTTCTCGTCGCGACCGAAGGCAGCGCCCTCGGATCAGGCGTGTACTCGAGCCTCACGAGCATCCGCGCCGCCGCCGACGGCACCTTCATGCTCGATGTCTTCGCCGGCCCCAACGCCTTCAACCTCAACCGCGACCTCGTCCGCTACATCCCCAATGGCGTGACCGTTCCCTATCCCAACCCCGTCGCCCCCGTGGTCATCGACAGCACGGGCCAGCCGCCCGTCCTCGGCGGCGAGACGACCATCCTCCGCAGCCCCGCGAGCGTCCCGAGTGGCGAAGTCGTCTACCTCGCGACCATCGAGGACAGCCCCGCCGTCCCCGCCATCACGCTGGCCGACGCCATCTTCCGCTATGTCGCGTCGACCGATTCGATCATGCCGCTCGTTGTCGAAGGCGATATCGCGCCGGACGCGGGCGTGTTCACCTCCATCGCCGCCGTCCGCGCGAACAGCAACGGCCTGGTCGTGTTCGAGGCCGACACCGACGCGGGCGAGCCGGGCCTCTTCGCGCTCGATCCCACCGGGACCATCACGCCGATCCTCCGCGAAGACGAACCTCTCGCGGGCGGCACGTTCACGGACATCCGCGAGTTCGAGCTCAACGAATCGAACCTGCTCGCCATCAGCGGCGGCGTCCGCTTCGACAAAGGCCCCCTCCGCGACCTCATCGCGACGACCGACCTCTCCGCGCTCGTCGCGACCGACTGCCCCGTCGACTTTGCAGAGCCGACCGCCACGCTCGACATCGCCGACGTGGTCGCGTTCCTCCAACTCTTCGGCGCAAGCGACCCCGCCGCCGACCTCGGCGCACCGACAGGCACGTTCGACATCGCCGACGTCATCACGTTCCTTCAGCTCTTCGGCGCTGGCTGCCCATGACCGAACGCTGACGCCGAAACGCGACGCGAAATATTTTCGCTCAAAATCCAAACATGCTCCTTGTGAATCAGGAGAACGTTTGGTATCGTCGTCCCGTGATCGCACGCGTCCACTCAGCGCTGCTTCAGGGGATCGACGCCATCGGCTGTGAGATCGAGGTCGACCACGACACCCGCGCCCTGACCGACAAGCCCCTCATCGTGGGGCTCCCCGACGCCTCTGTCCGCGAATCCCTCGAACGGGTGCGGGCGGCGATCCTCAACAGCGGCTACCCGTGGCCCGAGGGCCGCGTCCTCATCAACCTCGCCCCTGCGGACATACGAAAGGAAGGCCCGGTCTATGACCTCCCGATCGCCCTCGCCCTCCTCATGGCCCAGGGCGTCATCCCGCCCAAGGCAGGCGAGCTCGGTCTCGGCCTCGACCCTCGCCGCCTGATCGTCGCGGGCGAACTCGCCCTCGATGGTCGCGTCCGACCCGTCCGCGGCGCCATCGCTATGGCCTCGCTCGCGCTCGAGAAGGGGTTTCACGGCCTCGTCTGCCCCGCGCAGAACGCGGCCGAAGCCGCCGTCGTCGAAGGCGTCGATGTCTATCCCGCCGCGACGCTGAGCGAGATCGTCGCCGTCATCGCGGGCCAGCTCGACGCCTCACCCATCCCCACGCCCGACGTCGACGCGATGCTCCGCGGCATCGAGCCCGCCGTCGACTTTGGCGATGTCCGAGGCCAGGAAGCTGTCAAGCGCGCCGCGACCATCGCTGCCGCAGGCGGGCACAACCTCCTGATGCTCGGCCCCGCAGGCAGCGGCAAGACCATGATGGCAAAGGCTCTCCCGGGCGTCCTCCCGCCGCTGACCCGCGACGAGGCCCTCGAAATCACGCGCATCTACTCCGCCGCCGGCGCCCTCCCGCGCGGCCAGAGCCTCGTGACCCAGCGCCCGGTGCGCACGCCGCATCACACCGCGAGCGCCCCAGCGATCGTCGGCGGGGGCGCCATCCCCAGAGCGGGCGAGATCAGCCTCGCCCACCGCGGCATCCTCTTCCTCGACGAACTCCCCGAGTTCAACCGCGGTGTTCTCGAAACCCTCCGCCAGCCACTCGAGGACCGCATCGTCACCATCGCGCGCAGCCACGGCTCCGTGACCTTCCCCGCGAGTTTCATGCTCATCGCCGCGATGAACCCCACGCCCAAGGGCGACGTCGGCGCAGGCGAGGCGGGACAGCGCGAGATGGACCGCTACCTTGCGCGCCTCAGCGGACCGCTCCTCGACCGCATCGACCTCCACGTCGAAGCCCCGGCCGTGCCGTTCGAGGAACTCAGCGGCAAGCCCAAGGGCACGAACACGGAGACCATGCGCTCGGCTGCCTACGCCGCTCGCGAACGTGCCGCCGAGCGACAGGGCGTCGGCCTCGAAAACGCCCGCCTCACGGGGCGGCAGCTCGACGAACTCGCCCCACTCGACGAACACTGCCGCGCGCTTGTCGGTTCGGCGATGTCGAGCCTCGGTCTCAGCGCGAGGGCCTACGACAAGGTCCGCCGCGTCGCGCGCACCATCGCCGATCTCGCTTCTTCCACCGACATCCGTACCGATCACGTCGCCGAGGCCGTCAGCTACCGCCTGCTCGATCGCCAGCGTGTCTGAATGCAGCCAGAAAAATTCAACGCTGGATCAAGGGGGCGCCGTCCGTTCGATGCCGCGTTCTGAGGTCGTCATCGCATGTTTCTCGAACGATGCGATTTCGCGTGAAGCTTTCCTCATCGTGGTCACCGGATGCTTTCACGCCCGTGCAGCCATTTGCGTCTTCATCCCGTGCCGTGCGCCGGAAGCGTGCATGTCGTGGGCATCATGGTTTCGCTAGCAAGACTCGCAGGTGTGAAGGAATAGAGATGATCGCAAGCAAGATGACCGCCGCCGCCGCTCTCGTCGCCGCGGCCGCCGGTACCGTCGCCGCACAGACCGTGCTCCTCGCCGAGGACTTCGACGGCGCGACGCCGACGATCGGCCCGGGCTTCACGACGAGCGTCACCGACGCCGGCGGCAGCTCGTCGGACTACTTCCGCGTCACCGACGGCTCGGATATCTCCGGCACGTACCTCAACGCCACCGGTAACTTCTTCGCTGCTCAGGACATCGACGGTATCGCAGGCGTCGTCGACAACGGCTTCGGTGGCCAGGGCGCGTCGCGTCAGCAGCTCCGTTTCGACAACATCGACGTCAGCGGGTTCCAGCAGCTCGTCCTGTCGTTCTCCGCCGCCGAGTCCGACGCCGCGGACGGCAACGAGGATTGGGATCTGCCCGACCTCGTTCACGCGAGTTTCGTCTTCGACGGCGTTCCGCCGACCGACGGCGACACGGGCTACTCGCTCTGGTTCGACAGCATGCCGAATGACACCGAGTTCAACGCCGCTCCGTGGCTGAACAGCGACTTCGACGGCGACGGCGGGGACGATCTCGACGACGTTCCGGTGACATCGACCTTCGCGTCGTTCTCCGACCTCGTGAACACCAACGGCGCGCTCACCGCGAGCCTGGTGATCACCTTCGACCTGAACGCGGGTGACGAAGACTTCGCGATCGATGACATCGTGGTCACGGGCCTCGTCCCCGCGCCGGGCGCTCCGATGGTCGCCCTGCTCGCGGCCGCCCCGTTGATGCGTCGTCGTCGCTGACGCGCAGTACCACGATCGAGTGTTCATGAGAGCCCGGGCCCCATCCCGGGCTCTCTTTTTTTCGCGAGCCTGAACTCGGGTTCGGCTTCCCCGCGCCTGGGCTGACCCAACCGACGTCAGGAAATCTGATCGGAAACGCTTTCCTGTGCGCAGCTTTGTGCACATAGCGGAAACCGGGTCAACCCCCGCGAACCTCCGCTCGTACGCTCAGGTCATGCCAGAGTACGACTACCAGTTGATGACGACCGCTCTTGACCACGCCGCCGACGCCGCGGGGATGCAGGCGACGCGTGAGCTCGCGGAACGCCTCGCCGCGATGTGTCGCGAAGCGGGCGCCGAGGAGGGCCATCCGTCCCGCGACGCGGCGGCCGACGCGATCGCCAAGCTCGGCGAGGACGAGATCGCCCGCTTGCTCCGGGTCGTCACGACCCGCTTCCACCTGCGCAACAAGGCCGAGCAGCTTCACATTATCGAGGTCAACCGCCAGCGCGAGCTCAAGGCGACGCCCGATCAGCCCCGCGCCGAGTCGATCGCCGAGTCGGTGCACCGCCTGCGCGACCTCGGCCTCTCCGCCGACGACGTGATGAAGCTGACCCGTCGCCTCGACGTGCAGCCGACCTTCACCGCTCACCCGACCGAGGCCCGTAGGCGGACGATGCTCAGCAAGCAGCAGTCCGCCGCCCTCACCGTCGAGACGCTTCGCCACGCCACCGAGCGCGAGGGGGGCGAGCTCCCACGGACCATCAAGCGATACACCGAGTACCTCGAGCACACTGTCCGTCTGATGCTCGTGACCGACGACGTGCGGTCGCGCCGTCTCGACGTCCCGGACGAGGTCCGCAACGGGCTGTACTTCCTCTCGACGTCGGTGTGGGATGTCGTGCCGCGCCTCTCGCGGGATTTTCGCGACGCCATGAGTGAGGTCTACGGCCCGGACACCGTCCCGCCATACCTCCCCGTCCTCGTCCGCTACCGCTCCTGGATCGGCGGTGATCGCGACGGCAACCCGCTCGTCACCGCCGAGGCGACCGCGGGCACCCTGCGCATGCTGCGTGAGGAGGCTGTGAAACGCCACGACGAGGCTCTCGTCCAGCTCCGTCACACGATGAGCGTCTCGAGCGGCTGGACCGCGCCGCCCGCGAAGCTCGTCAAGGCAAACGAGCGCTACCGCTCGTTCGACCCCGAGGACGCCGACGTGCTTCGCGAGGCCGAGCCGGTCCGCCTGTTCATCGATCACATGCGAGCCCGCATCGAGCGGGACGCGGACTACACGTCCGCCTCGTTCAGCGCCGATCTCGAACTGCTCGCCGAGATCCTGACCGAGATGGGCCTCGGCGACATCGCGCACGACGGGCTTCTCGCCGAGATCGCCCTTCGCGCCAAGACGTTCGGCTTCCGCCTCGCCACGCTCGACATTCGCCAGCACTCGGGCGTTCACGAGGCTGCGGTTGCCGAACTGCTGTCGGTCGCGGGTGTTGAGTCGGACTACGCCGACCTCGACGAGGCCGCGCGTCAGCGCGTGCTCGCGGCCGAACTCGCCCAGCCCCGCCCCCTCCGCCCCTCGTACGCCGAGCTGTCTGACCAGACGAGCGAGGCCCTCCAGACCCTCCGCGTCGTCCGCGACGCGAAGCGGCGCGATCCGGAGGCGGTCCTGAGCTACGTCATCTCGATGACGCACGACGTGAGCGACGTGCTCGAAGTGCTCCTGCTCATGAAGGAGGTCGGGCTGTACCGTGTCAACGTCGATCGATCGATCGCCTCCGAACTCGACATCGCGCCGCTGTTCGAGACGATCGACGACCTCGAGCGTGCGCCCGCGATCCTCACGGACATGTACGCCAACGACGCGTACCGCAAGCACCTGGAAGCCCGCCGCTCCTCGGCCGACGACCGCCCGCTCCAGGAGGTCATGCTCGGGTACTCCGACTCGAACAAGGACGGCGGCTACCTCATGGCCAACCTCTCGCTCGACGTCGCGCAGCGCGAGGTCACGAAGGTGTGCGATGAGGCGTTCGGCGGGTCGGGCGTCGATCTCCGACTGTTCCACGGGCGGGGTGGCTCGATCGGCCGTGGCGGCGGGCGAGCGAACCGCGCGATTCTCGCGGCGCCCCCCGGCTCGCACCGCGGACGCATCCGCTTCACCGAGCAGGGCGAGGTGATCAGCTTCCGCTACGCCCTCCCGGGCATCGCGCGGCGCCACCTCGAGCAGATCGTCGGCGCCGTCATGCTCGCCTCGATCGCGACGACCGAAGAGCGCCGCGCGC
>PAKY01000037.1 GCA_002706885.1 Phycisphaerae bacterium
CGATCAGAGATGACGCAAGAGGTAGAACGGAACGAAATGAAAGACCCTGAAAGACGAATTGACGCGGATTTCGACCCCGATCGTGCGGTTGAAGTGGACTACGAGGAAGCGGCGCCCCCTGAAGGGGGCAAGCAGCGGCACGCGAACGACGAGGACATCCAGCGGGCGGTTGATGAGCTCATCGAGCGTGTCAATGGCGGGAGGCCTCCATCGCATGATCGTCGTCATGTCCGGGACATGATCACGGCGGCGCTCAAGCTCATCCCGGACGGGCGGCACACGGGCGAACTCAAGCTCATGGCGGCGGCAACAAAGGAGCTCCGGTACGCGTACCGGGTGTTCGGGCAGTACCCCGAGCCGCACAAGGTCTCGATCTTCGGCTCGGCGCGTACCCCGGTGGACCATCCGGACTACCAGTCGGCCCGCGAGTTCGGCAAGATCATGGCCGAAGCGGGCTGGATGGTGATCACGGGCGCGGGCGGCGGGATCATGCAGGCGGGGCACGAGGGGCCGGGCCGAGCGAAGAGCTTCGGCGTGGCGATCCGCCTGCCGTTTGAGCAGGAGACGAACGAATTCATCCGCGGCGACGACAAGCTGATCAACTTCCGGTACTTCTTCACGCGGAAGCTGATGTTCTTGAGCCAGTCGGAGGCTGTGGTCTGCTTCCCGGGTGGGTACGGCACGCTCGACGAGGCGTTCGAGACGCTGACTCTCATTCAGACGGGGAAGGCGCCCATCGTGCCGCTTGTGCTCCTCGACGGCGAGGGCGGCGACTACTGGACCGGGTTCACGCGGTTTGTGACCGACTTCCTTCTCAAGAACCGGATGGTCAACGAGGAGGATCTCGACCTGTACTACCACGCAACGAGTCCCGCCGACGCGGCGGAGCACGTCAAACGGTTCTACCACAACTACCGCTCGTGCCGGTACATCCGCGACGAGCTGGTGATCCGGATGAACAGACGTCTGAAGCCCGAATCGATCGAAGCGCTGAACGAGGAGTTCCCGCGATTGATCGCCGAGGGGCGGATCAATCCCGTGGAGGCGCGGGAGGTCGAGGCGGTGGACCTCGAGTCGCCGCGTATCGCGTTCCACCACACGCGGCGCGATTACGGCTTGCTCCGTCGGATGATCGATCGGATCAACGAGTTGCCGACCGAGGGCGAATCGGCGTGACCATCGGCGCCGCCTGGTTTCGAGCCTTTCTGAGCTTCGCCTGCCTGGTCTTCGTTGTTGGTGTTCCGGGCTGTGGTTCGGGTGGAGGCGACGACTCCCAGCGTGTCCTCCACGCCGACCCGCTGCGGAGCGAGTTGGCGCCCTCAGACGGTCGCGAGGGCGTTCGGCTGCTGACCTGGTCGACGAACGCCGACAGCTCGCGACTTGCGGTGGCGCTGCATCGCTACATGGACGCCGAGTCGCTGCTCGAGCCGATAGTGGTCGATCGCTGGAGGCAGGCGGGTTTCCGGGTGATGACGGCGCCGCTCGTCGAGGTGGAGAGCGTCCGCCGGACGGTCGGCGCACGCGGCGCGTCGCAGCAGCGATGGCTCGGTCAGCCGGCGGCATGGACGCCGCTGATCGAAGGTCTGGCGTCCGCGGGGAGTGTGACGGACGGCGCCGCGACGGTGGCGTTGCGCGGGGCGTCGCCGAGGCTGATCGGGCGGGGATGGGAGGCGGCTCGCCCCGTGTCGGGCAACGGCGCCGCGGAGGCCGAGTTCTGGCTCGAGCTCGTGCCGCAGTTGCGTGATGCGGTCGATCCGTTCGCGATCGTCGGGCTCGATCCGGCGGGGCGGGGCGGGGGGAACACCGCGCTCGGCGATGGGCTGGTGTTTCGACGCCTGCTGCTTCGAACCGCGTTGCCGCGAGGGATGGCATTGATCGTTGTGCCGGAAGAGCCCGGAGCTGACTGGGCGAGCATCCTCGACGCTGGCAGCGGGGTGATGGAGGCGTCGATCGGGTCGAATGCGGACGTTGCCGGGCCGTCATCGGACGGTGTCCGCGTCTCTGGGGCGGCTTCCGGGTCGGTCGCGGCTTCGCCTTGGGACGGCGGCGCGGCGTTGCCTTCGCCGGTGGTCGGCGTGCCGCTCGGCTTGCAGACATTGACGACGGACGCCGCTGGCGCGGTGACGGGGAAGTCTCCGCGGGCGGTGGTCGTGATCGCTCCAAGTCTTGCGGAGAGGTTCACGCTTCTCGGCGCCGCGCCGCGTTGAGCGATCCGGCCCGGATTGAACGGCTACGCTCTCGGCCCCGAAGTCTGCCACGCCATGAGTCAAAGACCTCCGATTGCTCTTCTTGCCCTCGATGCCGCCGCGGTCGCGGTCGGCCTCGGGCTGTTGTTTGCCTTTGAACAAACCGGCGCGGCGGTCGCTCTGGTGTGGATCGCTCTGGGGGTGTACATCCTCATCCGGGGAGCGGACATGATGGTTCGAGGCGCGGCGCGGCTTGCGACGCTGCTCGGCGTGTCACCTTTCCTGGTCGGGCTGACGGTGGTTGCGTTTGGGACGAGCGCCCCGGAACTCGCGGCCTCTGTGGGCGCGACGCTGAAGGGTGAGGGACCGATCGCGATCGGGAACGTGCTTGGCTCGAACATCGCGAACCTCTGCCTGATCCTCCCGCTGACGGGGCTCGTCCGCACCATCGTGGTCAGGCCTGAAGTTCTGCGGTTCGATCTGCCGCTCATGATCGTGGTGTCGATCCTCGCGTCGATCCCGATTCTCGACGGGTTCGTCTTCCGCGATGAGACCGGGGCGGTCTCTCCTGGCGTCATTTCCCAGCTCGAGGGCGCCGTGCTCGTGGCGGGTCTTGGCGTTTATGTCTGGTTCAGCGCGCGGACGGGGCGGGTGACGGCTGAAGACATCGAGGCCGAGGTCGAGTTGGAACTGGGGGCGCCGGTCGATCGGCCCGTGGGCACAGCGCGGAGTGTGTTCGCGCACCTACTGCTCACGTTGGTCGGGCTTGGCGGTCTGATCCTCGGGGCGGAACTGCTCGTTGATGGTGGCAAGTCGATGGCGTCTGCGGTCGGGATGTCGTCTGCGGTCATCGGGCTGACGGTGGTCGCGATCGGGACATCGATCCCGGAGCTCGCGTTTTCGGTGCGGGCGGCGCAGCGTGGTCAGTCGGAGCTTGCGCTCGCGAACGTGCTGGGGTCGAACGCGTTCAATCTGCTGAGCGTGCTGGGGATTGCCGCAATCGTCGATCCGATCGTGGTGCCTGAAGAGGCGGCGCAGCGTGACGTCTGGGTCATGCTTGCGATCTCGACGCTCGTCTGGCCGATCGTTCTGGTGCGCCGGAAGCTCGGGCGCCCGGAAGGGCTCACGCTGCTGGCGATTTACGCCGTCTACCTGGCGTTCGTCGTCTGGCCCGCCACGGCGGGTTGAACGGCGTCGATCAGGCGTCGCTTGCGACCGGAATGCCCGGGCCGCGACGGCCACGGGTCGGGGCCTGCGGGTTGCCGTCTTCGTCGACGCTGTACCCCGCGCGGGTCAATGCGGCTTCGTCCCACTCGCGCTTGGTGATCTCGCCGGGCCTTGCCGAGCGGAGCAGGATGCGTTCGCCCTCGTCGATGCCCGCGGTGATTTCGGCGAAGAGGTCGCTTCGGCGGCCGACGCCGACGGGACGGCGCTCGTAGCCCTCGGCGGACTCGACATAGACAAAGCGGACGGGGCCGTCGCTGAAGACAGCCTGGACGGGGACGGTCAGGGCACCATCGACCTCGCCAAGCGTGATGCGGGCCTCGCATCGCATGGAGGGCTTGAGGTCGACGCCTTCGCGCGGCGTGAGCTGGACCTTGACGGTGTACTCGCGGCGGTTCGGGTCGCGCCAGCCGCCGCCTTCGGCGAGTACGCCGACCGAATCGACGACGCCCTCGACCATGGCGTTGCCGGCGGCCTCGACACGGACGGAGGCGGTCTGGCCGGGCCGGATTCGGCCGGCCATCGATTCGTGGACCTTGACGGAAGCGACCATTTCGGATGTGTCGGGGAGGACGATCAGCAGATCGTTCTGACGGACCTGTCGACCGATTGAGAGTGGGCCTTCGTTCTGGTTGCGCCAGTTGTCGCTGTCGAGGCTGGTGCCGTAGACGACGAGGCCTGAGCGGGGGGCGACGATCTCGCAGGCACGCAGTTGCTGACGCTGACCCTCGAGGCGTTCTTCGCGGCGGGCGAGCTGAACGGCGCGGTTCTCTCGTCGAGACGCCTTGTTCTTGAGGTTGATGTCGTTGGCCTTCTCGACGCGGACGAGTTCCTGCCTGGCTTCCTCGAGGTCGCTTTCCTTCTGGGCGCGGTCTGCCTTGGTCTGGTACTCGGTGTAGACCCTCAGGTCGAGCTTCGCGTTGCTCGCGGCGGCTTCGGCTTCGAGGAGCGCGATCTCGTCGCGCTGCCATTCGTCGTAGCTCAGGAACTTCCGTTCGTAAAGGTCGCGGCTCTTGACGATCTTCTCCTGAAGCCGTTCGAGGTCGCGGGTCGTCTTTTCCACGGCGGTGTTGCGTTCCGCGAGCTGCTTGGTGTGGTCGCCTGAGACCCACTGCTCGAGGGCGAGTTCGGCGAGATCGACGGCGAGCTGGGCCTTGCGGAGGTTGGCGGCGTTGTCGGAGATCTGGATCTCGTACTCGCTCTGAGCGGCTTCGAGGTTGAGCTTCGCTTCGCTGTACTGGAGTTCTTCTTCCTCGAGCTCTCGCTTGATCTCGTCCTCGTTCAGGCGAACGAGCACATCGCCTTCCTTGACGCGCGAGCCCTCGGGGACGATCTCCACGATCGAGGTGGTGCCCTCGACGCGGCTGCGGATCTCGACCTTGTTGCGGGACTGGAGTTCGCCCGTCGCGAGCGTGGTGATCTCGAAGTCACGGTTCGAGACGCGGGTGATCTCGCTCGAGGTCGTGGACGCGGTATCGGAATCGCCGCACCCGGAGAGCACCGAAGCTGAGGCGGCGGCGCCGACAACGAGGGCGATCGTGGTGGGACGGAGGAGTGTTCGTAGACTGGTTCGCATGGTGGGTGTCCCTTTCACGAGGCGGCGGGGCGGTCGTCGTTCGATCCGTCCTTGGATTCGACGGGCGTCGGCCGGGCGATTCAGCGTTCCATACCTCGCGGTGTGGTCAGGGCGCCCGCGCAGCACAAGCCCTCGCGGATTGTTGGCTCCATTGGTGGAACGGATGAGCGGCGAAAATGTTGCAGTCGTTTGATCGGATCGTGATCGTTACCGCGGCGACCGCGGAGACGCGGGCGGTTGCCCGCGGGCTGGGAGTCGAGGAGATTCCGCAGCGACGATCGCTGACGTTCGTTCGCGAGCGGTTCGGGGTGCTCGAAACGGGGGTAGGGAAGGTCAACGCGGCGTCGGCGGTGGCGCTCGCGTCTCGTGAATTGTCTGGGGCCGCGGTGCTGAATGTGGGTGTCTGCGGGACGCTGTCGCCGGAGGCGTTTGGAATCGGGGCGGCGGTCCTGGGAATGCTGAGCATCCAGGCGGACGAAGGGGTGGCGACGCCAGACCGGTTTGTCACGTGCGCCGAACTCGGGTTCCCGCATGGTGGAGCCGGAGTCGCGGAGGGCGAGGCTCCGACCGCGACGGTGGCCGCGGACCTTCGCCCGATCGTCGACGGCGAGGGCGTGATCGCAACGGTGTCGGCGGGGGCGGGGATCGACGGGCTGGTGACCGATCGTCGTGACCGAGTTGGCGCCGTCGTTGAGGCGATGGAGGGCGCCGCGATCGGGCAGGTGTGCCGGGAGATCGGCGCTGCGTTCGCGGAGGTTCGCGTCGTGAGCAATACGACCGGCGACCGGGCGGGGCAGGCGTGGGACCTTCCGACCGCGCTCGCGCGGATTGAACGGCTCGTCGCGTCGATCGCGTCGGTGGAGGTTGATCGCACCGGAGGGTGAGCGTGGTTGGTGTGGTACATTCGCTCCGTACCCAGGAGCTGATCATGACGGTCGCTGAGCCGGTTGTTCGCGAGGCGGTGGAAAGTGATTTTGAGCGGATCGCCGAGATCACGAACGCGTGGATCGCGAAGGACGCTGCGCACTTCGCGCTCGGGGCGATGCCGTTGGCGGAGTATGTGTCCTCGTGGCGGCGGGATGAGCGTCGCCACCCGTGGTTTGTCGCGACCGATGGCGGCGTAGTGATCGGGTACGCGAAGTCGTACGACTGGAAGACGCGCGGCGCGTATCGGTGGACGTGTGAGATCGGCGTGTACGTCGACGCGGAGCGCCGTCGGTCGGGCGTGGGGCGGGCGCTGTATCGAGCGCTGTTCGCGGAACTCGAGCGTCGGGGGTTTCGGACGGCGCTCGCGGGGATCACGCTCCCGAACGCGGCGAGCGTCGCGTTGCACGAATCGTTCGGGATGAAGCACGTTGGCACGATGCCGGCGGTTGGGTATAAGCTCGGGTCCTGGCGGAGCGTTGGCTATTGGGCGTCGCCGATTGGCGCTGGCGCGACGACGGCGCCGGCGCGGGACGCTCCGCCGCCATTTTCACGCGGCTAGGCGGGTGTTCGAACAGGACCCGCGTTTCGGCGCCCGCGATCGCGGCGGGTGGAAGGGGTTGTATCGATGAGTGGTGACGGCGGCGGATCGGTTGAGTCGGTGCTTCGCGAGGCGCGGAAGTTTGATCCGCCGAAGGCCGCGGACGTTGGAGCGACGGCGTGGCACATCGATTCGATGGAGCAGTACCGGGCGCTGCACGAGCGGTCGATCAACGATCCTGAAGGGTTCTACGGCGAGGTCGCGCGGGAGCTGACCTGGTTCAGGCCGTGGGAGAAGGTCGTCGAGTTCGATGCGCCGGACGCGAAGTGGTTCGTCGGAGGCAAGACGAACCTCTGCTACAACTGCGTTGACCGGCACGTCGAGGCTGACCACGGGAACGACGTCGCGCTGGTCTGGGAGGGCGAACCGATCCAGCCGAACGGTCGGCCGGAGGTACGGACGCTGACGTACCGTGAACTGCTCCGTGAGGTGTGCAAGTTCGCGAATGTGCTCGACAAGCTCGGCATTCGCAAGGGCGATGTCGTCACGATCTACATGGGGATGGTGCCGGAGCTTGCGATCGCGTGCCTCGCGTGCGCGCGGATCGGGGCGGTGCACAGTGTGATCTTCGGCGGGTTCAGCTCGCAGGCGATCGCCGATCGTGTGGCCGACGCGAAGAGCAAGGTCATCGTGACCTGTGACGGCGCCTGGCGCCGTGGGAAGGTCGTGCCGCTGAAGGAGAACGTCGACGCGGCGGTGAACGAGCTGCGCGGCACGGGCGGCGCGGGGGCCGGCTCGATGCTGCGGGACGGCGTGGTGGAGACGGTCGTCTACTTCAAGCGGACGATGAATCAGATCGTCTGGCACGCGGACCGCGACTACTCCTGGCGCGACCTGATGGTGATGGCGGACAAGTGGCGTCCGTGCGAGGAGATGGACAGCGAGGACCCGGCGTTCATCCTCTACACGTCAGGGAGCACCGGGAAGCCGAAGGGGATCGTGCACACGGTCGGCGGGTACATGGTGCACACGTACCTGACGAGCAAGTACGTCTTCAACCTGATGCCGGACCTGTCGCAGCCCGTTCGCACGGCGCCGGCGCCGAACGGTCAGATGTACTGGTGCACCGCGGACGTCGGGTGGATCACGGGGCACTCGTACATCCTCTACGGGATCATGTCGAACCGGGTGCCGACGCTCATGTTCGAGGGGGCCCCGAACTTCCCGGCGGAGGACCGGTTCTGGGATATCGTCGAGCGGCACAAGGTGACCCAGTTCTACACGGCGCCGACCGCGATCCGCGCGTTCATGAAGTGGGGCGACGAGCATCCGAAGAAGCACGACCTGACGAGCCTTCAGGTGCTTGGGACGGTGGGCGAGCCGATCAATCCCGAGGCGTGGATGTGGTACCGCGAGCACATCGGTCGGGGGGGGTGTCCGATCGTGGACACCTGGTGGCAGACGGAGACGGGCGGACACATGCTCACGCCGCTGCCGGGCGTGACGCCGACGAAGCCCGGGTCGTGTTGCCTGCCGTTCTTCGGCGTTGACGCCGCGATCTGCGACGAGACGGGGAAGGACATTCCCCAGGGCGGCGGGTTGCTCGCGGTACGGAAGCCGTGGCCGAGCATGCTGCGGGGTGTGTACGGCGACCGCCAGCGGTTCATCGACACCTACTGGAGCAAGTTCGATGTCGATGGGGCATTGGCCCAGGAGGGCGGCATCAGTCCGTACTACTTCGCGGGCGACAGCGCGCACCTGGACGAGGACGGGTATTTCTGGATCCTCGGGCGCGTGGATGATGTGATCAATGTTTCCGGGCATCGTCTCGGCACGGCGGAGGTCGAGAGCGCGCTGGTGAGCCATGAGGCGGTCGTTGAGGCCGCGGTGGTGGGGATGCCGCACGAGATCAAGGGGACGGGCATCGCCGCGTTCTGCACGCTCGAGCCACGTCGGGCGCCGAAGGACGCCGACGGGGCGGCGAAGTTGAAGGACGCGCTGCGGGCGCATGTCGCTGATCAGATCGGGGCGATCGCAAAGCCCGATTCGATCCGGTTCACCGACGCGTTGCCGAAGACGCGGAGCGGGAAGATCATGCGTCGCCTGCTGCGTTCGATCGCGGCCGGTCAGACGCACGCGGGGCAGGACACGAGCACGCTCGAGGACTTCAGCGTGCTGGCGAGGCTTCAGGAATCTTCGGAGGGGTGAGCGATGGTGGGTCGGCTTGGTTTGCGGGGTGAGCTTTGGCGGCTCGTGGTGATGGTCGCGTGTGTCCTGACGTCGTTTGAGGCGACAGCGCAGGAAGTACAGAAGGGGCCGTTCACGCTTCACGAGCGGGCGGTGTCGGTAGAAGTTCCTGAAGGATGGACGCTTGAGCCGCAGCCCCTGGGTGAGGGTGTCGAGGCCCTGTTCGTCATCGCGCGGCACCCGATCAACTCCTCGGTCAGTATCGGGTTGTTCCAGACCGATGTTCCGCACGCGGAGATGCTCGACGGCCTCGCTTCGATCTGGCGGAACGCACGGTTCAAGGTCGAGCGCGGCGAACCGGTGGAATCGTTCGCTGGGCTCGAAGGCGTCGGCGAGCGCGGGGTCATCCGGGAGCGGAACGGCGAGAGCCGGTATGTCTGGATGTTGAAGGACCTCGACGGGTCCTGGCGGCTCCAGGTGCAGTGCGGGGCGTACGAGGGCGCTCTCGACGACGCGCTTCCGGCGATAGAGCGGATCGTCAGGTCCATCGAGGTCCGTTCGCCCGACACGATCGCGCCGGTCACGGACGAACCGTCGCGGCACGACCTCGGCCTGATCGCGGTTGACTACCCGGCGAACTGGCGGCCGTACGCGGGTGAGGGCGGCGTGTCGCTTTCGAATGTCATGGTCGAGATGCCGCAGGACGGGTTCGTTCGATTCGACGTCTACCCGACCACGCTTCCGATCAATGAAGAGTTGATCTCGACCAAGGCGATGCATGCGTCGCTGGGGTTCCGTTTCGGCGAGGGGCGGGCGATCGATCAACTCGGTTCACGCGGTGGTGAGGGGATGCGTTGGCCGGTGCTCGGTGACGATGCCGAAGCGACCCATTGGTTTGAGGCGCTGGCGTGGGATCTTGGGGATGGATTTCGCGCAGAGGCTCGCGTCATGACGCCCGTCGGTCGAGAGGACTTGGTACGGCCCGGCGTCGAGTTGATGATGTCCTCGATCAACGCCGTGCGGCCGGATCAGGCGACGCCGTCTGTCGCTGAGCCGCTCGACATCGAGCTGCCATGGATTCGGTTTGAGTCGCCCTCGAACTGGAGCGTCGAGTCGCCAGTGGAGAGTGCTATCCCGATGGTATTTGTGGGTTCACCTCAGGACAGCGCGATCGTCCTCGCATGGATTGAGGGCGAGTCGACTGCGAAGAAGGCCTTGTCGCACCCGTCGATCGCGAGTTGGGGCCCCCCGGTCATGGGCGTTTCGGATCAGGCGTCCATCGACCGGTTGGGATTGATGACCGGGGTTGGCGAGCGATGGACGACCGGCGATGACGCCGGGGAGGTCGAGGTGGTTCGGTTCGCCACGTCGACAGGCGGCGGTGTGCTGGTCATCGCGACTGTTGCTCCGACGAACTTCGCGGAGCTGGTCAAGCCGGGCGTCGAACTGGTGCTGGGTTCACTCGACGTCGGGCTTGTGGACGGCGGCGAGGGGGCAGAAGCCGACGAGCCCGCCCCAAGCAAGCCGCGTTTTTGAGCCGCGGCAAGTGGGTCGAGAGATTCGTGGAGGCGGGGTTTCGCGACGACGAGGATCGTCCGGACGATCCGGGGAGCCGACTGAAATCGCTTGCACGGGAATTTCGAAACGCCAACCCCTTTCGCGGACTTCAGAATGCCTGTAACGTGCCGCATTGATCCGCCTTGGGGGGCTCACGCATGCATCGGTGTCAGAGATGGTTGTCGGCTGGTCTTGTCGTCTGTGTAGCAGGCGTCGCGTTCGGGCAGGATGCGGTGACTGCGGGTGAGACCGGTCTCGCCAATGTGACCGACCGGTTCGTGGTCGACAACCTCTGGCTGTTGATCTCGACGGCGCTGGTGTTCATCATGCACCTCGGCTTCGCATCGCTCGAGAGCGGACTGACGCAGGCGAAGAACACGGTCAACATTCTCTTCAAGAACACGGCGATCGTCGCGATCGGTCTGATCACCTATCTGATCATCGGCTTCAACCTGATGTACCCGGGTGAGGCGTGGACGGTGTCCAACTGGCTTGGCGCGTTCAGCTTCGGGGCGTCGCCTGCCCATGACGGCTCGGGGATGACACCCGACTACGCGGGGTACACCTACTGGAGCGACTTCATCTTCCAGGCGATGTTCGCGGCGACGGCGGCGACGATTGTCTCCGGCGCAGTGGCGGAGCGGATCAAGCTCGGGCCGTTCCTGGTCTTCAGCACGCTGTACGTGGCGATCGTGTATCCGATCATCGGATCGTGGAAGTGGGGCGGCGGGTGGCTCGCTGATCGTGGGTTCTACGACTTCGCGGGTTCGACGCTTGTCCACTCGGTCGGGGGTTGGGGAGCGCTCGCGGGTGTGATCGTCCTCGGGCCTCGGATCGGTAAGTACCTCGTCAATGAAGAGGGCAAGTGCCAGATCCGTCCGTTGCTCGGTCACTCGATGCCGCTCGCGGCGATCGGCGTGTTCCTGCTGTGGTTCGGTTGGTTCGGGTTCAACGGTGGCTCGGTGCTCAGCGCCGATCCGGGTGATCCATCGGACGGCAACTGGTACGGCTTCGGGGGCGTGAGCCTCGTCTTCGTGACGACATCGATCGCCGCGGCCGCGGGGATCATCGGCGCGATGTTCACAAGCTGGATCGTGCAGGCCAAGCCCGACCTGTCGATGGCGCTCAATGGCGCCCTCGCGGGGCTTGTCGGTATCACCGCTGGGGCGGACGTGATCCGCGTCGAGTGGGCGGTCGTGATCGGTCTCATCGCGGGCGTCGTTGTCGTGCTCAGCGTGATCGGTTTGGATCGCCTGCGGCTCGATGACCCGGTGGGCGCCATCTCCGTGCATCTCGTGTGTGGCATCTGGGGGACGCTTGCGGTCGGGCTCTTCGCGGACGACGCGCGCATGACCCAACTCGACACCGAGGGTGTCGGCGTGGGCACGTTCGGGGACCAGCTCATCGGCGTGCTTGCGACTGGAGCGGTGGCGTTCCCCGCGGCGTTGATCTTCTTCTTGATCCTGCGGTTCACGGTCGGCCTGCGCGTGTCGCGAGACGAGGAACTCGGCGGCCTGGACTTCGGGGAGCACGCCATGGAGGCGTACGGCGGGTTCCAGGTCTTCCCGGACCACTAGTTCGAGCGTTCGAGGTCGGCCTCCGCCGACCGCTTACTTTCTTACGGCTCGCCGAGGTGGTCTCGGCGGCCAAGTCGGCGCCCGCTCGGCCGTCCTCGGAATGTGGTCATCTGGCGAGCTGCGATCTGGATTTTGGCAAACTGGCCATCCGCCGTCGGGAGACGTGTCTTGAAACTGATCATCGCGTACGTTCGGCCGGAGAAGCTTCGTGACGTCAAGACGTCGCTCAGCAAGGTCGAGGTCTTCCGGATGTCGATCGACAACGTCCGTACGACCGGCGACGAGCCGGCGGTCCGAGAGAGCTATCGCGGCGCTGATGTTTACGTCGACACGCACGCGAGAGTGAAGTTCGAGATCGCGGTGAATGACGAGTTTGTTGATCGCGCGGTCAACGCGATCATCGACGCCGGGAGGACGGGTATCGACGGCGATGGGCACATCCTCGTCGTTCCCATCGAGCGTTCGATACGAATCCGTGACGGGGCTGAGGCGGGCGAGGCGATCGCGTAGCTCGACGGACTACCCCGCGGCGACGCCGGACTCGACGAGCCCCTTGAGCAGGTAGCCAACGAGGAAGGCCGCCGCGGCCGCGAGGCCGCCAATACCGATCGTCTCGGTGATCGAGATGCCGGCGCCGCGTCCCGTCACCCTGCTCTTGACGACGCCGATGAACACGAATGCGAGCACGGTGCCGAGCGTGCTCAGCGCGAACTGGTCGAATTCCAGACCGAGTACCACGCCAACGACGAACGGAATCATCGGGATCGAACCGACGACGACGAAGGCCGTGAAGGTGGTCGCGGCCTCCTTGCGGGCGATCAGTTCGATCTCGCGCGGTGTTCCGGTTGCGCCCGCCGTTTTCTCGGCGTCGGTGTTTCGGTTCGCGGCGTGGTGGTCGGCCTTGGTCGAGAGATAGTTCCCGCACGCCATGGCGAATCCGTCACCGAGGAGGTTCGCGAGCCCGAGAATGAGGACGACCACCGGGCCAAGCCCCGCGCCCGCCGAGCCCGCGACCACGGCGAACGTCGTCACCGTGCCGTCGATGGCCCCGTAGACGAACTCGCGGATCCAGCCTGTGCCGTTGGCGTTCTCGGGCATGGAAAGACCTTATGGAGCGTTGACACCGCTCGGCGTGAACTGGCGATGTCAATTGATACATGAGACCCGGTCACAGAGCGGCGGTGAGATCGGACGGCGATGGGTTATCATCCGGGCATGGACGGAAACGGCAGCGGAACGGGCGGAACGGGCGGGACGGCGCTGGTGGGCGTGGTGATGGGGTCGCACTCCGACTGGGAGACGATGCAACACGCATGCGAGGCGCTCGAAGAGCTCGGCGTGCCCTACGAGAAGCGGGTGGTGTCGGCGCATCGGACGCCCGATCTTCTCTTTGAGTACGCCTCGGGCGCTCGGGAGCGGGGGATCGAGGTGATCGTTGCGGGGGCGGGCGGGGCGGCGCACCTGCCCGGGATGCTCGCCGCCAAGACATCGGTTCCGGTGCTTGGCGTGCCGGTCCAGAGCAAGGCTCTGAGCGGGTGGGACAGTCTGCTTTCGATCGCGCAGATGCCGGCGGGTGTGCCGGTGGGGACGCTCGCTATTGGGCGATCGGGCGCGGTGAACGCGGGGCTGATGGCGGCGGCCATCGTGGCGAACGCACACCCGGAGCATCGGGCGGCGTTGGAGCAGTTTCGCCAGCGTCAGACGGAGCGTGTGCTAATGAACCCGGATCCGGAGCGGGCGCCGGGGTGAGCGACAGACCTCGCAAGGTCTGCCCCCGCTGTGAGTACGAGATCGCGGGGCGTGTCATCTCGCCGTGTCCCGAGTGTGGGGCCACGATCATCGTCGCGGCCACGCGTCCGAGGCCTGAACTGGACTGGACGATCTGGCTCGCCGCCGCCGTGACGATCTTTCCGAGTGGCATTCTGACCGCGCTCGTGCTGTCGATGGTCTGGGGCGGTGTCTTCGGTGACGCGGGTTGGATCGCGGTCTGCCTGATCGCGCTTGTCGCATCGCCCGTGGTCGCGGTTTGGGGCGGAATGGCCACCCGCAGGCGGCGGCTCGTCGAGGTCGGGGCGCTTGTGACCGTTCTGCTCGCGGCTCTTGTGTTCGTTGGGGTGGTGATGACCGCGGTGATGACGATCGGCGCGTCGATGCTTCCCGGGCTCGTGGTCGTCGTGCTTGCCGGCGGCGGCGCGTGCGGGGCGGCGCTGCTCGGATCGGCGATGCGGCATTGGCAGGCGTGCGAGGGTCGCGCGATTCCGCCGCGGTCTCAGGGAGCGGCGGAGCGCAGATAGCGTGCGGAGCGGGGGGCGAGTTGGAAGGCGGTGTCGTCCTGCTCGTCGTCGTCGGTGCGGATGGACGTGCTCACCGGCTCTTCCGCGAGGTTGAACAGGCAGAGCGTTCGGTCATCCCTGTAGGTCCGGGTGAAGGCGAGCACGCGTGGATCGCGCGTTTCGAGGAAGCGCAGTTCGCCCTTGCGCAGGGCGGCGTCGCTCTGGCGCTCCCGTATCAGGTCGCGGTAGTGGCTGAGCAGTGAATCGGGATCGCTGGATTCGCTCGCGACGTTCACCGACTCCGCGTCCGCCTTCGGCTCGATCCAGGGCTCCGCGCTCGAGAACCCAACGTTAGGGCCCGATTCCCATTGCATCGGCGTTCGGAGCTGCGGGTCGGGTTTGTCGGCGGACATGCCGATCTCTTCGCCGTAGTACATGAACGGAACGCCCGGAAGAGCGAACTGGATCGACGCGGCGAGCTTCGCGGCCTCGACGTCGCCACCGAGAACGTGCATCGTCCGGGACTGGTCGTGGTTGCGGAGGAAGGTCGCGTACATGCCCGTCGGATAGAGCTCGTTCACCGTGGTCATCGCCTTGCGAAGCGGCGACGCGTCACGGGTGTTGACGGTGGTCAATATCGCGTCGGAGAGCGAGAACTCGAACGCGAGGTCCATCTGGTCGCCGACGTAGCGGGACACGTCGTTGGACGGGGCCCAGATCTCGCCGACGCTGAACGCCTCGGGGTTGATGTTCTTGACGCATGCGTAGTACTGCTGGAGCCAGGCGTGCGTCGCTGGGGTGTTGTCCTGGCGGGGCCCGTCCTCGATGAGGTGGCGGATGGCGTCCATCCGAAAGCCGTCGGCGCCCATATCTTCGAGCCAGAATCGGACGACGTCGAGCATCTCCCGCGTGACGTCGGGGTTCTCGTAGTTCAGGTCGGGCATGCCCTGCCAGAAGCACCCGTAGAAATAGGAGCCGTCAGCGCGATGCCAGACCGGCTGGTTCCACGGGCCGCGGTACCCCGGATCCTCATCGCTCCAGATGAACCAGTCGCGCTTGTCGGGATCGCCCGAGGCTGCCGCTTCGAACCAGGGATGCGCTCGGGAGCAGTGGTTGAGGACCAGGTCGATGGTGACGCGGATTCCACGCTCCCGGCATGCCTTGATGAGGTCACGGAAATCCTCATTGGTCCCGTAGTCGGGCTCCACGCGTCGGTAGTCGGTGGTGTCATACCCGTGGTAGCTCGGAGATTCGGTGATCGGCATGAGCCAGAGGGCCGTGACGCCGAGGTCGTCGTCGGTGGTGGGATCGCCGTCGTTGAGGTAGTCAAGCCGCTCGATGAGGCCGCGGAGATCGCCGACGCCGTCGTTTGCGAGCGGGCCTGTGGTCGAGTCCGCGAAGGAGCGGACGAAGACCTCGTAAAACACGGAGTCCTGCCACCACTCGTCGAGCCTGGGCTCGAAGCGTTCGGCGGCGGGGGCCGGGCGGCCCTCATCGTCGATGGGTTCAGCCGCCGTGGTCGCCTGGCCATGAGCAAGGGACGGGGCGAGAAGCAGGGAGAGGACACTGAGTTCGATCGTGGGGGTTCGCATCTCGCAAGGCTACCCCGCGTACGCTGCCCGCATGTCAGGCTCGCGACCAGTGCTCGGCGTGCTCGGTGGGGGTCAGCTCGGTCGGATGCTTGCGCAGGTGGCCGAGCGGCTCGATGTGGAGACACGTCTGTATGACCCCAACGCCGAGGCGTGCGCTGGTCAGGTTGCGTCGCTGACGAGTGGGGCGTGGGACGACCTCGACGCGGTCAGACGATGGGCCGAGGCGTGCGACGTTGTCACGTACGAGTTCGAGAATGTGCCTGAGGCGACGGCCCGTGCCGTCGACGAGGTCGCAACGCTCCGCCCGGGGTTGCAGCCGCTTGTCATCGCCCAGGACCGGGTTCGAGAGCGTGAATTGTTCCGGCGGCTCGAGATCCCGACTCCAAAGTGGGCGAAGGCGGAGACGGCGGAGGCGTTGGAACGCGCCGCCCGAACCCTTCCGCTCCCCGCCATCGTCAAGGCGACGCGTGGCGGCTACGACGGCAAGGGCCAGATGACGCTCGCCTCCGCGGCCGACGCGGCGAGCGTGTTCGCCGAACTCGGATCGCGGACGGTCATCCTTGACGAACGCGTCGCGTTCGATCGCGAGGTCTCCTGTGTCGGCGCGTTCGGCGTTGACGGGTCAGCGTCGATCTACCCCCTCGCCGAGAACGTCCACCATGAAGGCATCCTCGTCCGGAGCACCGCGCCGGCGGCGGGCCTAAAGAGCGGGGGGGCCGTCAGCGCGTTGCGGTCCCTTGCGACCGAACTTGGTTACGTCGGTGTGCTGGCGGTCGAATTCTTCGACGTCGGGGGCCGCCTGCTCGCCAACGAGTTCGCTCCTCGCGTGCACAACACGGGTCACTGGACGATGGACGGCACGACGCTCAGCCAGTTCGAGGCGCACGTACGGGCGGTGATGGGGATGGGGCTGCCCGAGATCACGGCGGACCGCCCGACCGTGATGGCCAACCTGATCGGAAGCGACGCCGTGGCGGGCGAGGTCGAATCACATCCCGCGCTCCGCGTCCATCGCTACGGTAAGGCTGCCCGCCCCGGTCGGAAGGTCGGGCACGTGAACGTGCTCATCGATGCGTGCGGCGGCGGGCCCGAGGAGGCAGCATCGCTTGCCGACCGCGCGACCGCGGGCAACGTGTACGCGGAATGACCTCCTCCAGCCCGCTGGAGCCGGGCTCTGGGGCCGACACGTCCCGGGAACTGGCCTACACTCGCGTCCCCCGGCGGGATCCCCTCGGACGGGCTCGCAGGACGGATTTCGACCACGCCAGAAAGGATCGCACGCATGGGCGCAGGCACGCAGGGCACGATCACCCAGGTCATCGGGTCGACCTTCGACGCTCAGTTCCCCGAGGACGCGCTTCCGGAGATCTACAACGCGATCACGATCGATCAGGACACCACCGCGGGCTACATCAAGCTCACGGGTGAGGTGCAGCAGCACCTCGGCGGTGGCCGCGTCCGCGCGGTCGCTCTGGGCTCGACCGACGGCCTCCGCCGCGGCATGCCCGTGGTCGACGCTGGCGGGCCCGTGTCGGTGCCGACGGGCGAGAAGGTCCTCGGCCGCGTGTTCAACCTGCTCGGCAACCCGATCGACAACCGCCCGGCGCCCGAGGGCGCGCCGCGGATGCCGATCCACCGCGAGGCCCCCGAGTTCAGCCAGCTCAACCCCAACACCGAGGTGCTCCCGACGGGCATCAAGGTCATCGACCTGCTCTGCCCGTTCGTGAGAGGCGGCAAGATCGGGCTGTTCGGCGGCGCCGGTGTGGGCAAGACCGTCATCATCCAGGAGATGATCGCCCGCGTGGCCCGTGAGTTCGGCGGCTACTCCGTATTCTGCGGCGTGGGCGAACGGACGCGCGAGGGCAACGACCTCTGGCTCGAGATGGGCGAGGCCGAGTACACCGACGAGAACGGCAACAAGGCCAAGGTGCTCGACAAGGTGGCCATGGTCTTCGGCCAGATGAACGAGCCCCCCGGCGCCCGTCTCCGCGTCGCGCTGTCGGGCCTCACCATGGCCGAGCAGTTCCGTGACGAGTCGGGTAAGGAAACCATGATCTTCGTCGACAACATCTTCCGATTCACCCAGGCGGGTTCGGAAGTGTCGGCGCTCCTCGGCCGCATGCCGTCGGCGGTGGGTTACCAGCCGACGCTCTCCACGGAGATGGGTGAGCTCCAGGAGCGGATCACCTCGACGAACAAGGGCGCCATCACGTCGGTGCAGGCCATCTACGTGCCCGCTGACGACCTGACCGATCCGGCGCCCGCCACGGCGTTCGCCCACCTCGACGCGTTCGTCGTGCTCGAGCGTTCGATCGCGGAGAAGGGCATCTTCCCCGCGGTCGACCCGCTCGCCTCGACCTCGACGATTCTCGACCCGGGTATCCTGGGCGAGCGTCACTACGCGGTGTCGCAGCGCGTGCAGCAGATCCTCCAGCGTTACAAGGACCTCCAGGACATCATCGCCATCCTCGGCGTCGACGAGCTCAGCGAAGAGGACAAGCTCCTCGTGGGCCGCGCCCGCAAGATCGAGCGCTTCCTCTCGCAGCCGTTCTACGTGGCCGAGGTCTTCACGGGCTTCCCTGGCGTGTACACCCCGCTCGAGGACACGATCGACAGCTTCGAGCGTCTGTGCAACGGCGAGGGCGACGACCTCCCAGAGTCGGCGTTCATGTACGTCGGCACGCTGGACGACGCCCGCGCCAAGGCGGAGAAGGCCGCGGCGGCGGTCTGACGCCGGTCTCGCTCGGTATTCACACCCCCGCCCGGCGGGGGTTTTTCATGCGCCAGCGTCGTCGGGGATGGTGCGTTCACCCGATCAGGTAGTCTCCGCCCATGCCCGAAGACTCCAGCCGTCGTGTGCTTCTCGCGTACTCCGCGTCGGACGGCTCGCGAGAGTCGTCGCTGGGGCTGGTGGAAGGCCGTTCGCGGACCAAGCGGTACGGCGACATGCTCGTGGTGCGGATGGCCACGCCGATCGAGGGACACCAGCGCGTGCTGGTCGCGTCCTCCGACGCTGAGCGTTCGGTGAGGACATACCGCGAGCAACCGATCGCGGTCTCGGTCATCGCTCCGAAGGACGGCTCGTCGCTGCCCGCGCCCGGCGCAGGCGCGAGCGGCGAAGCGATGCGATCGGCCTCGCTCGTCGTGGTCACGCGAGCCGAATTGGTTCACGCGCCCGCGGCGGTCGAGCAATCGAGCGAGGTCGATGAGCCTGTCGAGCCGTCGGGCATCTGTCGGTATCGTCTCATCGGCGCCGCCGTCGCGTGTGTTCTACTCGTCGTCGCCCTTGTCGTCGGCACGAAGCCGACCCGCGTGGTCGCGACCATTGTGTTCGCGACCACCCTGCAAGGTCTATTTGTTGGAGGTCGTAGGACGCTCGCGGTGCTCGTCGGCCTGATCGGCGCCGCGATCATCGGCCTCCCGCTCGGTGAAGTGGTCGGGCCGGCGGTGGGGCGGGCGATGGGTCAGAGCGGCCTCCTCGCGTACGGCGTGGGATTCGTCGTCGTGACGCTTGCAGCGGTGGTCGTCGTGGCCGTCATCGCGGGCATCGCGATCGGCATTGGCGTAAGGCGACTGCCGCCGCGTGCATCGATGGCGATCGAGAAGTGGGACGCTCCTGTCGGAGGCGCCTTGGGCCTGATGGAAGGTCTAGCGATCGCTCTTCTCCTCGCTTGGGGTGTCGCCGCCGTCCGTCCCGTCGCGGAGTTTCAGGCGGACGTTGCCGCGAGGCCCGGCGCGACCCCCAACCCGGTCGCCGAGCGCTTTGTGGCGGCGACGGAGGGTTTCGACGCCTCGCTCCCTGGGCGGGTCGGCAAGCGGACCAATCCGATCGCCAATAGCTCGGTCTTCGTCGTGATCGATGACTTTCTGGTGGTGATGGCCGACCCACAGGCCCGCGCGAAGTTCGAGAGCGATCCACTCTTCGACGAAATCGGCGAACTCCCCTCGGTGCGACAAGCCTTCGACACGCTCCGGACCAACCCCGAGATCGAAGCGGCGATCGAACGCGGCGTCGTCGCTCCCCAACTTGCGGGCGATCTCCTGCGGAGCGAAGCGGTGCTCCGGGTGATCCGTGACACGCCAGTTGTCGATGAGGTCACGCCGTACGTTGATCGGATTGCGGAGGCGCTTCGGGAGGCGAGGGAGACGGTCGGGGAGGGCGGGCCGTGAGGCTCCCAGCGTCGCTGGATGTTGTTTGGCGATGCGGTCGCTGCGCCAGTATGCGGTGGTGATTCGAGCCCCTTCAAGCAGGCGTCCATCCAAAGGTCGCCGAGCATGCGAGCTCGCCGATACATGCGATGGTGCGACTCGGCGCAGCAGCGTGACCTGCCGCCACTCTCAACGGAGATCCTCGTCCGATTCGGATTCTGCGAGTGAGTCAGCGATGGCGCAAGAGCGCTACCAGGGCAGCTCCACCCCTTCTCGATCCACGAACCGACCGGATTCGTGCATCGACAGTCGCTCCCAGGTCCGCAGCATCGCGGCGACGCTCTCCGCAACGCCGAGCGGCGCGTCGTCGCCGCCCATGTCCGTGCGTGCCCACCCGGGGTGCATCGCGACACATGCCACGCCGACCGGACGAAGCTCGCCTGCCATGACGATATTGAGCAGGTTCAGGGCCGCTTTGCTCGCGCGGTACGCGTAGCTGCGGGCCCCCTCCGCAGCGGTCAGCGTGAGGCTGCCGCCGTTCGAGGAGACGTTGATGAGCAGCCGCCGTTCGCCGAGGCGAAGGTTCGGGAGCAAAGCGCGGGTGACAATCAGCGGTCCGACCGAATTGACGCGAAAGGTTTCGGCGGCCGCTTCCGCGTCGAGATCGAGCAGACCAACGCCGCGATCGGGGAACATGCCCGCGTTGTTCACGAGCACGTCGATCGCCCGTCCGTCGAGTTGATCGGCTAGCGTCCGAACGCTCGACTGATCTGCGACATCGCAGCAGTGAACCTCCGCTCCGGTTGCGCGAAGATCCGTCGCCGACGCGGGGTCGCGTGCCGTGGCGATGACGGCGTGCGACCCCGCGATGAGCTGGCGGGCGGCCTCGAGCCCGAGACCGCGGTTGGCGCCTGTGATCAGAAAGGTCGCCATTGACTGATTCGTCGGGGCATCCGACGCCGGGTTACGGGCATCCCTCGCCGAAGAGCCTCAGGAACTCGACGACGTCCGCGATGTCGAATGCGCCCATCGGCGCGCCGAGGTCGGCCGCCGCGTCCATGGCGCCGAACGCGTTGAGGAACGCCACGACGTCCGCGATGTCGAGCTCGCCGAACGGCGCCGCGATATCAGCGCCGGAGCAACCGCCGCCCGCGACCGTGACCGCGCCGGGGCCGAAGATCGAGTTCTCGGCCGTTGCGATCGAACCGAATCGGTCCCACTGGCTCGTGACCCAGAAGTACGTCACGCCCTCGAGGAGTAGGGACGAGAACGTACTCGTGCCGCGGGGCGTGCTGAACGGGTCGAACCCGTTGCCCAGGCCGTAATCGACGAGGTCGTCGAGCGGAGCGGTGGAATCAAAGTCGCCCTGATACAGGAACGTGTAGTGGTTGGCGCCGTCGGGGCGGACGCTGAGAAACTCGTAGACCCCCGTCTCCGCGACGGTGAACTCCATCGCGTCGTACGCCACCGGGCCGCCACTGGAGACGCCCGCGATGAAGAACGGACGGTCCCATGTCTGTTCCGGGTCGGGAGTGGCCGTGGTCTCGAAGGCGACGCCCGGGGCATCCGCGAGCAGGTAGTACGTCACGTCGCGAAGTCCGTAGGTCCAGTTCGATCGGGGCTCGGCGCTCGAGAACCCAAGCGTCCATTCCCCGCCGCCGCTGACCGGCGCGTCGAACAGCGCTGCGCCGTCCATCAAGGGGAAGTCCGCGATCGTGACATCGCCGCCGAGCGGGTTGTACAGCGCGCCCGTCTCCCCGCCCGGAGCGGTCGGAAGGATGGAGACATCGAGGGCCCACGGGCCCGTTCCATCGACGGTGTCGCCGACGACGAGAGTGAACGTCGCGATCATGCCGACGCCGACAACGTCCGTGCCGGTGTCGGCGAACGTCGGCGTACGGCTGACGACCTGCGACGTGGGAACGTCGAAGTCGGCGTCGGGTGTCGAGGCGACGGCGCGGAGTGCCTGCCCGTGCGCGAGCGAAACAGACAGAGCGGCCGCGATCGACGCGGCGACGGCCCGGTTGAACTCATTCATGTTGTCGTCCTTTCGTTTGGCGTTCGAATGGACTTTAGCAGCGGCGACGACGCATGGCGGTGAGGCCGGCGAACGCGAGCAGGCTCGTTGCGCCCGGCGCCGGGATGAAGAAGTACAGGGCGTCGATGTCTTGGTTCTGGCCTCCGAAAGCCGCCTCGCTGAAGAACAGCGTGGCGGAGTCGGTGAGCGGGTCATAGAGGAAGACGTCGCCGTCGAGGAACAGCGTGCCGCCGATCATCTCGTCCGTGCTCGCGGTCAGCAGGAACGTCCCATCGGCGTTCGCGTGAGCGCCGTAGATGTTGGCGTCACCGTCATCGAAGAGGTCGGCGCCGACGATGAGGAACGACACCGTTCCCGTGTCGATGTCGTAACGCATCAGGTCGCCGGAGGTGAACGCGACGCCGCCGATGGAAGCGTCGGCGAGCGTCGAAAACACGATGTCGCCGTCGGCGAGGGTCGAGAGGGCGCTGATGTCCTCGCCCGCGTCATCGAACGTCGACTCGGTGATGAAGTAGGTCTCCGCGACACCCGTGTTCGGGTTGTAGCGGATCACGTCGCCGTCGTCGAACGTGACGCCACCGATTGTGGAGTTGAACAGCGAACTGAAGAGATACGTGCCATCATCGAGGATGTGGAACGCGTCGGTATCGCCGTCGCTCGTCCAGTTGCTCTCGGCGAAGAACACGCTCGCCATGCTCCCGCTCGCGTTGGTCTGGACCATGTCGCCGTCGTTGAAGACCAGGCCGCCGAGTTCATTGCCCACGTTGTTGCTGACTGAGATGATCAACTCAGCGTTCGCCGAAGCGCAGACGGCAATCAGGGTGGCGGCGGCGGTCTTGCGGAAATCGATGCAAGTCATGTCTGGTCTCCTCTGCCGTGGCTACACGGCGCACGTTCCACGAGCGGAGCCGCGGACGGAGAAGGGTGTCCACGGCTAAATCGAGCGGGTTTCACCGACGGTGGGGCGCGTGCGAAGTTTCGGCGACATCGCTCGTGCCGCGCACAGGCCACCACCAGATCAAGGTAGCGACTGGCGACCCGGGTTGCGACACTTTCTTTGCATCGCAAGCGATATCAGAGGGTTGGGAGCGTCTTCCCCCAGTGGCGCGACAGGCGAAGACGCGAACACCGTGGGGGTGATGTCTCGCCGTAATCGTTTTCAGTGGCTTGCGGCGCCCGCGTGCTTGGCCGAAGCGGTCGTAGAAGGCGGTAGGCGTCGGGGAGTTGAAGGCGGAAAGGCGGCGGGCGTCGTTGGACGGCCGTCGCCTGCAGGGGTTGCTGCTGCGCGTCAACGTCGTCGGCGGATCGCGACCGCCCCGACGCCAGCGGCGGCGAGGCACGCGACGGCGCCGGGTGTCGGCACCGCGGTGAAGACGCGGATGAAGTCACCCGGGGACGACGCGCGGAAGTCGATCGAAAGCGTGTCACCCGCGACGGCGTAGCTATCCCGATTCGACTCGAGCCCTCGAAGCGTCGGATCCTTGTACGTCACGGAGCCGAGTCCCGCGATCGGATCCGTCTTTGCGAGTTCGCTGAACGTCGTCGCCACGCCGAGGATGTCAGTATCGAAGCGGATGTCACCCTGGATCGTGGTTCCGGATCGTGGATCCCAGAAAATACCGAACGCATTGACCGTCGTTCCCGCGGCGATTCGTTGGCCGCCGAGTATCAGATCATTGTCGAGCGTGATGTTTTGTCGTTCGGCGAACCCGCGGAGCATGCGGTCGTTGAAATCGTCGCTGCCGACCGATGTGGGCGGCGCGATGATCGACCAGGTCGCATCGGCGTGACCGCCGGTGGCGGAAAAGGACACGATCCCGGCGTTGGCCGCACCGGCGGCGCCGATCACTGCAATGGCTGCGGTACGAATCATCAAAGCCCTCCTCCTCTGAAAGTGGCTCGGGCGGACGCGCCCGACCACGAACAGCACGGCGGCGATGGGACAGACCCATGCCGCTAGCCATTCATCCAATTGAGGGAGACCGTTGGCCAACCCACTCAGAGAAGGGGGTGGCAAACCGTGCCGAATGGAGGATCTGTGACGCCGAGGACATCGCCATAAACCCAATCGCGGGCCAACAGCGGTCAGGAACGCTTGTACGTCGCCTGCATGAAGGTTGTCCATCCACTACCCGGCCCGGGCAGGCGGGAGGTCAGCGTCCTGGTGCTCGCATCTTCGACCGCGATGATGTCCTGATACTTTGAAAGCTTCGCAGGGTCTTGGAAATCCGGACCCTCCGTGTCGAGCGTGAGCGCCTTCCGTTCGTCGTTCAGCGTGCCGTCGTAGACGAACATGTGGTCGAAGACCGAGCAAACGAATGTCCCGCAGAATCGCCCTCGCCGCGTATCGAACCCGAGCGTCATGACCGTGCGCATTTCACCGTCCTGATCGGGCATCGATCCGACGCCCTCACCGATGACCCACAGGTCGCCTAACTTGCGGACGGACTCGCGACCGGACCACGACATCGGCGGGGCGTCCGGACCGGCGTCACAAGAACCTTCGTATACCCAGTCGCCAACGAGCTGATCGAGCCAGCGGTGGTGGTCGGTGGTTTCGGCATACATCGGGGACCTCCGTGAAATCGCGAGGATAACGAACATCAGAAGGCGGTGGGCCGTCGTTCTACCAGAAGCCATGGCGGACGATCACTCGCCCGTTCATCGCTCCGCGGCCTTCCATGTGCTGAGGTCGCGACCGAGGATCGATTCGAGTTTCTCGACCTCCGGCCGTAGCTGATTGGTGAGCCGCCGATGAGTGGCCTCATCCATCGGCGGGGAACCCCGTTTGAAGAAGACCTTGCGTGCGATGTCCCGGACGCGAAGGCGGGCGAGAAGGTCCTTCGCTCCCCGTTCTCCCAATAGCTTGCGCAGCGGGCGGACTCCGCCAACAACCGCGGCGCGATAGAGCGTCCCGTACGCCCAACCTACGGCTCCCGCCTTGGGCGAGACCCCGCCATGAACCGCCTTGCCGGTGGACTGCGCTCGGAAGGCATCGGGCGTGAAAGTTGGGTCGACGCCAAGGAACTCGTAGAGGCGACGCACCTCGTTTGCCTGATCAGCCTTGATGTCGTCCTGGACCAGAATGTGGATCTGTTCACGCGGGAACAGGCCGAGCCAACGCTCGAGCGACGACCCCATCCGTACCGCTCTGAGAAGCTGATCGTACCGCTCGATGGCGTCCTCGAAAGATAGATCCCACTCGTTGCGCTCCATCTGCCAGAAGTTCTGCCGCTTCGCCTGCCAGTACCAAGAGTACAACAGGCTGACAGGCTCCCTCACCGACGCGATGAGCTTCACCTCGGGGATAGCGGCCTTCACGCGCGTGGGCGCCTCTCGATGCTCGAGGTAGGAGACACTGAACTCGCCGGCCAACTGTTCGGCTGACGCGTCCTCGAAGTACGAGGCGTAATCGTCGAGCGTCTGGCCTTCCTCAATGGTGAAGCTGAAGTAGTGGGGTTCCTTCACCTCGGGGACGTAGAGCGAGGGGTGTTCCCGGAGGCAGGCCGCGAGAAACGTCGTGGCCGTCTTTGGGGCGCCGAGCCCGAGCCAGTCCGGCAAGCGCCGGGTCGTCGACGGCGACGCGTTCGCGGTGGCAGGGGCTGGTCCGGTCGTTTCCAAGGCTTGCTCCTCCGACGGGGTCGTCTGACGACGGAACCGGTGATGTTAGAGCGGAAACCTCGCCTCTGGCGCCACCAGCCGTTGGGGCGACCGGTATCCTGCCGCGATGACCACCGTTGATACCAAGACGGCCCCGCGCCGCTCGCTGACCCTCGGCTCGATCGACGAATTGGAGCGAGAGCTCGATCGCATCGATGCGGCCATCCAAGCCGGCACGATCGGACACACGGGCAACTGGACACCGGGCCAGATCGGCGAGCACTGCGCGAAGTTCATGCGCTTCTCGATCGACGGATTCCCGACGCTCGCGCCCGGGATCCTGCGATTCTTCGGCCGCATGTTCCTGCTGAAGAAGGCGATGGGGCCAGAACCGCTCCCATCGGGCTTCAAGCTGCCCAAGCAGGCGTCTGTGCTGCTCCCTTCTGACAGCGTGACCGACGCGACGGGTATTGGAGAACTCCGGATGCAGGTCAAACGGCTTCAGAATGGCGAGAGGATGACGCAGACAAGCCCGCTCCTCGGCAAGCTCACGCACGAGCAGTGGGTGGTGCTCCAACTCAAGCACTGCGCGATGCATCTATCGTTCATCACGTACTGAGCGAAATCACCCAAAGGGGGTCGGTGTGGGTGACGAACGCGTCGTCGTGCCGCTATCTGAACTGTCAGACGGCAGCGTGGGCGATGTCTCACGCCTGACGTCACTCGCGTTCGGTGTCACAAGGGGCGAGGGTGACGCGTGGATCCGCATGGCGGGGATCAAGAACTGGCGTGTTCTCCGAGAGGGCGGCCAGACGCTCGCGTGTGCGATGCTCATCCCGATGGCCCAGTATCTGGGGGGCCGTTCGGTTGATACGGCGGGCATCGCGGCGGTGACCGTCTCACCAGAAGCCCGCGGCCGCGGTGTCGCCCGGGGTTTGATGGCCGAGCTCATGCGGGAGTTGAACGGTCGCGGCGTGCCGACGAGTGTCCTCTACTCGGGGCTGCACCCGCTCTACCGCTCGGTCGGCTACGAAACGGCAGGAATCGTTTGCCACGCGAAGGTCCCCGCTGCGATGTTGCCCGCAACAGACCGCGGCGTCGGGTGGCGCTCGTACGCCGATGAGCGTGATTTCGACGCCGTTCGAGCGTGCTACGCCGCGTACGCGCGCGACCGACATGGATTCTGCGACCGCGGTTCATATCTCTGGGAACGCGTCCGCCGCCCACGCACCGGCGAGAACGACGGGTTCGTGGCGACCGCCGAAGACGGCTCGATCGAGGCCTATGTCTTCTACAAGCTTGGCGCTTGGGACTGGGAACAGCCCGGCACCGGGACGATGCTCGGTAACCCTCTCCGCGTCGCGGACATGGCCTGGTCGACGCCGCGTGGCCTCGCTCGCCTTCGCGGTTTCCTTCGGGGTTATGCGTCGACGGCGGGCGAGATCAGCTTCACGACTCAGGCGGAATCCGCGCTGCTGATCGATCTCGAAGACCACCGCTTCCGAATGAAGGTCCTGAATCGCTGGATGCTCCGTGTGACTGATGTCGCCGCTGCGGTCGAGGCCCGTGGGTTCCCGCGTGGTCTCGCGACGGAGATCCATCTTGAGATCGCGGACGATGTCGTTCCATCGAACGCCGGTCGGTGGATCGTTCGCGCCGATGGATCGGGCGCCGCTGTCTGTGAGCGCGGCGGTGAGGGCCACCTGAAGACGACGGCGCGTTGGTTCGCGCCGATCTACTCGGGGCATCTCAGAGCGAGCGAACTCGCCGCCGCGGGGCGGATCGATGCTGGCGAGAACGCGCTCGCCGCGTGCGACGCGCTCTTCGGTGGCTTTGGGGCGCCGACGATGGTGGACCTCTTCTAGTTCGCTTCGTTCAGCCGATCTCGAAGCTCGATCGCGTTCAGGTCCCCGGCATCAGCTTGGGCGGAGATGATCGGCTCGTAGTGCCGAAGGATCGCGGTATCAGCCAAGAAGTTCCTCAAATGGGCGATGAACGCACGGGTGTCCAGGCTCGCGTTCTCGATCGTGAGGCGAAGACGGACCAAGTCGTGATCGGCGAGATCACGTCGCACCAGATCAATGAGCGCGTGCTGCGGGGTTCCAAGCGAGAGCGGCTGGTCGAGCGACGGGTTCTGGTCGAGGATCCAACGCGTCGCTCGCTCGGCATCCCCGCCCTGCGCGACGAGCGCCGCCGCGGCGAAGAAAGAACCGCGATGGCTGTCGAGGCCGAACAATGGTTCGATGGCGCTCCGGAGCCCGTCGTAGCTGTCATGCAGGTCCAGGATCAGAAGCATCTCGGTATCCAATCGCCCGCCGAGAAAGAACACCATTGGATCTGGAGCGTAGAGGCCGCTCTCGAGTCCTTGGACGTATGACCTCAGCCGATTGCTCATGGCGTCGACGAAGTCTTTTTCATCGCCGCCAAGCGCTAGGTAGTCCCGATAGAAGCCCGATGAGCCGATCGGTACATCCGGGTCGCCGATAGCCTCGAGCATCGCTGGCGAAAGCACGTTCGCGGCCTCGCCAAAGCGCGTCGCGGATGAAATCGCCGCCCGCTGGACGGTCGGGCCCGCGCTGATACAGGCGGTGAGATACGACTCGGTTGATTCAGACCAGGGATAGCCACCGAGCAGTTCGGCGCCGAGCGCCTGGAGGTCTGGCGCGTCGTCGGCCAGCGAGAGCAGCGTCTGTTCCGCTCCTGGAGGAAAATCGCCAAGACGGGTCCACATCCACACGCCGAGCAGCCGAGCGAAGTCGTCAGCCGACAGGAACGTGAACCGCGGGTCCGCTATCCTCACTGGTTGCTCCGCCGACTCCACGCCGAGCAGCTTTTGGCGCATCTGTGCGTCGGTGGCGATCTGCTTGCACCACGCGGCGGCTTCGACGTGATCGCTTCCGAAGCCCCGGAGCTGATCGAGCATCGACGCCCAGATCCGCTGCTTCATCTTTGGAAGTAAGCCGATTGAGCTCATCGCGGTTTCGACCGCGCGAAACGCGACCCATCCGATGGGCGACAGACGGACGCCGTCACGGCGCTCGAACTGCCGATCGAGGTACTCCGGCTCATCGAGAAGCCTCATCGTGACGCGGCGGTCGAGGTCCTCCAGTTGGGCGAGCGATTCGAAGAGCATTCGGTCTGCGACAGCCGGATCCGTCGGACGCGCGAGCAGGACGTCGACCAGCCCCGGCGCATCCAGTTCGATAAGAAGCACGCGCGCCTTTGAACCGTCATCAAGCCGCACACGCGCCGAGGGCCAGCCGCACGCACGCAGGAGTTCGAGGTCCGCGGGGCCGGAGTCGGATTCCCGGAGGCGATCGCGAGCGCCACGCGCGATCCTGGATATCTCGCTGAGGCGAAGGTCGCCCTCGCCGAGCCTTCGGCGCAAGTCCTCGTCAAGTTTCGAATCCTCCAGCCACACCAGACGGGTGACCACCGACGCCGGCAGGTCGGCCCACCCGCGCGTCTGTTGGACCCGCGCCAGCCCGACGATCGTTGCCGCGGGAACGAGCAACAGCAGCGACAGAAAAGCCGCGGATCCCCATCGCCGCCGAGTCCTCAGCAGCTCCTGGTCACGCTCCACCCGTCGTTCGCACTCCGGACAGGTCGTCGGGACCAGCGCGGAGAGTTCGTAGAAGCACTTCGGGCATCGTCGCCGCCCTCGTGGTCGGTCCGCGACAAGAAAGAACGCCAATCCGCCCAACCAAGCGCAGAGCAATCCCGCGGAAACGGCGTAGAGCCAGACATGCATGGCGGCAGACTACAGGAGCCACGCACGGATACGCTGCACTTCTATGAAGGCGATCCTCTTTGCCGTGCTCGCTGGGCTCTGCTGGGGCGTGGGCGAGTTGTTCACCAAGTCGGTGCTCCACACGAAGCAGGTCGGGCCGATCACGGCGATCGCCGTCCGCTCGTCGGTGGCGATCCCCCTCATGTGGGCGGCGTACGCGTGGGCCGTCCATAGCGCGAAGCTCGAGCCGTCAAAGTGGACAGAAGCGTCCGCTGGGACGCTGTGGAAGCTGGTGCTGGGGTCGGGGGTGATCGCGGGCGCCGGTGGGATGATCTTTTTCTATCTCTCCTTGCATTACGGAGAGATCAGCCGCGTCAAGCCCATCGCGTTTGCCCTTGCCCCCGCCACGGCGGTCACGCTTGGTTGGCTCGCGCTTGGAGAACCGCTGGGAACTCGGAAGATCATGGGGGTGGGCTGCATTTTGGCCGGGGTCGCGTTGCTTTCGGCGAACGCTCCCCGCTAATTGCGTGCCAGGCGGTGAGCATCGCGATTGTATCGGACCATCTGGCGGAATCTGGGGCCGCATGATCGTCTGTGACGGCGCAGGCAGCGTTGCTTGACGTGATGCTGTAACACCCGACCGGATCGGGAGGGTTGTCAGGCCGACATTGAGATGCTGGCCCCGGCGCCAGCGGGAGGCCTGTGCGTGATGGACCAGCGACATCTTCTCGTGATCGACGACGAGATCCACATCGTGACCATTCTGAAGCGGCGGTTCGAGGCCGCGGGCTGGCGGGTGACGCTGGCGAGAGATGGTCGCCAGGGGGTCGAGGCCGCGGTGGCGTGTACGCCCGACGCGGTCGTGGTCGATTACCAGATGCCCCACATGGACGGGCTCGAGGTCGCGGAGGCCCTGTTCGCGAACGAGACCACGCGCTCGGCGCCGGTGCTCATGCTGACGGCCCGTGCCCATCTGATCGACGAGGAACGTCTGGCAAGGACGAATATCAGGGATCTTCTTTCCAAGCCCTTCAGCGCTCGTGAGTTGCTCACACGCGTCGAGAAGGTCGTGGGGTCGGACACGAAGTCCGGCGAAGTGGAGGCGGCCGCATGATCGAACCCGCTCCGAACATGGACGTGCTGGGGCGGGTCGAAGACCGCGCCAGATCGCTCGGCGCCTGGTTCTGCCGATTGACGCAAGACGGACGCCTGCCGGAGGACGTTGAGGGTCCGGCGGACGTTCTTGCCTGGGCAAAGCCGCAGATCTTCGACCTTTCAGAGCCGGTGATGCGGGTCGGCGGGCCGACTTCGCACGCGATCGCGGTGCTGAACGCCTCGAACGGCGGCGCCCTGCTCGTCGCGGCTCCGAAACGAGCTCCGGACGGAATGAACGACATCTCGTCGGGCGTCATCTCAGTGCTCGCCGAGTCGTTGAACGACTCGGTGTCGTCATCGCTTCTCGAGCACGAGTACGGCGTCTTCGCGATGCACCTCGACCACTCGTACGAAGCGACGACCATGCTCTACGAGCTGGCGAGGACGCTCGGCAACGTCCGCGCCTCGGCCCAGTTCGTCACCGACTCGCTCGGCTCGCTCCGTCGGGTCCTTGGGTGCCGCTGGTCGGCGCTCGACCTGGTCGAGGGCTGGACGGTCGGCGGGATCGAGGTCCCGCAGTTAACCGTGTCGGCCGACGAGGCGAGACTGATTTCCAGGGTCGCCGCCGAACTCCCGAACATCGTCTCCGAGTGGGCGCCGCGCGCCCGGCGGGGCATCTGCGTTGGATTCAATGCTCTTGAAGCGGACGAGCTGATCGTTAAGGACGTGCGTCTCGACGGGGAGCGCGCGGGCTGGATCGTTCTGGGCAAGTCCCTCGACGAGACGGAAGAGAAGGCGAGCAGCTACGACACGCAGGCCGTGGAAATCGTGGCGGGGCGGGCAGCGACGAAGCTCGAAAGCCTCTGCCTGTTTCGACAACAGGAGAGGACGTACATGGGCTCACTCCAGGCGCTCACGGGGACGCTCGAAGCCAAGGATCCGTACACGCGAGGCCATTCCGAGCGCGTGGCGCTGCTTGCGCGGATGCTCGCGGAGGCCGTGGAGATGGACCCGGCGGACATCGAACGGATCGATCTCTGTGGAAGGCTGCACGACATCGGCAAGATCGGCGTGCCCGACCGGGTGCTCTGCAAGCCCGATCGTCTCACCGACGAAGAGTTTGAGATGATTAAGCAGCATCCGCGGATCGGGTTCGAGATCCTCGACTCGATCCCCGGTCTCGCTGGAATCCTGCCTGGCGTGCTCCATCACCACGAGCGGTGGGACGGACGCGGCTACCCCGACGGCCTCGAGGGGGAGGCGATCCCCATGATCGCCCGTGTCTTGGCGCTCGCCGACACCTTCGACGCCATGAGCTCCAACCGCGCCTATCGGCCCAGTCGTCCGCGGAACGTCGTGCTCGCGGAGTTCCGCAAGTGCGCGGGCACGCAGTTCGCCCCGGATCTCGTCGAGCCATTCCTCGACATCGACTTCGCACGCTTCGACGAGATGCAGCGTGAGCACGCGAGCGGTGAGTTCGGCAACCAGCGCGTTGAACGGGCCGCCTGAACGGCGCCGGAGATCGCGGCGGACGACGAGATGGCCCGAGTTCCTGACTCGGGCCTTTTTTTGTGCGCGGCCATAGAGCGAGGCGACACGAAGGCATCGCCGATATCGAGGTGGTTGTCCGTCGGATCTTGACGAGCGCAAGGTTGAGAACGCTCAGGCGTCGTGACCTTGCGGCCGGTCGCTCTCATCGGCCGAGCGAGCGATCAGCGGATCGGTTCGATTGTTGGCTCGTCGGGATCGATCCCCGGCGAAACGCGGGTGAACCCACCGTCGCGACTCAATCGACGATCCATCTGGTTGAATCCGGGTCGATGGTCAGCGGGATCTCATCGATCTCATAGATGTACCGAAGCTCGGGCGTCGTGAGTATCCGATCGAATACAGCGAAGCCCAGGACCGAACCGTCGAGCTCTTCGTCTACCCCGGCGTAGTCGTACCCCGCCGGTCCGCCGAAGCGGAAGATGTCGTCGAAGGTGTATTCAAGTCCTCCCTTGAACGATCCGTTCGTCGACGGGGAGTTCACGTTGACTCGGAGCTTCGCGCCGGACTGTCCGAACGAATACGTCACGAAACTCCAGGTGTTCTCGGGAAGATTGTCGCCGACGAGATAGCTGTCAGGGCCGGAAATCTCGTGATACACGGCGATCCGATCGTCGTCGATGAGAAAGACGACGTCTCCGTTGCCCTGGCTGAAGTAGCCAGCCTTCATGGCGATCACACGGTCCCAGCGGTCGGCGCCGGGATTGACCCAGAAGGTGATCGTCCCGTTGCCGATATCGAAGTTGGCGCCGGCCGCGCTCCCGGCGTTGTCGTTGTTGTCGGAGAACCAGGGGGCGTTGCCGTCCTCGGGGCCGGTGGTCCTGCCCGAGATGTTGCTGTCGCTGTAGACGCCGCCGAGGGTGGCGGTCGATTCGCTCATGCCGATCGAGCCGCTGCCTTCGTTGAGCGGGTAGTACCGGATCGGGCCGAGCGACAGCGCTCGCGCGTGCAGGTCCGGCCCGGTGTCGGTGACTTCGCACGCCAGACGGACACGGGCGTTCCCCGTGTACGCCTCCGCGATCAGGTACGCGCCGCTGGCGGGCAGTTCGGCGGTGGTGAGCTTGAAGTGCGTTGTCTTGTCGGCAAAGTAGGCGGTCGCGAAGGACCTGTTCAGGATGACGTCGGCGAGAACGTTCCGCGCATCGGTGTACACCCAGTCGCCGTCGTCATCGGTCAGCGTGTTCAGCGCGAGTTCGAACACCGATCGAGCCGTCTGCCGCGCACGCGCGGCGTCCGACGCGTCGTGCATCCTGTCGGCCATCGACCGACGCGCCACGGCGCCTCCGATCGCGAGGCTCGCGACGATCGCGCTCGTGAGCATCACGAAGACGTAGATCGTCCCACGCCGTCGCTTCACCGCTGCCACAGCGTGTCTCCGGAGAGGGTTCGCAGGACCGTGATCTCCGCGAGCGTTTCGCCTCGTCGGCGGACGGTGACCGTGACCCGCCGTCCGACGATGTCCGCGCCGACGAGCGTGTCCGAACCGACCTCGTCGATCATGGCGATCTCCACCGAACGGCTCCATGTCGCGTCGAACCCGGGCAGCGCGGCCCCCTGGACGTCTTCGGGAGGCGACGCCGACCACTTGTGGTAGTAGTCGATCGTCGGGAAATCGGCCCGGGGCGAATCCGCGTCGATGCTGGCGACCGTCCTGAGCAGGTTCGCGGTGAACTCGGTCAGGTCAAGAACGAAGTTCGCGTGCATTGGATCGATTGGCGCCGTCGCGACCTCGGAGGCAAGATCTTCCGCGAGCCGCCACGCGGCCGCCCGCTCGTTCGTTGTGGTGGTCAGCGCGCGCGCCGCGGTCGCCGCGTTCATCGCTCCGACCAGCATGAGGGCGACGACGATCGAGGACATGACGACCTCGAGCAGCGTGAAGCAGCGTCGGCGAACACCCGTGGTTGAGCGACGGTTCATGCCTCGATCCTCAATTCGTTGACGTGGGGTTGGCCAGCATCTCGACGGTGGTCGTCGCCGTGACGTCGGGGGGACCGGCAATCGTGAGCTCGATCAGCAGCGAAGGCCTCCGGTCGGCGGGTGTGATCGCATCGACCTGGAAAGAGCCAACGCCCGTGATCAGGTGCCGTTCGTAGGCGCCGTTGCTCCGGATGAGGACGACTTCCCCCGCGGGTTTGATCAGGTCGTAGCGGACGGTGTCGGCGCCGTCGCTGTCGTCCCGATCGGGGAGCGTCAGCACGAGTGTTTGTTTCGATCCGGTGATGCTGTACCCGCTCGCGACCGCGACGTCGCGGGCGATCAGGCTGAGCGCGTCGTTCGCTTCGCGGATGCGTACCGCCGGCTCGTCGGCGGTGGGGAGGGCGAAGCTCGCAAGCGTCAGGGCGCCTCCCATCGCAACGATGATGACCGAGCCGGCCGTCATCGCGACGACGAGCTCGATCAGGGTGTAGCCGCGCCGGCGGCCACGGATGTGTCGGGGCGTGGGGCTCATTTCACGTACGTCTTCCCGTTCTCGTCGCAGACGCTCACCGTGACGGAGGCGCTCCCGCGGGTGATGACCGCCTCGCCGCGCTGGAGCCCGTCTCCCCACGCGTTAAAGACGTAGACGGAGCGTCCGGTCCGGATCGAGGACGAGAACTGCTCGTCCGTGCCGTCCGTTGGATCGACGTCGGTGGAGGTCGCGGACATCGCCGTGATGTCGAAGGGCGGCAGAGACAGGTTCATCTCCTCCGTGACGACCGCGAAGGGCGCGAATACAAGGTCGTACGCGGTGATATCGAACGTCGTGGGATGGATCGTCAGGAGGCGCGGGTCGCCCGCCGCCATCGCCTCCTCCCTCGTCTGCTCTGTGAACTGAGCGAGCGAGTAGGCGGCGGCGCGTGCGCCCGATCGATCGACCGAGGCGGCGAACCGGGGCATGCCGACGGTGGCGACAATGCCCAGGATCGCGACCACGATCACGAGCTCGAGCAAAGAAAACGCGCGAGGCCGGGCCTCGCGCGAACAGGCGGTCATGGTTGTTCTCTCGGAACGCGTCATGCGCGATCCCTCTGGATCAATAGGTGTTGTACGCGACGCCCGCGTCGTCGCTCTCCGTGGCGTTCGCCCGGATGTCGCCGCTCGCGTCGTCGTAGATCCAGCCGATGCCCGCGGCGTCGGCGTTCGCGACGCCCGTGGCGCCCCGCTTGGCCCCGACCTTGAGGGCCGGGATGGCCGTGATGTACGGGCCATAGATGTGCGTGGTGTCCGGCGTGGCCTGCGTGTTTCCGGCGCGGTCGGAGAACTGCGTGAGCGCCGCTTCGAACGTCGCGACGGGCGGGTAGTCGCCGTCGTGCTCGGCTCGGTAGAGCTCGATCGCGTTGCGAAGGATGGCCAGGTCGGACGCGACGCCGGAGTCTCCGGCGCCTGCTGCGCCGCGGCTCATCCGGGGGATCGCGATGGCCGCGATCACGCCGAGGATGACCACGACCACGACAAGCTCAATCAAGCTGAAGGCGCGGTGACGGGCGGTTCGGGCGTGCATAACGATGCTCCTGTGGTTCGTAAGGGCCGCCCTTTTGTCGCCCTGAACTGCTCTATCGACCCCGTGCAAGGCTTCCTTGCCCAACGAGTCACGAAATTGGGTTCCGGCCGTAGCCGTCGCCCGCACGACCGTCACACCCCACCATTGAGTGTGAGACGACGGCGTTCCTGGTTTCGTTCCAGGAACACACCCTCGTCATCGATCGAATTCACCTTCCATCCGGACTGACCGATGGCGTCGCCGACCCGGACCACCGTTCCATTGATGACCGCAGCTCGACGCTTGGATCCGACCATCACGCCGGTAACGACGATGTCGTTGCTCGTTGTCTCGACGACCTCTTCCTGAGCGACGACGGTCGCGAAGAGCCGGGACAACGCGGGCGTATCAGACTGGGACTGTTCGGCCGTCAGGCGGAGAAGATCCGGGACGCTCAGCTTGCTTGATTCCGCTTCGGCGCCCGCGGTCAAGTGTTCGACGACCGCCTCGGTCGCGGCCTGCGCGAGGGCCGCCGATGGGCCACCGCCACGGAGAACGAAATGGTCGAAGGCGATGAGACCCGGTCCACCGAGGAGGACGAGGGCGAGAAGCTTCGGTCGACGTCCGAGTTTCGACATGGATGCCTCATCGGCCGGTCATCGGGTCTAGACGAGTCAGCCCGAGGCCGACCCGTCCGACAGCGTGGTAGAAGTGCGCCAAACCAACCCGAGCCGCAGTCCGAGCGTGTTATCCGACTGTCGGTCGATCGTGAAGCTCCGTACCGCGGCCTCCGGAATTCGCTGCCTCAATTCGGCGAGGAAGACACGGAACCGCTCCGCCCCGCACGTGCCGACCAGGTCGACCGGAACGTCCGTCCATGACTCGGCCGGCTGCGGGTCGCCCGGGCTGATCCGTTCGATCAAGATCCCGGCGTCGTCGGCCATTTCGATCAATCGCTCCAGAAAGCCGTTGATCGAGGCGTCGGACATCGGCTGCAGCGCAAAGGCCTCGACCTCCGCCTGCAGCCGGTTCGCCCGTTCCTGCTCCTCGGCTGATCGGCGTTCGGCGAGGTCGTACGCCTGGCGAAGCGACACGATCCGCTCGGCCTGAGCTCGCTCCTCGGCGTGCGCCTGCAGCAGCGGGGACAGCCCGAGGAACCAGGCGGCAGAAACCATCAGGCCGATCAGCGTCGTTCCGATGACGCCTTCGATGTTCATGTTGGAGAGGCGGTTCAAGGCGTGCCCCCCGTTGAGGTTGCGTTCGGCACCTCGCCGACCGGCCGTGGCGCGATGGCGCAGGACATATCAAACTCCACGACGCCGCCGGAACGATGGCTGGATCCGACATCGACGGTGACAAAGAGCGGGCTCGATTCGATAGCGAGCGCTGTCTCAGACACCTCGCGAGCCGACGGCGCGACGCCTCGTATACGAAGCGTGTAACCCGGATGATCGCTCCGTGCGAGTGGCTGAAGACCGAGCGAAATCAGTGTCGCACGGTCACCGATCGCGTCGGCGAGCACCGGGAACAAGAGGCTCCAGTCGGGATGGCTGGTCAGGCTCTGAACAACGCTCAGGCGGGACTGCCACATCGTCGCGCTCGCCGCGGCGGCGTCGGCGGTGTCCTCGAGCTCCGCGATCTTCGCCTGCAGCGATCGCGCTTCTTCACCGAGCGTCAGGTACCGAGCGCCGGTCTGGTACGCGGCGGGGATACACACCGCGAGCGTCATGACGCCCATCGCGGCGAGCGCTGCGCCCCAACGGGCTCGGCGTCGTGTCCTCGCCGCGTCCGCGAGACGGACGGCCGGGATGAATGAGGGGAGCGTGGTCATGCGGCGTGCTCCATCTCGTCCACTGAGCTCGATACGTCGGAGGGCCCGTTGTGTCTCCCGTGTCGATGGGTGTCCGCGCGTTCAGGGCGGGTCCAATCGGCGCGGGCGAGCCCCGCGGCGGTCGCCATCGACGCGTCGAGGCCACCCGCGACGCTGATCGGGACACAGATCACGCCGACGTGCGCCTGGAGCCAATCCAGCAGTTCGCTGTCGGACGCGAAGCCGCCGGCGATGTGGACGAGGTTGAAGTCGCTCTGTCGCCAGCACTCCTGGGCATAGACGCGCGTCGTTTGGATCGCTCGCGACGCGGATTCTCCGTACGCCTGGAGCATGCCCGAAACGACGCTCGCGATCTCGGGCGCCTCTTCGCGTCCCGCTCCGAGCATCCAGCCGGTGTGCGTGTGGTCGAGCTCGCACGCTTCGGCGCAGGCGGCGTGGAGCGACGCCGCTCCGGCGCCCTTCACGCTCCGCTGGAACAGCACCCTGTCGTTGTGCGAGATGATGACCTCGCACGACGACCAACCCAGATCGACGACGATGGTCGGTTCGGTGTCCTCGGGGCTGTCGATGGCATGTGTTCGCGCGACTGCGGCGGGGCCGGGGCAGAGTCCAAGGACATCGAACCCTTCGTCAGACCACGCGTCGAGGACCGTCGTCGCGGCGCGGTGCTCGCACGAGACGGCGATCACGCGACCGCGCGCGGGGGGTCCCGCTCCGCGTGGCGACCACCACGTGAGCTCGAAGCTCGACGGATCGATCCGTCGGGCGCGGGCCAGTTCGCCGCGAGCGATCGCGGTGAGTGGGGCGCCAGAGTCCTCGGGGGGGAGTTCGATCATTGCGGACGGCGTCATGGACTTCGGAGCGCCCAGGACGACCCGCTTCCCAACGAAGCCTCGGCGCCGGACGATCGCCGCGACTTCTCGCAACTCGTCCGCTCCGTACGGTTCGCGGGGTTCGCCTCGGGGAAGGGACAGCGTGCGAAGCGGGTGGCCCGCTCCGTCGAACTGGACGGCGCGCACATGGCTCGCCCCGAGATCCACCCCGATCAACGAGGGCCTGTTCGGCTTGGGCATCTTCATCGCACGCCTCCCGATCCCGCCATGGACGTCAGGTCGAACAGCGGAAGGAACATGCTCAGCGCGACGAAGCCGATCACGATGCCCATGAGGACGATCACCAGCGGCTCGATGACGGTCGAAAGCGATCGCATGGCCTGGGCGTTGTCCTCGTCGAGGTGCTCCGCGGTGGTTGTCAGCACGCTTCCCAGGCGAGCAGTGGCCTCACCGTTCCGAATGGCTTCGATGATCGCGGGGGTCAGCAATGTGGTCCGAGAAATCGAACTCGTGAACGACTCGCCGTCCACGAGGTCGGCCTGCGCCTTCGCGAGCAGATCGCGATAGGCCGCGTGTCCCATCGACGCCTCGGTCAGGTCAAGCGCCTCCACGAGCGGCACGCGGGCCTCGAGGAGCACGCCCAGCACCCGGGCCAGCCGCGCAGAGTAGAGCGATCGCATGACGCCGCCGACGCCCGGCACGGACAGCATCACCCGACCCATCCAGTCGGCGCCCTGATTCGTTCGCAGCGCCACGAAGAGCCCGATAGCGCAGAGCAGCAGGATCGGACCGACAGCCCACCAGTAGGAGCGGACGAAGGCGCTGATCGCGAGCAGCCCCTCGGTGGTCGCCGGAAGCGGCGCGTTAAGCGC